>JAZORK010000045.1:0-16023 GCA_045656485.1 Acutalibacteraceae bacterium | reverse complement strand
AAAGATGCAAAAGTGTATTATGTAGATTAATCTTTAAAAACAGAAAAGAGGGAGTCTATCCAAAAGGATAAACTCCCTCTTTTAATATTAAATACCCTTATACTTTTTTCGGGTTGCCAATCCCCCTCTAATATGCCTTTCTTGCTTATTTTTCTCTAATACTGCTTTAACCTGCTTATAAAGTTGCGGATTATCCTGCATAAGCCTTTCAGTAACATCCTTATGTACGGTAGATTTGCTTATTTTAAAAACCTTGGCAGCAGCCCTGACAGTCGCACCCGTATCTAAAATATATTCACCCAAAATAACAGCTCTATCGGTTCCTATGTAGCTCATACAATCAACTCCTAAACGGACTAATTAATTGTATGAAAAATAATTTTCAAATATACCTTTCATATATTCCGGCGGTTTTCGCTATAAAATAAAACTCCTTGGCGTAATATTAGGCTAAAAAGCCTTTTAGCAACTAATCTTACATCATATAGGCATTTTCATTAGGTAAATTGACTTATTTTAAGCTTTTTCTACTCGCAGTAGAGTTTGAAACTCGCAAATTCTACTGCCGAATTTGAAGATTATAGTTTATTTTAAATAATTTCATTGTATTAATTCAAATTTTGCCTATACTTTAAAAGTATAAACTTTAACCAAAGGAGTCATTATGTCTAAAATTAAAATTATTGCCGATTCTTCCGCCGATTTATTAAAACTTTCAACCGTTCCCTTTGCATCGGCACCGCTTAAAATTATAACCGCCGACAAAGAGTTTGTTGACGACGAAAATGTGTCTTTGCAAGAAATGGTCGATTATCTTTTAAACTATAAGGGTAAATCTTCTACATCCTGCCCCAACCCTGAAGATTGGCTAACCGCTTTTGGTGACAGTGAAAATATATTTTGCATAACCATTACAAGCAACCTTTCGGGAAGTTATAATGCCGCCATAACCGCAAAGGAGCTTTACCTAGAAAAACATCCAGACCGTAAGGTTTTTGTTATAGATTCACTTTCAGCAGGGCCTGAACTCCGCCTTATTGCCGAAAAGTTGGAAGAACTTATTTTAGAAGGTTTTTCTTTTGAAGAAATTTGTGAAAAAATTACCGAATACACAAAATCTACCGCCCTTTTATTTATGCTTGAATCGATGAAAAATTTGGCAAACAATGGCAGAGTTAGCGCAATTTCAGCCAAAGCGGCAGGTCTTTTGGGTATTCGTGCCGTGGGCAGAGCAAGTGCCGTTGGTACTCTTGAACCCCTTGCAAAATGCCGTGGTGAAGAAAAAGCGCTAAACTATATAACCGATTATTTAAAGAATGTAGGTTGCGAAAACGGCAAGGTCTACATAGCCCATTGCTTTAACCAAAACGCCGCCCTTAAACTTCAAGAAAAAATACTTAAAGTTATGCCCAATATTAAAACAAAAATTTACTCTTGCCGCGCACTTTGCAGCTTCTATGCCGAAAAGGGTGGACTACTAGTAGGAATCGAAAAGTTTTAACCTTAAAACGCCAAGTTTTTAATGCTTGGCGCTTTATTTTTTTGCTAAAAAAGTAAAAAATTTTCAATTTTTTAGTGACATATTGATTATTTAGTGTTATAATTTATTATGTATATTTATTTATATATAATATTAGGGGGATTTTGGCTTGAAATTACTTGCTATTGACGGTAATAGCCTTATAAACCGTGCCTTTTACGGCATAAAGCTTTTAACCACAAAAGACGGCCAATACACCAACGCGGTGTATGGTTTTATAAATATTTTACACCGTTTGGAAGAACTTGAAAACCCCGACGGTGTTGCTGTTGCGTTTGACCTCAAAGCCCCCACTTTCCGCCATAAAATGTTTGCCGAATATAAGGCAGGCCGTAAAGGTATGCCCGAAGAACTCAGAAGCCAAATGCCCATTTTAAAGGAATGGCTAACACTTGCAGGCTACACCTGTATTGAGTGTGAAGGCTATGAAGCTGACGATATTTTAGGTACTTTAGCATACGCTTGTGAGCAAAGCGGTAACGAATGTGTTATTTCAACAGGCGACCGTGACTCTTTGCAGTTAATTTCGGATAGTACAAGGGTGCTTCTTGCCGCTACCAAAATGGGCAAACCCGAAATTATAAACTACAATAAAGAGGCTTTATTCGAAAAATACGGTCTTACCCCAGATGAAATGATCGAATTAAAGGCATTGCAAGGCGATTCATCGGATAATATCCCAGGTGTTGCAGGTGTTGGAGAAAAAACCGCAACCGACTTGTTTTCCCGTTTTCATAATATTGACTATATTTACGAAAATATTGAAACGCTTGATATTAAAGATGGGGTTAGAAATAAACTTTTAGCGGGTAAAGACAGCGCATTTTTAAGCCGTGACTTAGGCAGAATTTGCAAAACCGCCCCCATAAACCAAAGTATAGAAGATTATAAAACTAAACCCATGAACAAACCCGACCTTGCCCGTCTTATGACAAGGCTTGAGTTTTTTAAACTGCTTGACAAAATGGGTTTAAAGGCGGATAACACCCCCTCTGTAGAAGCTCAAACAGAGCAAATCACAATTATTGTTAGTGATACTCCCAAATTAACCGATACCGCAACTATTTATTGCGAAAACGATAGCTATGCAGTGGTTAGTGGTGATTATGTTTTCAAATGTGACCAAAACACCATAAAGCAAATTTTTGAAAACGACAAAATTTTAAAAAACGTTTACGATTATAAAAATATTTATAAACAGTTTGGCGGTATACTAAACGTAAGCTTTGACGCTTTACTTGCGGCTTACCTTTGTAATCCGTCTGCATCTTCCTATGCGCCCGACCGACTTTTTGCTGAATACTCAGCTGAATTACCCGAAATCAAGGGAGACGCCGATGAACTTGTTAAAAACGCCTGTCTTTTCAGTAGTGTTTGCAAAACATTAGAAAACGAACTTAGTAAAAGCGGTCAGTTAGAATTATTACACAATATTGAACTACCGCTTGCCAAGGTTTTAGGTGATATGGAGCTTCGTGGCTTTAAGGTTGATAAGCAAGGACTTGTCAATATGTCTATGGAACTCGGCGACCGCACCCAAAAAATACAAACTGAAATTTACAACCTTGTAGGTTACGAATTTAACCTTAACTCACCCAAGCAGTTAGGCGTGGCTTTATTTGAAGAATTAGGACTTCCCGCAAAGAAGAAAACCAAAAGCGGTTACAGCACCAACGCCGAAGTTTTGGAAGATTTAAAGGACAAGCACCCTGCGGTGTCGCTATTACTCGAATACCGAAAGCTTTCTAAACTCAAATCCACCTATACCGACGGTTTGCAAACCTGTATTGCCGATGATGGCAGAATCCACACCACCTTTAACCAAACCGAAGCAAGAACAGGTAGAATAAGTTCATTAGAACCCAATTTGCAAAATATTCCCGTAAGAACTAATGAAGGTAAACGACTTCGTGAATTCTTTGTTGCCGAAGAAGGCAAGGTGTTGGTAGATGCCGACTATTCGCAAATTGAACTTCGCGTGCTTGCGAGTATGTCAGGTGATGAAAATATGATTTCGGCATTTGAAAGCGGAGCCGATATTCACACCGCTACTGCGGCACAGGTTTTCGGTATGCCGATAGATATGGTCACCCCCGTTATGCGAAGCCGTGCAAAAGCGGTAAACTTTGGCATTGTTTACGGTATCGGTGCATTTTCACTTGCAAAAGATATTGGCGTTACCCGTAAGGAAGCCGATAATTATATAAAATCCTATTTAGCAACCTACCCGCAAGTTGCAAAATATATGGAAGATACTATTAATGATGCTAAGCTTAACGGCTACGTTACCACACTTTTCGGTCGCCGCCGTTATTTGCCTGAGCTTGCAAGCTCTAACGGTATGCTCCGTGCCTTTGGTGAAAGGGTTGCAAGAAATGCTCCCATTCAAGGCACCGCCGCCGATATTATAAAGCTTGCTATGATAAAGGTTTTTGAGCGTCTTGAAAGCGAAATTCCCTCAGCACACCTTATTTTGCAAGTACACGACGAACTTATAGTTGAATGCGATGAAAA
Source organism: Acutalibacteraceae bacterium (assembly GCA_045656485.1). Lineage (GTDB taxonomy): Bacteria > Bacillota > Clostridia > Oscillospirales > Acutalibacteraceae > UBA737. Next base: position 11,969 of record JAZORK010000045.1, on the reverse strand, counting down.
GGATGCCGAGCTAGTTTCCAAACTTTTAGCAGAAGAAATGGAAAACGCCGCTAATTTAAGCGTTAAACTTACTGCCGATGCGGCATACGGCAAAAACTGGTTAGAAAGTAAAAAATAATGAACATTTTATTTGTATGCACAGGCAACACCTGCCGAAGCCCCATAGCCGAAGGGTATTTAAGCCATACTCATAAAGACTTAAACGTTACAAGTTGTGGGCTGAGTGAAGGTGGGCTGCCTATTTCGCAAAATTCTAATTTAGCCTTGGCGGAAATCGGCATTGACAAAAGCCAACACATTTCTAAACCTATTTCAAAAGAATTGGTTTCTTGGGCGGATAAAATAATTTGTATGTCACCGTCGCATAAGCAGATCTTGGAAAGTATTGGCGTTACTGCAGAAATTTTAGGCGACGGTATTCCCGACCCTTACGGTTGTGATATTACAGTTTACCGTAAGTGTCGTGATGAAATTATAAAACAGCTTGATTTGTTGTTTCCACCATTAAAGGTTATAAGCATCGAATACAGCCACATAAAAGATATAGCAAGGCTTGAAGAAATTTGTTTTTCTACTCCTTGGAGTGAGCAAACTATTACCGATGCCTATAAAACAGGCACACGCTTCTTTGTGGCAGAAAAAAACGGCGCAGTTTTAGGTTATGTTGGTATTTCGGCAATAATTGACGAAGGCTACATCACCAACATTGCCGTTTTTCCCGAATTTAGAAATATGGGAGTTGCAACCGCTTTGCTTGAAAACTTATTCGGCTTTGCTAAGCAAAACAGCCTTTCCTTTATTTCACTTGAAGTAAGAGAAAGTAACAACCCCGCTATTTCACTTTACGAAAAATTAGGCTTTAAGGTAGAGGGTAAACGCAAAAACTTTTACACCCACCCCACCGAAGCCGCCCTTATTATGACAAAAAGGTTTGATTAACTTGAAAATTTTAGCTATTGAAAGCTCTTGCGATGAAACATCGGTTGCTATTGTAGAAGGCCGCACCGTGCTTTCAAACGTTATAGCAACCCAAATAGAAGAACATAAAATTTACGGCGGTGTCGTGCCCGAAATTGCATCTCGCCGTCACGCCGAAGCAATATCACAGGTTTGCGAAAAGGCTTTAAGCGATGCCAACTTGACATATAATGATATTGATGCCGTTGCAGTCACCTTTGCACCCGGTCTTATTGGTGCTTTGCTTGTGGGTGTAAACTTTGCTAAGGGGTTGGCACTTAGCCTTAATGTTCCCCTTATTCCTGTTCACCATTTACGTTCGCACATTGCGGCAAATTATATTGCCCACCCTGATTTAAAGCCACCATTTTTGTGCCTTTTGGTTTCGGGCGGGAATACTGTGCTTTGCGAAGTTAGTGATTACACCGACTTTAACATTATAGGCGGCACCCTTGACGATGCCGCAGGCGAATGCTTTGACAAAACCGCACGCTGTATGGGTCTTTCTTACCCTGGTGGAGTTAATCTTGATAAAATTGCCACTACGGCAGATAATAAAAAATATCCGCTTCCCTACCCAAAGGTTAGCACTACTAAATACGATTTCAGTTTTTCGGGTCTTAAAACGGCAGTTTTAAACCTTGTTCACAACGCCACCCAAAAAGGTGAAGAAGTAGACGTACCTGTAGTTTGTGCTACTGTAAGACAAAGGGTTTGTGATATGCTAATTGATAAAACCCTTGTCGCCGCAGAGGAATTTGGTTATAAAACAATCGTTTTAGCCGGCGGTGTTTCGGCTAATAGTGAGCTTCGTTCACGCTTTGAAAGTGAATGTAAGGCTAAAGGCTACTCACTTTACTACCCACCGCTTAAATACTGCGGTGACAATGCCGCCATGGTTGGCGCACAAGCAATTTACGAATATGAAAGCGGCAACGTGGGTGACTCTTCACTTAATGCTACTGCCACCTTGCCAATTAATTACCTAAACTGAGGAAGGATATCATGACTCTAAAAAAGTTACTGTTAATAGTTAACCCCTGTTCAGGCCGTGCTAAAATGTACACCGAGCTTTTAAATGTGGTTGAGGTTTTATCCGCAGCAGATTATGCCGTAACCGTTTACCCCACAAAATCACAGGGTGATGCTACCAATTACGTTTTACAGCTTTCCGAAAACGACTATGAAATCATTGTAGTCTGCGGTGGTGACGGCACCTTAAACGAAGTAATAACAGGTATTATGCAATCGGGATTGCAAATTCCTTTAGGATTTATTCCACCAGGCACCCTTAAGGAATGGCCAAGTGGATTGCAAATTTCCCGCAATATTGAAGCCGCCGCTAAAGATATTATAGGCGGCAAAAAGGTAAAGCTTGATATTGGTAAATTCCAAAATAAATATTTTTCCTACACCGCATCCTTCGGCGCATTTACCTCTGCCTCGTATTCAGTACCTCAGGATGTTAAAAACGTTTTAGGTCAAACTGCATACTTTTTTGAAGGTATTAAAAGCCTTGCCGCTATAAAACCCATTCACATTAAATGCATACACGACAACGGCGAAATCGAGGGCGACTTCCTTTTCGGCGCAATTTCCAACTCTATGTCGGTTGGCGGTATCGTTAAATACGATAAAACACCTATAGAATTAAACGATGGCGAATTTGAAGTTTTTCTTATTAAAAACCCCGACAACGTTTTAAAGCTTCAACCCATTATTGACGGCATTTTAAAACACGAATTTAACCGTGAGGGTATTGAATTTTTCAAAACACGAAACCTTACCATTGAAACCGAGGAAAATCTTCCTTGGACCCTTGACGGTGAATTTGCTGAAAGTAACGGTAAAATTGAAATAATCAACCTTCAAAATGCCATCACATTTATAGTACCATAAGAACGGAGAAAATATATGTTTACAAGAGATATTGGTGTTGACCTTGGCACCGCAAATACTTTAGTTTGCCTTAAAGGTAAAGGCATTATTATGAGAGAGCCCTCGGTTGTGGCTTACGATATAAGAAACGATGCTGTTAGAGCAGTAGGTCAGGAAGCAAAGGATATGATAGGCCGTACCCCCGGTTCTATTGTGGCTGTTCGCCCCTTAAAAAACGGTGTTATTGCCGACTTTGATGTTACTGCCGCAATGCTTAAGCGCTTTGTTAAACAAGCACTTAAAGGCCCCTTCTTTTCACGTGTTCGCATGGTTATATGCATTCCCTCGGGCGTTACCGAGGTTGAAAGTCGTGCAGTTTACGATGCCGCAAAGCAGGCAGGCGCTTACGATATTGACCTTATAGAAGAACCTATGGCAGCTGCCGTTGGCGCAGGCTTACCCGTAGGGGACGCTACCGGTAATATGATTGTTGATATTGGCGGCGGCACAAGTGAGGTTGCCGTAATATCGCTTGGTGATATTGTAACTGCACAGTCAATTCGTGTTGCAGGTGACGACCTTGATGAAGCTATAATCAACTATGTTCGTAAAAAGCACAACCTACTCATCGGTGAACGTACCGCCGAACAAATTAAGATTGAAATCGGCTCTGCCAAACCTTATGAAGATGAAAAAAGCATCGAAATAAAAGGTAGAAACCAGGTAGACGGTTTGCCCAAGAATATTACAATTTCTTCTGAAGAAGTACGCATCGCTATGGCGGACACCATTTCACAAATCATTGATACAATCCGCCTTACCCTTGAAAAAACCCCACCCGAACTTGCGGCTGATATTATTGACCGTGGCATTACCTTAACAGGCGGCGGTGCATTACTTCGTGGCCTTGCCGAGCTTATTGCCGAAGAAACAGGTATGCCTGTTACTGTTACCGCTTCCCCGCTGGACTGTGTTGTTTTAGGCACCGCAAAACGCCTTGAAGCAAACAGTGGATTTGATAACTATTCCTTCCGCAGAGGAAAAAGATTTAGATAATTGGAGACAAATAAATGCGTTTTTTCTTTCGCAGCAGACAGTTTAAAGTTATTTTAACAATTTTAATAGCCTTAATCACCCTTTCGGTAATTTTTTCAATAATAGGTAAATCTATATCCCCGCAATCAAACATTGTGGGCACTATTACTGCACCTATACGCTCGGCGGCATCCGCAATTTCTACCGCTTTTTCAAATTTTTCGAAAAATTTGGATAGCAACAACCAAGCCATGCTACAAAATACCGAGCTTGAATCCCAAATAAACGAGCTTCGTGAACAGCTTGCCGATTATGAAAAAATTAGTGAAGAAAACAAATTTTATAAGGACTATTTAGATATAAAGGACCAAAACCCCGATTTTAAGTTTGCCGATGCAACCTTAATTTCCAGAGACCCCGCCGACCCATATAAAGGCTTTGTTATAAATAAAGGTTCGCACGATGGCATTTCAGCCCACGACCCCGTTATAACCGATGCGGGTCTTGTAGGCTACGTTAGCGAGGTGGGTCTTACAACCTCAAAGGTAACCACCATTTTAAGTCCCGATATAAAGCTTGGCGCACTCGATAACCGTACCAACGACTCGGGCATAATTTCAGGCTCACTCGAAATCACCAAAGGCGGTTATACCAAATTTCAAAATCTCTCCCGTTCATGCGAGGTGGCCGTAGGTGACTATGTAATCACATCGGGTGAGGGCGTGTTCCCCAAGGGTTTACTTATAGGTACTATTGAAACTATTTCTAACGACCGTTATAACACCTCACTTTTTGCTTCGGTAAAGCCTTTTGTAGATATTGATTCTATACGCAACGTTATGATTATTACCGATTTTAAAGGTCAGGGAAGCATTTTAAGCTCAAAGGACAAATAATATGCATAAAAAGAAACATCCCCTGATTTTAATACTTAACATACTTATTTTTGCCCTTGTGTTGTTATGCTATTATACTGGCATCTTGAACCTTTCTATAAAGGGCGTCACACCGTTACTTATTTTACCGCTGATTACCGCCTTTTCTTTTTTTCATTCACCTATATCCTGTGCGGTTTTAGGTCTTGTTTGCGGTATTTTTATGGACTCTTGCGTTGTTGGCGCATATTGCTTTAACGCAATACTGCTTTTAATAATAGCCACATTTGTTTCGGTGGCATCAAGCAATATTTTTAACAAAAATATCCAGTCAGCCTGTGTGCTTTCACTAATAAGCTGCTCGGCTTACTTTATAGCGCTTTGGTTATGCTTCCACAACAACAATGTTACCCTTAATGACAGTCTTATTTATCTTTTAAAATACGCATTCCCCAGTGCTGTTTTAAGTGCAGTATTCATAATACCGTTTTATTACCTATATAGGTATTTTCACAAAACAACCTCTGAATAGGAAGGATTTTTAAAATTGCCCTTTAAGAAGAAAACACCCTTTACCACTACCTTTTTATGTGTTTTATCAATAATTGCTTTGGTTTTATTTTCAGCCCGTGCCTATTTTATACAGGTTTTGAACTCGGACGAATATACAGGTCAAAGTGCGAACGGCGCTACCCATACACGCACCGCCGTTATAAAAGCACCCCGTGGTGAAATTCTTGACTGCTACGGCAGGCAGATTGCTATTAACCGTGACGGCTATAACATAGTTTTTAACAAGGCTTATGTAAAGGAAGATTTAAACGATATTATCCTAGCCCTTACAAAGCTTTGCAAAAAATATGATACCGACTGGGTAGACGAGTTACCCTTAAGCCGCAAATCACCCTACGGTTTTAAAAAGGGTGAAGACACCGAAAAAATGCTTACAACCTTAGGACTTGCACACTATGCCACCGCCCAAAACTGCTTTGATGCAATGGTTGAAAAATATAAACTTGAAGACTATTCCAAAAGTGAGCAGCGCAAAATAATGGGTGTTAGGTACAGTATGCAAATTGCTGACTTCTCTATTTCATACCCCTTCACCTTTTCTGAAGATGTTTCTACCGAGCTTATGCGCAAGGTTTCCGAAAGTTCGTATGCCTTAAACGGTGTAACTATTGAGGTCGCTCCTTTTAGAGAATATACCGACACTACCCTTGCTGTAAACCTTATTGGCACAGTAGGTCCCATTTTCCAGGAAGACTGGGACCAATACAAGGAGAAAGGCTACTCTTATAACGATAAGGTTGGCAAAAGCGGTATTGAAAAATGGGCAGAAGACTATTTGCGTGGCATTGACGGTGAAATCACCTACTACCTTAACGCTAAGGGTGATATAATTTCAAGCGAGGTTACTAAAGAACCCATTGCCGGCAAAACAGTTATGCTTTCACTTGACAAAAACCTGCAAAAAAAAGCACAAAACTCCCTTAAAGAAAAGGTAAAAAGCCTTCAAAGTCAGGGTGGCACCTGTAAGGCGGGTTGTGCGGTTGCTATTGATATAGACACAGGCAAGGTTCTTGCCGCCGCCAATTACCCCACCTACGACTCTGCCACTATGAATAAAAATTATGACAAGCTACAGTCCGACCCCGCAAAGCCCTTAACAAACAGAGCATTTCACGGCGTTTATCCTATTGGCTCTACCATAAAACCCGCCGTTGCAATTGCGGCTATGGAAAATAACCTTTACAACGTGGGTGAAACCGTAAAATGCGTTCAAACTTATGATTATTTTGCAGATTATAAGCCAAAATGTCTTCACTACCACGGTCCTATAGCACTTAATAATGCATTAGCGCTTAGCTGTAACTACTTCTTTTTTGAAATGGGTAAAAGAATAGGCGCTACCTCCCTTACCGACTATTTTAAGCAGTTTGGTCTTGGTGTTAAAACAGGGGTAGAGGTTGACGACAGCCGAGGCATTTTATTAGAGCCGGAAAATGATAACGTTGGCGGTACCACCCTTCAAATTTCAATTGGTCAGATGAACGCCTTTACGCCACTACAATTGGCAAACTACACCGCCACCCTTGCTAACGGTGGTACACATTACAAAGCAAGTTTAATAAATAAAATCGTCTCTTACGATTTTTCAAATACTTACGAAACCTTAAAACCCGAAGTAGTAAATAAGATAACTATTTCTAAAAATACCTTAACCGCCGTTAAAAAAGGTATGCTTTCGGTTACCGAAGACGGTACCGGTCAGGCCGCTTTGGGTGATTATAAAATAAAGGTTGGCGGTAAAACAGGTACTTCACAGGTTAACGGTGCTGCTGACCATAGTATATTCGTAGCATTCGCCCCATTCGACAATCCCGAAATTGCAATAGCCGTTGTGCTTGAAAACGGTTCTTCGGGTTTTACGGCAGGTTCGGTTGTGCGTGATATGCTTGATGCCTACTTCTTTACCGACAATTCGACCAAAAAGGACGATAAACCCTTTATTGTTTTAGATTAATTGACAAAATAAACCATTTATGCTAAAATAATCTTTATAAGTGAGGTGCTATATGGGTACTGTTTACGCCGTAACGTCAGGCAAAGGCGGTGTGGGGAAATCCACCGTTTCGGTTGGCCTTTCTTTAGCTTTTGCCAAATTAGGTTACAATGTTTTACTTGTTGATATGGATGAGGGACTTCGTTGCCTTGATATAATGCTCGGGGTAGACGAGTCGATAGTTTTCGACTTAGGCGATATCCTTTCAGGACAAAGCTTTTCGGACGCTATTTATCCCACAATCCAAAGTCCTAACCTTCACCTTATCCCTGCCCCTAATGATTTAGGCACTATAACTAACGAAAATCTCACACTTTTTATTGAAAAAATCAAACCCCTTTATGATATTATTATTTTCGACTTCCCCGCAGGGATTGACTTTACCCTTTACACCGCATTACCTTCTGACACACTTTTTTTAACCGTGGCTTTGCCCGACCCTGTATCCGTAAGGGATGCTTCGGTGGTTTCGGGGCAGCTTGAAAAAATTGATGTGCCATCCAGACTTATTCTCAACTGCTTTGACTATAAATTAACCAAAAGTAAAATTTATAAAAGCATTGATGATATTATTGATACCTCAGGTTTGCGCCTTTTGGGGATAATTCCCCGTCAAAAAGAATTAAACCTGCTATCAATTAAGCACAAACTTAAACCCCGTGGCAATTCTATGTCGGCCTTTATGCGCGTTGCCAAACGCCTTTTAGGTGAACAAATTTTATTGCCCTCTTTGAAAAAAATTTGAAAGGAATATTAAAATGACCATTGCACTAATTGCTCACGACGCCAAAAAAGAACTTATGACCCAATTTTGTATTGCTTATTGCGGTATTTTAAACAAGCACACCCTTGTTGCTACGGGCACAACAGGCAAAACCGTTGCCGAAGCCACTGGTCTTAACATCATCAGCTTCCTTAGCGGCTCGCAGGGTGGCGCACAGCAAATTGTTTCGCGCATCGGCTGTGACGAAATTGATATGCTTTTAATGTTCCGTGACCCCTTAAACCCTAAGGCTAACGAGCCTGATGACCATGCCCTTTTACGCCTTTGCGACGTTCACAACATTCCCGTTGCTACCAATATCGCAACTGCAGAAGTGCTTATCCACGGTCTTGAACGTGGCGACCTTGACTGGCGTGAAATTGTAAAATCTAACCACTAATTTGGAGTAATACTATGTCTGAGATTAACCGTGCCGTAAAAGGCACTAATGACTTATTGCCACTTGACAGTTACAAATGGCAATTTGTTGAAAACAAAATGCTTGAAACTGCCCGTCTTTTCGGTTTCGGTGAAATTCGTGTCCCTGTTTTCGAGCATACTGAAGTTTTTAAACGCAGTGTTGGTGACACTACCGACGTTGTTCAAAAGGAAATGTACACCTTTGATGACAAGGGCGGCCGTTCAATTACCCTTAGACCCGAGCTTACCGCAGGTGTTGTACGCTCGGTTATTGAAAACGGTCTTTTAAACGGTGCCTTACCCTTAAAGGTTTGTTATATCGGTGGTTGCTACCGCTATGAAAAGCCACAAGCAGGCCGATTACGTGAATTCCACCAGTTCGGTGTTGAATGTGTGGGTGCTAGCGCCCCCAATGCCGATGCCGAAGTTATTGCCCTTGCAAAGCAAGTGCTAAACAATATTGGTATTGAAAAAATCTCTTTAGAGATTAACTCTATCGGCTGTCCCGAATGTCGTAAAAACTACCAAAACGCTTTAAAGGAATACTTTAGAGCCAATATTGATACCCTTTGCGGCACCTGTAAAGACAGGCTTGAACGCAACCCTATGCGTATTCTTGACTGTAAATCACCCGTTTGTAAAGAACTTTGCGAAAATGCCCCTGTGGTTATCGACTATTTGTGCGATGAATGTGAAGAACACTTCAAGGCTGTTAAAAAACACCTTGATGCTGCTAATATTGACTACACTGTAAACCCCCACATCGTGCGTGGTCTTGACTATTACACCCGCACCGTGTTCGAGTTTGTATCAGGTGACATCGGCGCTCAAAGCACAGTTTGCGGCGGTGGCAGATACGATGGTCTTATTGCCCAAATGGGCGGTCAGCCGACTGCATCTTTAGGCTTTGCTATGGGTATTGAAAGACTTATGATGGTGCTTGAAGCCCAAGGCACCGAATTACCAAAACCCAATACTTGCGACCTTTATATTGCCGCAATGGGTGAAAATGCTTCTCTTAAAGCGACCGAACTTTGCAATAATTTGCGTATCAACGGCTTTAAGGTTCAAACCGATATTTGCGGTAAGGGTCTTAAACCTCAAATGAAATTTGCTAACAAAATCGGGGCTTCTTTCACCTTGGTTTTAGGCGATAACGAACTCGAAATCGGCAAAGCAAATCTTAAAAATATGCAAACAGGCGAGCAAACTGAAATTAGCCTCAATAACTTATCTGATGAATTATTGAATGCATTAAATAAAAATGCATTCAATGATTTAACAAACTCTATTATAGATTAGGAGCTACCACCTTGAAACTCGACAGAATGGATGGATTAAAGCGCACCCACTACTGCGGTACGCTTAGAAAAGAAGATATTGGCACCAAAGTTATTGTAACAGGTTGGGTGCAACGCCAACGTGACTTGGGCGGCCTTATTTTCGTTGACCTTAGGGATAGAACAGGTATTGTTCAGTTAGCATTTGACGACACTACCGATAAGGCAATTTTCGATAAAGCCTTCACTCTACGTAGTGAATTTGTTGTTATGGCTGAAGGTAACGTTCGTATGCGTTCTTCAGTAAACACCGAAATTCCCACAGGTGATATCGAAATCGAAGTTACCACACTTAAAATTTTAGGAAAGAGTGAAACTCCACCTTTCGAAATTTTGAACGACAGCAAGGCAAACGAAGAATTACGCCTTAAATACCGCTATCTTGATTTAAGAAGACCGAGTATTCAAAACAATATTTTAATGCGCCACAAAATAACCAAGGTTACCCGTGATTATTTTGACGAAAACGGCTTTATTGAAATTGAAACCCCCACCCTTATTAAATCCACACCCGAAGGCGCTCGTGACTATTTAGTGCCTTCCCGTATTCATAAGGGCAGCTTCTTTGCTCTTCCCCAGTCACCACAGCTTTATAAGCAGTTATTAATGCTTTCAGGCTTTGACCGTTATATGCAAATTGCTCGTTGTTATCGTGACGAAGACTTACGTGCCGACCGTCAGCCTGAATTTACACAAATCGACTTAGAAATGTCTTTTGTAGAAATGGAAGACGTTTTCTCCATTGCCGAAGGTTATGTAAGCCGTTTATTTAAGGAAGTATTAAATGTGGATATCCCCACACCACTTCCCCGCCTTACCTTTACCGATGCGATGAACAACTACGGCTCGGACAAGCCCGACACCCGCTTTGATATGAAGATTAAGGATTTGTCGGACATTGTGGAAAACTGTGGTTTCGGCGTATTTGCCGACACAGTTAAAAACGGTGGTACTGTTCGTGCTATCAATGCTAAAAATGCAGCTTCGGTTTACACCCGTAAGGAAATTGACAAATTAACCGAAGAAGCAAAGGGTATCGGCGCTAAGGGCCTTGCCTTTATCCGTTGGGTAGAAGATGCTCCCACCTGCTCCTTCTCTAAGTTTATGACAGAAGACGAAATGAACGCCATCCTCGAGCGTGTAGGCGCCGAAAAGGGCGACGTTGTGCTTATCGTTGCCGACCGCAAGAGCACAGCTCTTTCAGTTTTAGGTGCTTTACGTCTTACCGTTGCAAAACGACTTGACATTATCCCCAACACCTTTAATTTCTTGTGGATAACCGAATTCCCCTTCTTCGAATACAACGAAGACACAGGCAACTGGGATGCTATGCACCACCCATTCACTTCACCTTTGGATGAATGTGTACAGTATCTTGACACCAATCCCGAAAAGGTATTCGCAAAGGCTTACGACTTGGTGCTTAACGGCGTTGAATTGTCAAGCGGTTCAATCCGTATTACCGACCCCGAACTTCAGGGCAAAATGTTCAAGGCACTCGGTCTTTCAGATGAAGAAGCACACGAAAAATTCGGCTTCTTAACCGATGCTTTCCGCTTTGGCGCACCACCTCACGGTGGTATGGGTATCGGCCTTGACCGACTTTGTATGATTATGGCAGGCTGTGATTCACTCCGTGACGTTATTGCCTTCCCCAAGGTTTCGAACTCTAGTGAACTTATGTCAGGCGCTCCCGGTTTGGTTGATGAAATTCAGCTAAACGACCTTGCAATTGCTTTACAAACTGAAGATAAGTAATAAACCAAAATCCCCCTCAAAAGAGGGGGATTTCGTTTTATAAAAATGAATTAAGACAAATAGTTTAACAAACACTTTCCAGTTTTCCGACTAATTCTACAAACCAATCATTTTGCTTGTATTCATCAAACCAATCCTTTTTCAATTCTTTTATTAGTGACTGGAGAATTTGTAAACTATCAGATGGTGCATCGAATACCTTCCAACCACATACTAACGGTGACGAAAGTTTGTGTGATTTAATGCCAACTGATTTTATAGCACACTCTACTGCACGAGTAAGATGCATCCTTACAACTGTTTGGTCTTTTCCAAGTGATATTTCGTGTTGTGCAATAGAATGATGTAAGATGCAAAGGTGACGTAGTGACTCATAC
>JAZORK010000044.1:0-4342 GCA_045656485.1 Acutalibacteraceae bacterium | reverse complement strand
CAACACCATCGAAGGCAATATGAAAACATACTATGAAATGTCAGATGGCACATGGCAATTTGATGGATATACATACAAATATAGATTGGAAATTAGCGGAAGAATGCCTAATGCCGCTAAGGATACCACATATGTTTATTTAAGCAACATAGAAAATATTTCATTTCAAAAAGCTGTGATGGCAAGCGGACTCAGCAGCAATACGGAGGACTATTTTGCCATTGAAGAGGCAGTGCTTGTAGAACTGAAATAGAACTGCCAATTCCAATTTGTAGGTCTATTTTGATGCAATATACAAAAACACCCTATGACTTTTTACGGTCATAGGGTGTTAAGTTTATTAGTCTAAAGGTTTCATTGTGGGGAAGCAGATTACTTCACGAATTGTATCAGAATTGGTGAGTAACATTACTGCACGGTCGATACCGATACCCATACCGCCTGTTGGGGGCATACCGTATTCCATAGCAGTTAAGAAATCTTCATCAAGCATTTCTGCCTCGTCGTCGCCACGTTCACGAAGTTCAAGTTGCTTCATAAAGCGTTCACGCTGAACGATGGGGTCGTTAAGTTCGGAGTATGCATTTGCAAGCTCGCTATGGCAGATGAAAAGTTCAAAACGTTCGGTTACACGTGGGTCTTCGGGTGAAGCCTTGGTTAAGGGAGAAACTTCAACAGGGTACATTGTAATAAATGTAGGCTGAATGAGTTTTTCTTCTACCCTTTGGTCGAAACAAGCGTAAAGTGCGTTACCCCAAGTTCTGTCAGCAGTTTCAGCGAGTTCTACGCCGATAGCTTCGGCAGCCTTTACAGCTTCTTCATCGTCGGTAATTGCGCCAAAGTCAATGCCAACATATTCTTTAACGGCATCAACCATAGTAAGTCTGCGCCAGCCGGGTGTAAGGTCGATTTTTTCGCCCATCCATTCAACTTCGTAAGTGCCGTGAATTTCCTTAGCAGCGCCCGAAATAATACCTTCGGCAATATCCATCATATCGTGGAAATCGGCATAAGCTTGGTATAATTCAACAGTTGTAAATTCGGGGTTGTGCTTCGGGTCCATACCTTCGTTACGGAAGATTCTACCAATTTCGTATACACGGTCCATACCGCCAACGATAAGGCGCTTTAAGGGAAGCTCGGTAGCGATACGCATATACATAGGTATATTAAGTGTGTTGTGGTGGGTAATAAAGGGACGAGCCGCAGCACCACCAACAATAGTGTTAAGTACGGGGGTTTCAACCTCTACATAGTTCATATCGTCAAGATATTTGCGCATAAACTTAATGAACTGAGCGCGAATAATAAAGTTGCGCTTAACGTTTTCGTTCATAATAAGGTCAACATATCTTTGACGGAAGCGAAGGTCGTTATTAGTAAGACCGTGGAACTTTTCGGGCAAGGGAAGAAGTGACTTTGAAAGCAAGGTAATAGCGGTTGCGTGAACCGAAATTTCACCTGTTTGGGTTTTGAATACAATACCTTCAACACCCACAATGTCACCAATATCCCACTTTTTAAAGCCTGCGTAAACGTCTTCGCCAACGTCGTCACGGCGAACGTAAAGTTGAATTTTGCCTGTGTTATCTTTAAGACCCACAAAGCTTGCTTTACCCATAATACGACGGGCAACAATTCTACCTGCAATCTTTACGGTTTTACCTTCTAATTCTTCAAAATTATCTTTAATGTTTTTAGAATCGTTATCAAAATCAAATTTAGTAATAACGAAGGGGTCGTTACCTGCTTCCTTTAAGTTGGCAAGTTTTTCACGGCGAATTTTTACAATTTCGTTAAAATCCTGTTCTACGGGTGCATTGTTCTTTTTATTATTCTGTTCCATAATGTCACATCCCTATGTTAAAGATATTAGTTTTTAGTAATCTTTAAAATTTTGTATCTAAGCTCACCTGCGGGTGCATCAACGATAACTTCGTCGCCCACCTTTTTGCCTAAAAGGGCTTTGCCTAAGGGAGATTCGTCCGAAATTTTACCTTCCATGGGGTTAGCTTCGGTAGAGCCTACAACACGGTATTCGCATTCTTCGTCAAATTCAATATCAAGAGCTTTAACCTTAACGCCGATAACAACGGTGTTTGCATTGCCCTTAACATCTTCTATAATTTCAACATTTTTAAGCATTACTTCAATTTCGGCAATGCGGGCTTCTATTTTAGCCTGTTCGTTTTTAGCTTCGTCGTATTCGCTATTTTCAGAAAGGTCGCCATAACCACGTGCAACCTTGATTTTTTCGGCAATATCTGCTCTGCCGTTGGTTTTAAGATCTTCTAATTCTGCCTTAAGCTTGACTAATCCGTCTTCGGTAACTTTAATAGTTTTCGCCATTTCAAAAACCACCTTTGTTTATAATTTACTAGTGACTTGCCCATAATAAAGTACATTATATAATTATTCAATGACAAAGTCAAGAATTATTATTTTTATATTTTTGCAAGTCATACCTATATAAAATAAACGGAATAGGCGGGTTTATTCCTTATTCACAAAAACGGTGTTTTCCAATTGTTGTAATTATAGGTCGGCTGAAAATCCATTTGTTAGTTGACTTTTTGGGGTTGTAGTAATAAATCGCTCCACCCGATGGGTCTAAGCCGTTTATGGCATCCTGTGCGGCGGAATAACAGCTGTCGGCAATTTTTTCGTAAAATTGGCCGTCATCTAAACAAGAAAATGCCCCTTTTTGATAAACCACACCTGCTAAAGTATCGGGAAAGGAGGGATGCTCAATACGGTTTAGCACAACGGCGCCTACCGCTACCTGACCGAGATAGGGTTCCCCACGGGCTTCGGCCGAGATTATTCGAGCCAAAAGTTCAAAATCGTTTGAAGAATAACCCGAATAATAATTTTTATCGCCGTCGATTTTTAAGGCTTTTAGGGTGTTTTTACCCACAATGCCGTCTACCTTAAGACCGTTATCCTTTTGAAAACGTTCAACCGCTTTTTTGGTAATAGTACCGTATATGCCGTCGATTTTACTGTTAAAGTAACCTAAATCACGTAATGCGGTTTGAATTTTTCGCACTTCTTCCCCCTGTGAGCCAATTTTGGACAATGCAAATACGCTCGTAGCACAAAGTGAGCAGACTAAAATAATACATAAGGTAAATTTTATAACTTTTTTCATATAATTACCACCTTTGTAACTATTTTTACCCTTTTAACATCTTTTATTAAATTTTCTTAATACCGCAAAATATCACAAGGTTTTACATCGCAGTTTGACAAAAATTTTTAAATCATAGTGTTATACTTTACCTTGTAAAAATGGTTTTGAAGGTGAAAATAATGAAGGATATTGTTAGAATATCACAAACTAGTGAAAAATTTAAAACAAAGGATATTTTTATTGGTCTTACCTACCACTTTTTTGTTTTTCTTTGTGGCTTTGTATCGACCAAAGCGGTGGTGCTTGGCAAGTTGTTGCCGTTTGGTATTTCGCTTTTGGCAGGGTGCCCTATTACATACACTCCCGCCTGTGCTTTGGGTGTTTTTGTGGGGTATTTTATGCCTTTGCCCCAAAATGCCGTTTTTAAATATTTGGCGGCAATCTTTGCTGTGCTTTCTATAAAACTGCTTTTAAGCCATTATAAAAGGCTTTTAAAAAATGAGATGTTTTTGTGCTTTATAGCCTTTATTTCTTCATTTTTAACCTCTATGGCGGCAAAAAATATCGTTGGCGGAAGTATGCTTTTTGTTTTGTGTGAAGCGGTTTTGGCGGCGGCGGGAACCTTTTTTGTAAGCCGAAGCTTTAAAGCTTTGGCAAAAGGTGACACGGGGCTTTCGGCGGACGAGCTTGCGGGACTGCTTATAGTTATAAATATTTTGCTTTTAGGCTTTAGCGGTATAACTTATTTTGGGGTTTCGCTTGGTAGAATTTTAAGCGCTTTACTTATTTTGACAGCCGCTAAATATGGGGGTGTAATTGCCGGTGCCATAAGCGGTGTTACTGTAGCCTTTACTATGGCGCTTTCGGGTGCTTCGGGTAATATTGGCATAGCGTTTGCCGTTGCGGGTTTGTTTTGTGGGGTGTTTGCATCCCTTGGCAAAGTAGCTCTAGGCTTTGTTTTGGTTATTTTAAGCTTTATCGGCGCAGTTGCCGCTAAGGATGCGACACTTATATCTATAAGCCTTACCGAAGCAGTATTAGGTGCTGTAATCTTCTTGGCGTTACCACGAAGTGTTGGCATATATTGTGGTAAGATTTTTTTCTTGCAAACAAAAATAAGTGCGCCCCCAGGTTTGCAAAAAACCGTTACAATGCGACTAAAAATGGCTTCTACCGCTTTAAAGGATGTGAAAGAAACGGTAGAGCAGG
>JAZORK010000043.1:0-21884 GCA_045656485.1 Acutalibacteraceae bacterium | reverse complement strand
GTATATTTTCGTTGGTTGGCTGAAGGTATTGAGTCGGATTATTGGTTCTTCGGTGATTCTTGGTTTAGTACTACAAGTAGCGCAAGATGGACAAAATACCTATTTGATGATGGATACAATCAAGTGCTTTTAGGTGGCTATGGCGGCATGGGTGCGCCTGCCGGCTTAAAGCAGTTTAAAGAATTGTTAAAGATTAGTGCACCAAAGTATGCTATTTGGGCTTTGGGTATGAACAACGGTGACAAAAGCAGTGCGATAAATGCAAACTGGCTCAGCGCTACAGAGGAATTTTTAGCTTTGTGCGAAGAATACGATGTCACACCTATTCTTACCACTATTCCTACTACTCCAAAAGTTAATAATCGTTTAAAGAATGCTTGGATTAAGCAAAGCGGATACCGATATATTGATTTTGATATGGCGGTTGTTAATAACCATACTACAGGCCAATGGCATAGTGGTATGGCGGCTTCGGATTTAAATCATCCCACCACTTCAGGCGCAGTGGCTTTGTATGCCCAGGTATTTGTAGATTTTCCTGAATTAACTAAAGTAGATTCTACTGAATGTAATCATAATTTGTATTCGGTAAAAGCTAAAAATCCCGAATGCGAATATGATGGACGTTTGGCATATTATGTTTGCTCACTTTGCGCAGCAACATTTGCGGATGTTGATGCATTGCAAAGCATAAAAGCAGCGGAAATGGTACTTTCACCTATCGGTCATAGCTACGATAACGACTGTGATACTAACTGTAATTCGTGTAATACAGTTCGTGAGGTAGGACCGCACAAATACGATAATTCTTGTGATACAACCTGTAATGTTTGCGGAGCAAAAAGAACTATCACCCATGACTATAAGTGGGTAATAGACAGAAATGCAAGTTGTGGTGATGAAGGCTCAAAACATGAAGAGTGTACAGTTTGTGGAGTGAAGCGTAATAAAGGTACACTTATTTCGCCAACAGGTAACCATACATACAAGAATGCTTGTGATGCATATTGCGATGTTTGTGGTAAGGCACGTTCAGTACCCCCGCACGTTTATGATAATGCTTGCGATATGGCTTGTAATGTATGCGGCAGTATAAGAAGTATCAGCCACAACTTTAAATGGATTATAGATAAAGATGCAAACTGTGGTGTAGACGGTATCAAGCATAAGGAATGCAGTATTTGTAAGGTAAAAGAAAATATAGATACTATAATTCCCGCAACAAATAAGCACACATACGACAATGCGTGCGATACTTCCTGTAATGTTTGCGGTCAAATACGAGCAATTAAACACGATTTTGAAAACGCAACCTGTACCACCGCTAAAACCTGTAAGGTGTGTGGTGTAACCGAAGGTGAAGCATTAGGTCATACTTACGATAATGCATGTGACTCAAGATGTAATGTGTGTGAAGAAGTACGTCAAGTGCCTGACCATGTTTATGATAATGCGTGGGATGAAGACTGTAATATTTGCGGTGAAATTCGTGGTATTACACATGATTATAAATGGGTAATAGACCGTAAAGAAACCTGTGGACAGGACGGTATCAAGCACGAAGAATGTAGCGTTTGCGGTATTAAGCGTAATGAAAACACAGTAATATCCGCAACAGGAAAGCACTCTTATGATAATGCTTGCGACAATGCTTGTAACGTATGTAACCAAGTAAGAGAAGTACCTGACCACATATATGATAACTCTTGCGATACTACTTGTAATATTTGCGGAGCGAAAAGGTCAATTACTCATAATTACATTTTGGTGATAGATCGTAAAGAAACTTGCGGTGAAGATGGCCAAAGTCACGAAGAATGTACCATTTGCGGTGTTAAACGTAACCAAAATACTATAATACCTGCAACAAATAATCATATTTATGATAATGCTTGTGATGCTTATTGTAATGTTTGTGGCAAGGCACGTTCAGTACCGGCACACGTTTATGATAACGCTTGCGATACTTCCTGTAACGTATGCGGAAGTATAAGAAGCATCAGCCACGACTATAAGTGGGTAGTTGATAAAGCTGCAAACTGCGGCATAAACGGTGAGAAACACGAAGAATGTACTGTTTGTAGTGCAATACGTAATGAAAACACTGTTATTAACGCAACAGGTAAACATACATACGATAATGCATGTGACCCAAGCTGTAATGTGTGTGAAGAAGTACGTCAAGTACCTGACCACGTTTATGATAATGCGTGGGATGAAGACTGTAACGTTTGTGGTGAAATTCGTGGTATTACCCATGATTATAAATGGGTAATAGACCGTAAAGAAACCTGTGGACAGGACGGTATTAAACACGAAGAATGTAGCGTTTGCGGTGCAAAGAAAAATGAAAACACCATAATACCTGCAACAAATAATCACGAGTTTGACAATGCTTGTGATACCGCTTGTAATGTTTGCGGTAAAACTAGAGAAATAAGGCACGACTATAGCAACGCTACTTGTACCACCGCTAAAACCTGTAAGGTGTGCGGTGTAACCGAAGGTGCACCGCTTGGACATACTTATAATAACGCGTGTGACCCAAGCTGTAATGTCTGTGAAGAAATACGTCAAGTACCTGACCACGTTTATGACAATGCGTGGGATGAAGACTGTAATGTTTGCGGTGAAATTCGTGGTATTACCCATGATTACAAATGGGTAATAGACCGCAAGGAAACCTGCGGTGTTGACGGTATTAAACATGAAGAATGTACTGTTTGTGGTATTAAGCGTAATGAAAATACCTTAATACCTGCAACGGGTAATCACGAGTTTGACAATGCTTGTGATACCGCTTGTAATATTTGCGGAAAAACCAGAACAATTACTCATAACTATAAATGGGTAATAGATAAAGATGCAAACTGTGGTGTAAATGGCAGTAAGCATGAAGAATGTACTGTTTGCGGTATTAAACGCAACGAAAATACAGTAATACCTGCAACAAATAATCACGAGTTCGATAACGCTTGTGATACCACATGTAATGTTTGTGGTAAAACAAGAAAAATTACTCATAATTATGTAAACGCAACATGTACGTCTCCTAAAACTTGTTCCGTTTGTGGCGTAACCGAGGGTAGCGCACTTGGTCATAAATATGATAATGAGTGCGATGCTGTTTGTAATACTTGTGGTGCAACAAGAGCGATTACCCATGATTATAAATGGGTAATAGATAGAAACGCAAGTTGCGGCGATGATGGCTCAAAACACGAAGAATGTACCATTTGCGGTGCTAAACGCAACCAGAACACTGTAATTCCCGCAACAAACAAGCATACCTACGATAATGCCTGTGATGCTTATTGTAATGTTTGTGGAAAGGCACGTTCGGTACCCCCGCACGTTTACGATAACGCTTGCGATACTGCTTGTAACGTATGCGGCAGTATAAGAAGCATAAGCCACAACTATAAATGGATTATAGATAAAACCGCAAATTGCGGTGTTGAAGGTCTCAAGCATAAGGAATGTACAGTTTGTAAGGCAAAGTATAATGTTGATACTGTTATTCCTTCAACAGGTAAGCACACTTATGACAATGCTTGTGATAAAATCTGTAATACTTGCGGTAAAACTAGAGAAATAAGGCACGACTATATCAACGCTACTTGCACAACCGCTAAAACCTGTAAGGTGTGCGGTGCGACCGAAGGTGTAGCGTTAGGCCATACTTACGATAACGCATGTGACCCAAGCTGTAATGTGTGTGAAGAAATACGTCAAGTTCCCGACCACATTTATGATAATGCGTGGGATGAAGACTGTAACGTTTGTGGTGAAATTCGTGGTATTACCCATGATTACAAATGGGTAATAGACCGCAAGGCAACTTGCGGTGTTGACGGTATTAAACACGAAGAATGTAGCGTTTGTGGAATTAAACGTAATGAAAATACCGTAATACCTGCAACTAATAATCACGACTTTGATAACGCTTGTGATACCACCTGTAATGTTTGCGGTAAAACAAGAGTAATTAACCATGATTATGTAAATGCAACCTGTACCGCACCCGAGACTTGTACTATTTGCGGTGCTACTAAGGGTACAGCACTTGGCCATAAGTATGATAATGCTTGTGATTTCACATGTAATGTATGCGACCAGGTAAGAGTAGTACCTGATCACACATATGACAATGCTTGTGATACCACCTGTAATGTTTGTGGTAATACAAGAGTAATTACCCATACTTATATAAATGCAACCTGTAGCTCACCTAAAACTTGTTCAGTTTGCGGTGTTACTGAGGGTAGCGCACTTGGTCATAAATATGATAACGAGTGCGATGCTATTTGTAATACCTGTGGTGAAAGAAGAACAGTCACACATAAATTTAAGTGGGTAATAGATAGAAACGCAAATTGCGGCAATGAAGGTTCAAAACACGAAGAGTGTACTGTTTGCGGTGAGAAACGTAATAAAAATACACCTATCTCCGCAACAGGCGAACACACTTATAGCAATGCTTGTGATGCATACTGTAATGTTTGCGGCAAGTCGCGTTCAGTACCCCCGCACGTTTACGATAACGCTTGTGATACTGCTTGTAATGTATGCGGCGGTATAAGAAGCATCAGTCATAACTATAAATGGATTATAGATAAAGCTGCAAATTGCGGTATTGATGGTCTTAAGCATAAGGAATGTACCGTTTGTAAAGCAAAATACAATGTTGATACGGTAATTCCTGCAACAAATAAGCACACATATGACAATGCTTGTGATACAACTTGTAATGTTTGTGGCAAAACTCGAACCACTACCCATACTTATGTGAATGCTACATGTACAACCGCTAAAACCTGTAAGGTGTGCGGTGTGACAGAAGGTGTAGCATTAGGTCATACTTACGATAACGCATGCGATTCAAGCTGTAATGTCTGTGAAGAAGTGCGTCAAGTACCTGACCACATTTATGATAATGCGTGGGATGAAGACTGTAACATTTGTGGTGAAATTCGTGGTATTACACATGATTACAAATGGGTAATAGACCGCATAGAAACCTGTGGACAGGACGGTATCAAGCACGAAGAATGCAGCGTTTGTGGTGCAAAGAAAAATGAAAACACCGTAATACCTGCAACAAATAATCACGACTTTGATAACGCTTGTGATACCGCTTGTGATACTTGCGGCAAAACAAGAGTAGTTACTCACAATTATGTAAATGCAACCTGTACCGCACCCGAAACTTGTATTATTTGCGGTGCTACTAAAGGTACAGCACTTGGTCATAAGTATGATAATGCTTGTGATTCCACATGTGATGTATGCGACCAGGTAAGAACAGTACCTGACCATAAATATGATAACGCTTGTGACACCACCTGTAATATTTGTGGTAAAACAAGAGAAATCACACACAATTTTGCTAGTGCCACATGTACCTTGCCTGAAACATGTACGGTATGTGGTGTTACTCAGGGTAAGGTATTAGGTCATAAATACGACAATTCTTGTGATACTGCATGTAACATTTGTGGTGCAACAAGAACAATTACCCATAAATTTGAATGGGTAATAGATGTAAACGCAAATTGCGGTGATAAAGGTTCAAAACACGAAGAGTGTATTATTTGTGGTATTAAGCAAAATGAAAATACCGTAATAGCGGCTACAGGAAATCATATTTACGATAATGCGTGTGATGCTTACTGTAACGTTTGCGGTAAATTACATTCAGTTCCTGCACATATTTATACTAACGATTGCGATACTTCCTGTAATGTATGCGGAAGTATAAGAACTATTAGCCACGACTATAAGTGGGTGATAGACCGTAAGGAAACCTGTGGCGAAGATGGTATCAGACATGAAGTATGTACAGTTTGCGGTGCTAAATATAATGAAAATACCGTAATTCTTGCAACGGGTAATCACACCTATGATAACGCCTGTGATATTAATTGTAATGTTTGCGGCAAAACAAGAGAAATTACACATCACTATATCAACGCTACTTGTACCACCGCTAAAACCTGTAAGGTGTGCGGTGTAACCGAAGGTGCACCACTTGGACATACTTATAATAACGCGTGTGATCCGAGCTGTAATGTCTGTGAAGAAGTACGTCAAGTACCTGACCACGTTTATGATAATGCGTGGGACGAAGACTGTAATATTTGTGGTGAAATTCGTGGTATTACACATGATTACAAATGGGTAATAGACCGTAAAGAAACCTGCGGTGATGACGGTATTAAACACGAAGAATGTACTATTTGTGGTATTAAGCGTAATGAAAATACAGTAATACCTGCAACAAATAATCACGAGTTCGATAACGCTTGTGATACCACCTGTAATGTTTGTGGTAAAACAAGAAAAATTACTCATAATTATGTAAACGCAACATGTACGTCTCCTAAAACTTGTTTTGTTTGCGGTGTTGCCGAGGGTAGCGCACTTGGTCATAAATATGATAATGAGTGCGATGCTATTTGTAATACTTGCGGTGAAAGAAGAACAATTACTCATAAATTTGAATGGGTAATTGATAGAAACGCAAATTGCGGCGATGATGGCTCAAAACACGAAGAGTGTACCGTTTGTGGTGAGAAGCGTAATAAAAATACACCTATTACTGCAACCGGCGAACACACTTATAGCAATGCTTGTGATGCTTATTGTAATGTTTGCGGCAAGGCACGTTCGGTACCCCCGCACGTTTACGATAACGCTTGCGATACTGCTTGTAATGTATGCGGAAGCATTAGAACTATTAGCCACGATTATGAGTGGGTAGTGGATAGAGCTGCTAATTGCGGTGTTGATGGTCTCAAGCATAAGGAATGTACAGTTTGTAAGGCAAAGTATAATGTTGATACGGTTATTCCTTCAAGCGGTAAACATATATATGACAATGCTTGTGATGCAAATTGTAATATTTGCGGTAAAACAAGAGTAATTACTCATAATTATCTAAATGCAACATGTACCACCGCTAAAACCTGTAAGGTGTGCGGTTTGACAGAAGGTGTAGCATTAGGTCATACTTACGATAACGCATGTGACCCAAGCTGTAATGTCTGTGAAGAAATACGTCAAGTACCCGACCACATTTATGACAATGCGTGGGATGAAGACTGTAACATTTGTGGTGAAATTCGTGGCATTACACATGATTACAAATGGGTAATAGACCGTAAAGAAACCTGTGGCGTTTACGGCATTAAGCACGAAGAATGTAGCGTTTGTGGTGCAAAGAAAAATGAAAACACCGTAATACCTGCAACAAATAATCACGCCTTTAATAACGCTTGTGATACTGCTTGTAACGTTTGCGGCAAAACAAGAGTAATTACCCATGATTATGCAAATGCAACTTGTACCGCACCCGAGACTTGTACTATTTGCGGTGCTACTAAGGGTGTAGCACTTGGCCATAAATATGATAACGCTTGCGATGCTATCTGTAGTGTATGTGAAGATGTGCGTGTAGTACCTAATCATATTTTCGATAATGATTGCGATACTACTTGTAACATTTGCGGCAATGTGAGAAAAATCTCTCATAACTATGTAAATGCTACATGCACCAAGCCCGAAACTTGTATTGTTTGTGGTGTCACCAAAGGAATTGCTTTAGGGCATTCTTATGACAATACTTGTGATACTACCTGTAATATTTGCGGTGAACGAAGAACAATTACTCATAAATTTGATTGGGTGATAGATACAAACGCAAATTGCGGTGATGATGGCTCAAAACACGAAGAGTGTACCGTTTGTGGTGAGAAGCGTAATAAAAATACACCTATCTCCGCAACCGGCGAACACACTTATAGCAATGCTTGTGATGCATACTGTAATGTTTGCGGCAAGGCACGTTCAGTACCGGCACACGTTTATGATAATGCTTGCGATATTGCTTGTAATGTATGCGGAAGAATCAGAACTATCAGTCACGATTATAAGTGGGTGATAGACAAAGCTGCAAATTGCGGTATTGATGGTCTCAAGCATAAGGAATGTACAGTTTGTAAGGCGAAGTATAATGTTGATACTGTTATTCCTTCAAGTGGAAAACACACATATGACAATGCTTGTGATGCAAACTGTAATATTTGCGGTAAAACAAGAACAATTACTCATAATTATATAAATGCAACCTGTACCACCGCTAAAACCTGTAAGGTGTGCGGTGTGACAGAAGGTGTAGCATTAGGCCATACTTATGATAACGCATGTGACTCAAGCTGTAATGTCTGTGAAGAAGTACGTCAAGTTCCCGACCACATTTATGATAATGCGTGGGATGAAGACTGTAACATTTGTGGTGAAATTCGTGGCATTACACATGATTACAAATGGGTAATAGACCGTAAAGAAACCTGCGGTGTTGACGGTATTAAACACGAAGAATGTAGCGTTTGCGGTGCAAAGAAAAATGAAAATACCGTAATACTTGCAACAAATAATCACGAGTTTGACAACGCTTGTGATACTGCTTGTAACGTTTGTGGCAAAGCAAGAGTAGTTACCCACAATTATGTAAATGCAACCTGTACTGCACCCGAGACTTGTACTATTTGCGGTGCTACTAAGGGTGTAGCACTTGGCCATAAGTATGATAATGCGTGTGACACTACCTGTAATGTATGTGAAGACGTGCGTGTAGCGTCTAACCATAAATACGACAATGCTTGTGACACCACCTGTAATATTTGTGGCAAAACAAGAGAAATTACACACAATTTTGCTAGTGCTACATGTACCTTGCCTGATACATGTACGGTATGTGGTGTTACACAGGGTACGGTATTAGGTCATAAATACGACAACGCTTGTGATGCATATTGTAATGTTTGCGGTGAAACAAGAACTATTACCCATAAATTTGAATGGGTAATAGACGCAAACGCAAATTGCGGTGATGAAGGTTATAAACACGAAGAATGTGCTGTTTGCGGTGAAAAACGTAATAAAAATACACCTATCGCTGCAACGGGTAAACACACTTATAGCAATGCTTGTGATGCATATTGTAATGTTTGCGGTAAGGCACGTTCAGTTCCGGCACACGTTTATAACAATGCTTGTGATACTTCATGTAATGTATGCGGGAGTATTAGAACTATCAGTCACGATTATAAGTGGGTGATAGACAAAACTGCAAATTGCGGTGTAAGCGGTCTTAAGCATCAAGAGTGTACTGTTTGTAAAGCAAAGTACAATATAAATACAGTCATTCCATCAAGCGGTAAACATACATACGACAATGCTTGTGATACAACTTGTAATGTTTGTGGCAAAACTCGAACCACTACCCATACTTATGTGAATGCTACCTGTACCACCGCTAAAACCTGTAAGGTGTGCGGTGTGACAGAAGGTGTAGCATTAGGTCATACTTACGATAACGCATGCGATTCAAGCTGTAATGTGTGTGAAGAGGTGCGTCAAGTACCTGACCACATTTATGATAATGCGTGGGATGAAGACTGTAACATTTGTGGTGAAATTCGTGGTATTACACATGAATACAAATGGGTAATAGACCGCAAGGAAACATGTGGACAGGACGGCATTAAGCACGAAGAATGTAGCGTTTGCGGTGCAAAGAAAAATGAAAACACCGTAATACCTGCAACAAATAATCACGACTTTGATAACGCTTGTGATACCGCTTGTGATACTTGCGGCAAAACAAGAGTAATTACCCATGATTATGCAAATGCAACCTGTACGTTGCCTGAAATTTGCAGTGTTTGCGGTGCTGCCCAGGGTGTTGCTTTGGGTCATAAGTATGACAATGCTTGTGATACGGCTTGTAATATTTGCGATGAAATCAGAACCGTCACACACGATTATAAGTGGGTTGTTGATAAAGAGGCAACCTGCGGTGCAAATGGATACAAGCATACCGAATGTAATATTTGCGGAATAGAGGCTGATTTCAATACAGTAATACCAGAAACAAATCAGCACATATACGACAATGCTTGTGATGGTGTTTGTAATATATGTAACAAGGCACGTGAAGTGGTTGACCATGTTTACACTCACGAAGCAGATAAAGATTGTGATGCTTGCGGTGAAGTACGTAAAATTAAAGGTCAACACTTAATAAAAGAAGATGGTAAAACCAATTACTATCTTGATGGCGAAAAGTCTGTTATAACCGACCTTGTTGAGATTAATGATAAGTGGTATTATATCAATGAAGGTGTTTGGGAATCGTCTATTGATACCTTGCGCAAAATCAATGGTAAATGGTACTTACTCAGCGGCGGTATATGGAGCAAAAACACCCGACTTGTTAATTATAACGGTAAGACTTACTATGTAATTGATGGTGTATGGAATAGTAAAATTGCTGACACACTTTATAAGATTAATGGTAAGTGGCATTACATCAAGGACGGTAAGTTTGATTCGACTAAAACCACCTTGGTTAAATACAACGGCAAGTGGTACCACGTAAAGAAAGGTCTTAAGACAACATCTACCACACTCGTTAAATATAACGGCAAATGGTATTATGTGAAGAAGGGTGTTAAGGACACATCTACCACACTCGCCAAATACAACGGAAAATGGTACTATGTAAAGAAGGGTATTAAAAATACCGCTACTACAATCGTTAAGTATAACGGTAAATGGTATTATGTAGAAAAAGGCATTAAGAAGTCTGCTACTAAGCTTGTTAAGTACAATGGTAAATACTACTATGTAAAATCCGGTAAGGTAAGCTTTACAACCGGCATTAAGAAGATAGGTAGTAAGTACTACTATATCAAGAGTGGTAAGTGGAATAAGTCTACCACCCTTTACAAAAAAGATGGCAAATACTACGCTGTTAAGAGTGGTATGTGGTACAAGAGCAAAGCAATTATTAAATACAAAGGTAAAAAATACTATGTAAATAAGGGCTATGCTCAGATGGATATTTCCGGTAAAATAAAAATCGGCAAAAAGCGATATACCGTTAAAAAAGGCATAATTAAATAAAGACAAAGCTCTCGTGTAATCACGAGAGCTTTGTCTTTTATAAATGAATTACAAATATTAATCGTTTTTCACAATATAGGCAAAATCAATTAAACCGTTATTGTTTGAAGGGTTAAAGTGTTGGAGATTTTTGTTATAAGCCAAAATAGTATCTTGGGTCATTAAAGGTACCAAATTATTTGATTTTAATATTTTGGTTTGGGTTTTGGTTAGGTTTTCTCCGTTATAGTTTATACCAAATTTTTCTAGGTATTCATTAATTCGTGGGGAAGCGCTGTTTACGGGGAATATGCTCAAAGCGTAGGTTTGGTCTTTTAACTGAGAAGTAAGTTTATCGGGTGAGGAAACCGCTTCAATATTGATATATGCGCCGAGTTGGTTTTGCCAATGCCCAACAATATCGGTTACAACAGTTTTTGAAAAACCATCGTCATAGTAATATAAAACTACATTTTCGGGGAATTTTTTATCCTTGAGTAATTTTATTTCTTTAATAAAAAGTTCTTTTGCGGCTTCTAAATCGTAAATTGGCATCCCGGTTGAGCCGGCTTCGGCCGATAATATTCCAGGAAAAATATTTTGTGCCGGATAATATCCATCAATCAAGTTTTTTGAGAATACTTGAGGACTGGCAAGGGTTATTAATGCTTTTCTAATGTCCTTTGAAAAGCCATCGCTAACAGTTAAAAACCAGCATATATTATTGTTTTTTGCAACACCAAGGTCGCTCTCTTCGGCTTTATTGATTGTGGCAGGGGAGATAAACGTGATATCAGCATCGTTGGCTTTTAGTACTTCTATGGGTGGTCTTTCTTCATCTATAGCTAAAAATACGGCTGCGTTTTTCGCAACAAAGTCACCACTGTAAAACTTGTTGCGGTAAAGACGTATACCAAAAACTGTTTTTCCCCATTTGGTAATACGGTAACTACCGTTAGAAAGGATGTTTTCGCTTTCTAAACCGTATTTACCCGCAGTGCTGTTGAAAAAGGCTTCACTACAGGGCATAGCAATGCTTGTGGTAAGGGTTTCCAAAAAAGCGGGATCTTCTTTTGAAAGTTTAATTTCAAGAGTGTAGGTGTCGGTTGCCTTAACGCCTAAATCATATATGGATTTTTTGCCGTTTAAAATATCTTTTGCATTTTTAATGTTTATAAGTCGCTTGGCAAAAGGGGATTTGGTTTTGGGGTTTACTGCTCGTCTGAGAGCAAATAAAAAATCATTGGCGGTAACGGTTTCTTCGTTACTCCATTTGGCATCACGGCGTAAGTGAAAGGTGTAGGTAAGACCTTTTTTTTCGTAAGTTTCGGCTACGCCGCAAACTATTTTTCCGTTTTCATCCTGCCTTAAAAGACCTTCGAAAATATTGCGTATAATCATAAGCTCGGTATCAGTTTGCGCTGTTTGAGGGTCTAAGGAATTAGGTTGCTCGTTAAGATTAAAATAAATATAGGCTTTATCACTTTCATCACAAGCCGACAATAAAAATATCATAACTATGCTTAACAATAAAGCAATAGGGCGTTTTAGGTGGTTCATTTTTGCATTTTCCTTTCGAAAATATGTACAATTATACAATAAACTTATATAAAATTCAACCATTCATATGGTTTTAAATGTTTTTTGTAAAAAAAACTTTTTTTTAGTAAATTTTAATTGTAAAATATAAATATATATGTTATAATAAATCGGTATCGTATAATCGTTAATTTTTTAACATTTTTACGAACGATTATTAAAGGAGGATTTTGTTAATGCTTAAAAAAATCAGTAAATTACCCTTTAAGGGTACTCCCGAACAGGAAGCACAACTTGATAAAGTTATTGCCGAAAGCAAACACGACAAAAGTCTTTTAATGTCTGTTATGCAACAAGCGCAAGATATCTACGGTTATCTTCCTATGGAAGTACAAGTAAAGATTGCCGAAGGTATGGATGTACCGCTTGAAAAGGTTTACGGTGTTGCAACATTCTATGCACAGTTTTCCTTGTCACCTAAGGGTGAGTACAACATTTCGGTATGCTTAGGTACTGCTTGCTACGTTAAAGGCTCAGGCGATATTTTTGACAAGTTTAGCGAACGCCTTGGCATTGGCTCTGATGAATGTACCGAAGACGGTAAATTCTCACTTACAGCTTGTCGTTGCATCGGTGCTTGCGGTCTTGCTCCCGTTTTAACTGTTAACGAAGAAGTTTACGGTCGTTTAACAGTGGATGATGTTGACGGTATTTTAGAAAAATACGGCTTTTCAAAATAATCCAAAAGGATAAAATTTATGAAAATCAGTACAATTAAAGATTTACTTAATGCAGAAGTAATTTGTAACGAGGAAGGGCTTGGACGTCACGTTTATTCGGCTTGCGGAAGCGATATGATGAGTGACGTATTAGCCTATGTAAAAGACCAGGCAGTTTTAATTACAGGGCTTGTTAATGCGCAGGTTGTAAGAACTGCTGTAATGATGGATATGAATTGCATCGTTTTTGTTCGCTCGAAAATGCCTACTGCCGAAATGATTGAATTGGCCCAAGAAAGCGGAATAGTTTTACTCGCTACAAGTAAAAGAATGTATGAGGCTTGCGGTATTTTATATAGCAACGGCCTTGTAAGTAATAAGGTGAAAAATGCCTGATGTTTTAAATTTTCATTATAATGTTGATGGTGATGATTTCAAATCGGCAGGTCATGCCTCTTTTATGATGAAGAAAAATTTAAGCCAATTAGGGCTTCCACCCGAAATAATCCGTAAGGTTTCTATTGCAATGTACGAGGGTGAAATTAATATGGTTATTCATGCGCGCGGCGGCACGGCTGACGTTAATGTTTATGAAGATTGTGTTGAAATTATCCTCGCAGACAAGGGCCCTGGTATCAAAAATATTGAACAGGCCATGCAGGAGGGCTTTTCTACCGCAACCGATAATATCCGTTCACTCGGTTTTGGGGCAGGTATGGGGCTTCCTAATATGAAACGCTACAGCGATTATATGGATATTAAATCCGAAGTAGGCGTGGGAACAACTATTACTATGAAAGTAAATTTTCAATGATTTATAGGTATTAACTATGAATACATACGAACATTCTGTATTTTTAGATGCCGGGAAATGTAACGGTTGTACCACCTGTCTTAAACGCTGTCCTACTGAAGCTATTCGCATTAAGGACGGACACGCTGTTATAAACGACGCAAGATGTATTGATTGTGGTGAATGTATCAGAGTATGTCCTAACAGTGCTAAGAAGGCAAAATGCAGCGCACTTTCTTCTATGGATAAATTTAAATGGAAGATAGCATTACCTGCGCCTTCACTTTACGGGCAGTTTGATAATTTGGATGATATTGACTATGTGTTGGACGGTCTTTTAAAGATTGGGTTTGACGATGTTTTTGAGGTATCTGCCGCGGCGGAATTAGTTTCGGCTTATACTAGGAAATATCTTAAAACTGATGGAATTACAAAACCCGCAATAAGTTCGGCATGTCCTGTTGTGACAAGGCTTATAGCTCTTCGTTTTCCATCACTTTTAGACCATGTAATACATATGTTGCCACCGATGGAGGTGGCGGCGCGTTTGGCTCGTGAAAGGGCAAAGCGAGAACATCCTGAGCTTTCGGATTCTGATATCGGTGTTTGCTTTATATCACCCTGTCCGGCAAAATCAAGCTATGTTAAAAATGGTTTTGCAGGATATAAAAGTCAGGTGGATGTGGTAGTTTCTATCAGCGATATTTATTTTCAACTAATCGGTGTTATGCGCTATGGCAGTGATATCAAGCCGCTTTCCAATTCAGGTATAATCGGTATAAGCTGGGCTTCATCAGGCGGTGAAGCAACTGCAATTTTTAACGATAATTACCTTGCGGCAGACGGCATTGACAATGTTATGCGTATTTTAGACCAGCTTGAAAACGGTAATATTTCTCATCTTGAATTTATCGAGCTTAATGCTTGTACAGGCGGTTGCGTTGGCGGAGTGCTTACAATACAAAATCCGTTTATTGCAAAAGCAAGGCTTCGCTCTTTGCGAAGATACCTGCCAGTTTCTGAAAACTTCGCAGCCCCGACTGGGGAGTATCTACCGAGTGAATATTTGTTTAACGATTTACCAACCTACCAACCAATATCGCGCCTTTCTGACAGTATGGCTGAATCGATGCGTATGATGGCTGATATTCAGCGAATCAAGGCGGAATTACCCGGTCTTGACTGTGGCTCTTGCGGTGCGCCTAACTGTCGTGCACTTGCTGAAGATATTGTTAAAGGGCATTCTAATATTGAAAAATGTCTTATAAAACTGCATAAAGACGGTGGGAAATGATATGAAGGTTAAGGATTTAGTAGCAACAAGTGAATTTGAAGCCATAACCTTACCCGACGGTGAAAGAGAAATTGACGGTGTTTACGTCGGTGACCTTTTGAGTTGGGTAATGGGTAGGGCTAAGGCAGATAATGCCTGGGTTACTATAATGTCCAACATAAATATATTAGCGGTAGCTTCTTTGTCGGATACCTCTTGCATTATTTTGGCCGAGGGTGTTTCTGTAGACCAAGAGGTGATAAAAACCGCCTTGGATAAAGAAATTAATATTCTTACCACCAAGATGGATATTTATGCTACGGCAGTTTACCTTAGTAATAATCTATGAAAAAGTATTATTACGATTTACATATTCATTCCTGTCTTTCACCTTGCGGTGATGATGATTCCACACCCAATAGTATAGCAGGTATGGGTGAGCTTAACGGCCTTGATATAATGGCGCTTACCGACCATAATACCGCCCGAAATTGCCCCTATTTTTTTGAAGCGGCAAAAAACCACGGTATTTTGGGAATAGCAGGTATGGAACTTACTACAGCCGAAGAAATTCACGTAATTTGTCTTTTTGAAACCTTGGAAGATGCACAGGCATTTGAAAGGGAATTAGAACCTTTGAAAATATTAATCGAAAACCGCACCGATATTTTTGGTAATCAGTTTATTTGTGATAGCGAGGATAATGTAATAGGTACTGAAAAGTATTTGCTATCAAATGCTACAATGCTTTCGTTTGACGATGTGGCTGATAAAGTTCAAAAATTTGATGGTGTGTGTTATCCCGCCCACATTGACCGTGATTCTAACTCGGTTACGGCGGTTTTAGGCGGACTGCCCCAAGATAGTGGTTTCAAGTTTGCAGAATTACACGATAAATCAAAGGCGGAAAAATTCGAAAATACAAATTGTGAATTTATAATAAGCAGCGATGCTCATTATTTGTGGGATATAAGCGAAAAAGAAAATTATTTTTTGCTGCCCGATGATGATGAAAACGCTATTAAAAACCTTTTTAAACTTTTGAGAGGTCAGTAATGAAGGAATTGTCACTTAATATTCTTGATATTACCGAAAATTCGGTTAAGGCGGGGGCAACCCTTACCACAATATCAATAGAAGAAATTGATGATAAACTCATCTTAACCATAACCGATAACGGTTGTGGTATGACCGATGAAGTTTTAAAAACTGTTTTAAATCCGTTCTACACTACGAGAACTACTCGTAAGGTGGGAATGGGGTTGCCGCTTTTGAAGCTTGCTGCCGAGCAAACAGGCGGAAGTTTGGAAATTGATTCAAAGCATGTTGAAAAATTTCCCGAAAATCACGGCACTACTGTTAAAACAGTTTTTATAAAAAATCATATCGACTGCGCCCCCTTGGGTGACGTTGTTGAAACGATTAAGACCCTTATACAAGGACATCCCGAAACCGATTTTGATTTTATACATAAAACAAATGAGGGTGAAGTAACACTTGATACAAGGGTTCTACGCGAGACACTTGAGGGTGTACCGCTTAACACTTATGAAGTAATCAAATGGATTGAGGAATATTTAAAAGAACAGTATTCCGAAATTCAAAAAGCATAGAAAGGAAGAAAAAGAGGATGAAATCTTTAGCGGAATTACAGGCAATTAAAGAAAAAATGAAGAATAAGGTTATTCTTCGTGAAGGCACAAACGACACCCGTGTTGTTGTTGGTATGGCAACCTGTGGTATCGCAGCAGGCGCAAGACCTGTGCTTAACGCATTGGTTGAAGAAGTTAACGCTCTCGGCCTTACTGAGAATGTTACCGTATCTCAGACCGGTTGTATCGGTATCTGCGAATTTGAACCTGTTGTTGAAGTATTCGAAGCAGGCAAAGAAAAGGTTACCTATGTTAAGGTAGATGTTGAAAAAGCAAAGAAAATTGCAAAAGAACATCTTAAAGAAGGCAACGTTGTTGCTGAATATGTAATCAAAGCGTAAAGCATCATATAATTGGAGGTAAAAAAATGATTCGTGCACATGTGTTAATTTGCGGCGGTACGGGTTGTACTTCTTCAGGTAGTGCTTCTATTCAAACAGCTTTTGAAGAAAACATTAAAGCTTTTGACCTTGTAGAAGAAGTTAAACTTGTTCAGACCGGTTGTTTCGGCCTTTGTGAATTAGGTCCGGTTGTTATCGTTTATCCTGACGGTACATTCTACAGCCGTGTTACTCCCGAAGACGTAAAGGAAATTGTTGAAGAACACCTTTTGAAAGGCCGTCCTGTTGAACGTTTGGTTTACAACGATACAGGTAAAGATGCTCCTAAGGTTGAAGGTCAGGTTGCTCTTAGCGACACTGCCTTCTATAAATCACAAAACCGTGTTGTTCTTCGTAACTGCGGTGTTATCGACCCCGAAAGCATTGAAGAATACATTGCTATGGACGGTTACGCTGCATTAGGTAAGGTTCTTACCGAAATGAAACCCGAAGATGTTATTAAGGTTATTTCTGACTCTGGTCTTCGTGGCCGTGGCGGCGGCGGATTCCCGACAGGTTTTAAATGGTCTTTATGTGCTCCTAACAAGGCTGACCAAAAGTATGTTGTATGTAATGCCGACGAAGGCGACCCCGGTGCATTTATGGACCGTTCCGTTTTGGAAGGCGATCCCCACTGCTTAGTAGAAGCTATGGCTATTGCAGGTTACGCTATTGGCGCAACCGAAGGTTATGTATATGTTCGTGCTGAATATCCTATCGCTGTTAAGCGTTTACAAAAGGCTATCGACCAAGCTCGTGAATACGGTCTTTTAGGTAAGGATATCTTCGGCTCAGGCTTCGATTTTGATTTGTTCATTCGTCTTGGTGCAGGCGCATTCGTTTGCGGTGAAGAAACTGCTCTTATGACCTCTATCGAAGGTAACCGTGGTGAACCTAGACCCCGTGCTCCTTATGCGGCAGTTAAGGGTCTCTTTGGTAAGCCCACCGTTGAAAACAACGTTGAAACATTTGCTAATGTTCCTCAAATCATCCTTCGTGGTGCTGAATGGTTCGCTTCAATGGGTACCGAAAAGTCCAAGGGTACTAAGGTATTCGCACTTGGTGGTAAGATTAAGCACACAGGTCTTGTTGAAATTGCAATGGGTACTACACTCCGTCACATCATTGATGAAATCGGTGGTGGTATTCCTAACGGTAAGAAGTTTAAGGCTGCTCAAACAGGTGGTCCTTCCGGTGGTTGTATCCCTGCAAACCTTATCGATACCGAAGTTGACTATGACAACTTAACTGCTATCGGTTGTATGATGGGTTCAGGCGGTCTTATCGTAATGGACGAAGACAACTGTATGGTTGACATGGCTAAATTCTTCCTTGAATTTACCGTTGATGAATCTTGCGGTAAGTGTACTCCTTGCCGTGTAGGTACTAAGAGACTTCTCGAAATACTTGATAAAATCACTTCAGGTAAGGGAACACTTGAAGACGTTGACAGACTTGAAGAACTTTGCTACTACATTAAGCAAAACTCACTTTGCGGTCTTGGCCAAACTGCTCCCAACCCTGTACTTTCTACTCTTAACTTCTTCCGTGACGAATATGTTGCTCACGTTGTTGATAAGAAGTGTCCTGCAGGTGTATGTAAAGACCTCTTAAAGTTTGTTGTTGACAAGGATAAGTGTATCGGTTGCGGCGTTTGCGCTAGAAACTGTCCTGTTAATGCAATTACAAAGACTGATTACGTAGCACCCGGTCATAAGCTTCCGTCTTACACAATCGATACTGACAAGTGCGTTAAGTGCGGCGTTTGTATTGATAACTGTAAGTTCAAAGCTATTAGTAAGCAATAAGAAAGGAGCCTAAAATAATGGATATGATAAATGTTAAAATTAACGGTATTGCTGTAAGCGTTCCTAAGGGCTCTACAGTTTTGGATGCTGCTCGCAAAGCAGGTATCGAAATTCCTACCCTTTGCTTTATGAAGGAAAAGAACGAAATCGGCGCTTGCCGTATTTGCGTTGTAGAAGTTAACGAAGGCAGAGGCTTTAGAATTGTTACTGCTTGCGTTTACCCCGTAACCGAAGGTATGGAAGTTTTAACCAATACCGAAAAGATTCAAAAGGCAAGAAAAACTACTCTTGAACTTATTCTTTCTACCCACGAAAAGAAGTGCCTTTCCTGTTCACGTTCTACCAATTGCGAACTTCAAAAGTTATGCCTTGACTATGGCGTAGATGAAAACGCATTTGGTGGCTTCAAGCCTGAATATGAGCTTGACTGTAGCACTCCTCACCTTGTAAGAGATAATAACAAGTGTATTCTTTGCCGTCGTTGTGTTGCTGCTTGTAACGAACAGTATGTTGGCGTTATCGGTGCAAACAACCGTGGTATTGATACAAATATCGGCACTCCCTTTGAAGTTGGTCTTTCAAACGTTCCTTGTATTTCTTGCGGTCAATGTACTGTTGTATGTCCTACAGGCGCATTGGTTGAAAAGGACGACACCGATAAGATTTGGGAAGCATTGGCTGATAGCAGCAAACACGTTGTTGTTCAAACTGCTCCTTCAGTTCGTGCAACTTTAGGTGAATGCTTCGGCATGCCCATCGGTTCAAATGTTGAAGGTAAAATGGTTGCAGCACTCCGTCGTCTTGGCTTTGCTAAGGTATTCGACACTGACTTTGCTGCTGACCTTACAATCGTTGAAGAAGCGAACGAATTGGTAGAACGCATTAACAATGGCGGTACATTACCTATGATTACTTCTTGCTCACCTGGTTGGGTTAAGTTCTGCGAATACTACTATCCCGATATGATTAACCACCTTTCAACCTGTAAATCTCCTCAACAGATGGCAGGTGCAGTATTTAAGACCTACTACGCTGATAAAATGGGCATTGATCCTAAGGATATCGTAAGTGTATCTGTAATGCCTTGTACAGCTAAGAAGTTTGAAATCGGTCGCCCTGACCAATCTGCTGCAGGTGTTCCCGATGTTGATATTGCTATCACCACTCGTGAACTTGCTAAGATGATTGACCGTGCAGGTATTCAGTTCACAATGTTACCTGATGAAGAGTTTGACTCTCCCTTGGGTGAAGATACCGGCGCTGCTGTTATCTTCGGTGCAACTGGCGGTGTTATGGAAGCTGCTTTACGTACCGCTAATGACTGGCTCACAGGTAAAGACAATACTGAAATCGACTTTACTGCAGTTCGTGGTACTGAAGGTCTTAAGGAAGCTCCCGTTAACATTAATGGTAACGATATCGTAGTTGCTGTAGCTTCAGGCGCAGCTGCTGCTAAGTGTGTAATGGATATGATGAAGGCTGGCAATCCTAAGGGTTGGACCTTTGTTGAAATCATGGGATGCCCCGGCGGTTGTGTAAACGGCGGCGGTCAACCTATCCATCCACAAAGTGTTCGTGATACAGTTGACTTAAAGGCGGTTCGTGCTCAGGCTCTCTACGACCAAGATAAGTCAATGGCTATCCGTAAGTCACACGAATCTCCCGTAGTTAAGAAACTCTATGAAGAGTGGTATGACGGTTTTGGCGGCCACAAGGCTCACCACGACCTCCACACAAGCTACGTTGCAAGAGAAAAATATACAAATAATTAAACCTTAAGGGTTTATTAGCGGAGACACTTCGAGAGGAGTTGTCTCCGTTATTTTTTGCCTAAACCACCGTTAAAATCGGTGGTTTTTGTTGTTTTAAGAGATAATTTGGCACTTTGTATAAAAAAGTTTTAGAATAATAAAATTTTTTTGAAAAAACTATTGATTTTTTAAAAAACACCCATTATAATACATAGTAGTGGTGCAAAGTGGAGTTTAAAAACACCAAAGTGCATCGATGTGGTGGAAAAAGAGGTGAAAATCGTGTTTCTTGGTAACTTTCAACATAATATTGATAAAAAGGGCAGGGTTTTCATTCCCTCAAAATTCCGCGAAGAATTAGGCGAAGAATTTATAATCTCTAAAGATGTTTTAGGTAAGCGTTGCCTTTGTGTTTATTCTTTACCCGAATGGGACAAGTTTGTTGAAGGAATTAATAACTTGCCCAACACAAAATCAAGTGCAGTAAAGCGTTTCTTGTTTGCAAATGCATTTACAGTTGGTTTTGACTCACAGGGAAGAATACTTGTACCGGCAACCTTGCGAGAACACGCTTGCTTAGAAGAAAAGGCCGATATTCTTGGTGTTGGCAATAAGGTTGAAATTTGGAATACCGACTTCTGGGCAGAAGAATGTGAAAACAGCACACCAGAATCTATTGCTGCTACTATGATGGAACTTGGATTTTAATTATGGAATTTAAACATATTTCGGTTTTACTAAATGAAACCATAGAAGCCTTAAATATAAACCCTGATGGTATTTATCTTGACGGTACTGTTGGTGGGGCAGGGCACTCGGGCGAGATTGCAAAACGCCTTAAAGGTGGACAACTTATATGTCTTGACCGTGACCCTGATGCTGTAAAAATTGCTACTGAACGCCTAAAAGGTTTGGCTGCGACAGTTGTGCAAAGCAATTACAGTCAAATGGATGCCGTGCTTAAAGAACTTAATATACCCGCAGTTGACGGAATACTTATGGATTTGGGGGTATCATCT
>JAZORK010000042.1:0-3451 GCA_045656485.1 Acutalibacteraceae bacterium | reverse complement strand
AACTCGCCTGATTTTACCACATTCATTTTGCAGTTCGGAATATACATTTTTATCAATAATATCGGTTTTTGAAAAAAGTTTTAGCCAATATTCAGTTTCATAACACTCTTTAAGTGCAATTTGAAGTTTTGAAACAAAGTCTGCCTTACTTTGCGCATAATTTGCTTCGTGTATATTGGCACCAATGCTAGTTCCGCTTTTGAGAATTTGATTTTTAAGAACGCCTTTACCTTGAATTTGTTCGGTTAAATTTACAATTTTTGTCGCAAATTCAATAGAAAAATCCACTAAAAAATTATCAGACATGTTCATTCTCCTTTTAATGAAATGCGCTATGCGCATGAAATGAATTCTTCATGAAATGCAAGCTACGTTGCATGAAATAAAATTTGCCAAATTTTTATTTTTAAAACAATGTGCCGCATCCAAAAGATGCGGCACATTTCATGCGATAGCATTTAATTCATTATATGAATTTCATTTGCCGCAAGGCAAATTTCGTTACAAATAATCGCAGATTATTTGTTAAGTGCTTCGTTAACTGCAACTGCGCAAGCAACAGTCATACCAACCATTGGGTTGTTACCTGCACCGATAAGACCCATCATCTCAACGTGAGCGGGAACTGATGAAGAACCTGCAAACTGAGCGTCTGAGTGCATACGACCCATAGTATCGGTCATACCGTAAGAAGCGGGGCCAGCAGCCATATTATCGGGGTGGAGAGTACGTCCTGTACCGCCGCCTGATGCTACTGAGAAATACTTCTTGCCCTGTTCAATACATTCTTTCTTATAAGTACCTGCAACAGGATGCTGGAATCTTGTGGGGTTAGTTGAGTTACCTGTGATAGAAACGTCAACACCCTCCTTGTGCATAATTGCAACACCTTCGCGAACATCGTCAGCACCGTAGCAACGAACCTTTGCGCGTTCGCCGTTTGAGTAAGCGGTTTCTTCAACGATGGTGAGCTCGCCTGTGTAATAATCAAACTTAGTCTGAACATAGGTAAAGCCGTTGATTCTTGAAATAATCTTTGCAGCGTCCTTACCAAGACCGTTAAGAACAACTCTTAAAGGCTCTTTACGAGCTTTATTAGCGCTACGTGCAAGACCGATAGCACCTTCAGCAGCAGCGAAGGATTCGTGACCTGCCAAGAATGCGAAACATTTTGTTTCGTCACGGAGAAGCATAGCGCCGAGGTTACCGTGGCCAAGACCAACCTTACGGTCGTCAGCAACAGAACCGGGGATACAGAAAGACTGAAGACCTACACCGATTTTTTCAGCAGCTTCAGCAGCACTCTTAACACCGTCTTTAATAGCGATAGCGCAACCTACAACGTAAGCCCAGGCAGCATTTTCAAAGCAGATAGGCTGAATGCCTTTAACGATATTGTAAGCGTCAACACCTGCTTTATCGCAGATTTCTTTAGCTTCTTCAATGGAAGAAATGCCGTGTTTTGCGAGTTCTGCGTTTATTTGATTAATTCTTCTATCATAACTTTCAAATAATGCCATTGTTCATTTCCTCCTTAATTATTCTTCACGGGGGTCGATGAGTTTTGCAGCGTCATCAACACGTCCGTACTGGCCGCTTGCTTTTTCTAAAGCTTCGTTAGCGTCCATACCTTTTTTAATCATATCCATCATTTTGCCGAGGTGAACGAACTTGTAACCGATGATGGTGTCATTTTCGTCAACAGCAATCTTTGTGATATAGCCTTCAGCGAGTTCGAGATAGCGGGGGCCCTTTGCAAGAGTTGCATAGGTAGTACCACACTGTGAACGAAGACCCTTACCTAAGTCTTCAAGACCTGCACCGATGGGCAAACCGTCTTCAGAGAAAGCGGTCTGAGTACGACCGTATACAATCTGTAAGAAGAGTTCGCGCATAGCAGTATTAATAGCATCGCAAACAAGGTCGGTATTAAGAGCTTCGAGAATGGTTTTGCCAACCAAAATTTCAGAAGCCATAGCTGCAGAGTGGGTCATACCTGAGCAACCGATAGTCTCAACCAATGCCTCTTGAATAATACCTTCCTTAACGTTAAGAGTTAATTTGCAGGTTCCCTGTTGAGGAGCGCACCAGCCGATACCGTGTGTAAGACCGGAAACGTCTTTTACTTCCTTAACCTGAACCCATTTGCCCTCTTCCGGAATAGGAGCGGGACCGTGATATGTGCCTTTTGCAAGCGGACACATATTTTCAACTTCATGTGAATAGTTCATATATGTACTCCTTTCAAATTTGTCGGACTATAAATTCGTCCATACCAAATCTTATTATATCAAAAAGCGACAAAAAAAACAATAGCCAAATGTTAAAATAATAACATTTTTTCGAATGTTTTTTAGTCTTTTTGAGCTAAAACACTTAAAAAATAATCTTCTGCGCCCAAGCGTTCTTTATCAATCATATTTTTCTTAGTTTCAAGCGGCAAATTTTCCGATACGATTTTGAGAATTTCCGCTTTTGCAATTTCGGTTCTGCCAAGAATTAAATTTACGAGTTCCTTTGTTTCGGCATTTTGCTCTCGCGAAGAAAGCTCGGTACAATATTCAGCAGATTTCAGAACAATTTTGCCGATAATTTCAGCACCGTATTGCTTATCCTCCGAAATGCTTACCTGAGCCAAAATTTTATCCTCTAACTTTTTAAGCGATTGAGAAGCCTCAAGCTTGGATTTAAGACCTACTACCTGGTCATTTAAAGCATCAATCTGCTTTTTTAGGTCCTCATTCTCGGCTTTAAGCGTTTCTATCTGCCTTTGATATGCATCTTCCCTAGCAAAAAGTGTTGAATTAAGGTTCATTAAATCTTTTTTTCGCATATTATCCACCTCTTAAATGTTATTTATGATAATTTTTGCTTTAGAATATTTTGCAACAACGCTAAGCAAGATAACCGCGAGTAGCGCACCGCAGAAATCTATACAAACATCTCTGATTTCGCAACTTCTCCCCGGAACAAAGTATTGGTGAATTTCATCGCTTATCGCATATACCAAACATATCATCGCGCCTATTCCCGAACGGAGATAAAAAGGAATACTTTTATATGTAGCCACGCTCAGATAAGAAAAAGCTCCTAAAAGAGCATAAACCGAGAAATGAGCGCTTTTACGAACTATAAACTGCAACGAAGATATAAGTTCCGCTTTTTCAATCTCTGAAATGCTTTCAAAATTGCGCATAAAGATTTTCAAAACGAATACGATAACCTTTTGACTTGTGCCTGACGATTCAGTTGCATTCTGCGCTGACATATAAAATATAAAACCCATCAGAGATACCGTTATTATAACTGTTAATATTCTGAAAATTTTCATTTTCTCACTCGCTTTAAAAAATCCGCCATCAAAAAGATGACGGATTAAAATTTAGCTTACTTTTCTGAAATAACTCATCGGGTTAACCCAACTGACATTCTTCATAAGACCGAAATGAAG
>JAZORK010000041.1:0-2474 GCA_045656485.1 Acutalibacteraceae bacterium | reverse complement strand
TAAAGCCTTTAAAAAGCTTATAAAATATTTTGAAAACGTACCTGAACGCACCATCATTTGTATGTTTGGCGACCATCAACCGACTATCGAGCCTGAATTTGTTGAAGAGGTTTTAGGTGTTAAAAGCATTTCCGGTCTTACCACCGAACAGGAGCAACGTCGCCATATGACACCCTTCTACATTTGGGCAAACTACGATATTGAAGAAGCCGAAATTGACAAAATCAGCTCGAACTATCTTTCCTCACTCCTACTCAAAACAGCCAACGTTGAGCTTACTGAATACAACCGCGATTTATTAAATCTTTACGAAACCTTGCCTGTTATTAACACCGTAGGCTACATTGATAAGGACGGCAACCACTATAAATGGAGCGACGTTTCACCCTATACCGACCTTATAAGCGCATATGAAAAGATTCAGTATAACTGCATTTTCGACAGTGAAAATTTAAAAACGGAAACCTTCTATTTAAAGGATTATGTTCACGAGCCAACACCACTACAAGAGGAAGAAAAATAACTATGCGTAACACCACCCTTTGTCATATTGAAAAAGACGGTAAATATTTAATGCTACACCGCATTAAAAAAGAAAACCATTTAAACCACGATAAATGGGTTGCTATAGGCGGCAAATTTGAAGAAAAAGAAAGCCCCGAAGAAGCCAACGCCCGTGAAGTTTTAGAAGAAACGGGTTTGACACTTCACAACACACGTTACTGTGGCATTGTCACCTTTGTGTCTGACAAATGGGGTACCGAATATATGCATATATTCCATTCGACCGATTTTTCGGGTGAGCTAATTGAATGTAATGAAGGCAATCTTTGTTGGGTAGATATTAAAGAAATTTATGACCTGCCCATTTGGGAGGGCGACAAAATTTTTCTAAAGCTTTTAGAAGAAAAATCGCCTTTCTTTTCATTGAAGCTTGAATACATTGGCGATAAACTTGTAAATGCGGTTTTAAACGGCGAAAAAATAGCGTAAAATTAATGTGTAAAAATTTATACAGGGCGGAAAATACATCCGTCCTGTATTTTTATTATTATAAGACAAAAGGTTCCGTGTTTCCACGGAACCTTTTTTATATAAAAGATATTATTTTACAATACCCTTCTTAACGGTGTAGGTCTTGCCGCTAATCTTCACTTTACCAGAGAACTTAGTTTGAGCAATACCCTTCTTTACATAGTACTTCTTGCCGTTGTACTTAACGATTGCAGTAGAAGTGCTCTTCTTGCCCTTCTTCACATAGTAGTACTTACCGTTGTACTTGCAGAGTGTGGTAGCAGTGCTCTTCTTACCACTCTTTACATAGTACCAAACGCCATTGTACTTAACGAGTGTAGTAGTAGTGTTCTTCTTACCGCTCTTTACATAGTACCAAACGTTATTGTACTTAACAAGTGTGGTATCAGTGCTCTTCTTACCGCTCTTTACATAGTACCATACGCCATTGTACTTAACAAGTGTAGTAGCATTATTCTTCTTACCGTTCTTTACATAGTACCAAGTACCATTGTACTTAACAAGAGTTGTTGCCTTAAAGTCAATCTTACCCTTCTTAATGTAGTACCATGTGCCATTGTACTTGCAAAGTGTAGTAGAAGTATTCTTAATACCATCCTTTACATAGTACCATGTGCCATTGTACTTAACAACAGTAGTAGCATCAGTCTTAACGCCGTTTTCGAAGTAATTCCATACGCCATCAATCTTAACTAATGTAGGTTCAAGAACCTTGTAGATGCGGCAAGCTGTACAGAAGCCGTCTTCACCATAGATGTGACCAGGAGCTTCGCCAGGAAGTTCACGTGTTTCAATCTTACCGCATAATGCGCATTCACGGCTTTCAGAACCGATGTATTCGCATGTAGCGTTGTTATCTGATACAAATTCAGACCATTCGTGTTCGCAGATAAATACTTCACGGATAGCGGCGCAGAGGTTACATGTAGTATCTTCTTCGTTATCATAAACGTGAGTATCAGGTGTGCACATATCGAATGAAACTGAATATTGACCAGCAGGAATTACTAACTTGCCGCCAACAGACTTAACAACTTCGCCTTCAGCAGATGTAGCAGTTGCAATGTAACCCATTTGTACATCAAATTCACCAGCAACATCGGTAGGCTTAATTGTAGCCATGTTATTAGCATTGAGTATCCAAGTCTTAGAAGCAGTGTCTTCAGAGAGACCCATAGCTGCGAGGTCTATAGTAGTACCAGAATAGGTATTGATGAAGTTGAAGTATGCATTTTCTTCAAGAATTAAGCCAGCACCCTTAGCAAATGTGAAGGGTTCATTACCGGTGTTAATAATATTAAGTCCCTTGTGAATAATGGTGTTACCACTTGAAAGACCACCAAGGCATACATAATAACCTAAGTCAGGGTTTTCGTTCATATGGGTAAAGTTAATGGTGTAATTTTCGTAGAAGTTTACATCATTGTATGTGTTACCAA
>JAZORK010000040.1:0-10945 GCA_045656485.1 Acutalibacteraceae bacterium | reverse complement strand
GTTTTCTTTAATACTTTTTGCGAGAGATTCTAAACTTTCTTGGCTGTGTGCCTTAAAAGGTTGTGGTCTACCTGTGATACTTTCAAAGGCTTTATCCGAATACTCTACAAGTTTTTCCAGCGGAATAAGTGTTATTTTAGCGTTATCATTCGGACTGCGAGCTGTGGATACGATTTCGTCAAAGTCGTCATCTGTATCGGAAGATACAGAGTTCAGTTGTTGTCTTCGCGCCTCTAAGTCTGATTTTTTCATTTAAACATCACCTCCATTGCTATTTTAGCGTAAGACTCAGCGGCTTCAATTTTAGGTGCATATTCGTGAATGGAAAGACCAAATTCTGGTGCCTCTGCAACGTTAATAGAATATTTAATATGTTCATTAAATACGTGCATTCGGTTTCCGTAACTTCCTTTTACAATATCACGAATATTACGGCAACAGTTGGTGTTGTTTTGGAACTTGGTGAGCAAGATGCCTTCAACTTTTAGATTTGGGTTAAGATGTCGCTGTACCGTTCCTATTAGTTTTTCTACTTGGTCAAGACCTTCTAAGCCAAGGGGATGAGCTTCAACTGGAATAATTACTGTATCTGATACAGTCAAAGCATTGATGGCGAATATGTCGCATCCCGGATGGCAGTCTATGAAGATATAATCATATTCGTTTCTGATATGCTTCAAGATACTTTTTAAAATATACTCTCTGCAGGTTGCTGTAGGAAGAACCTTATCCAGCAGAGAAAGTTTTGCCGTTGCAGGTAATACATCAACGGTTGTTGAGTTCACAATAGCGTTGTGTACTAACTCATTCATTTCGTCATCCGAGCAATCATCTATTGCAACATTGAACAAGTCATACACGGTGGGCTTGT
Organism: Acutalibacteraceae bacterium; assembly: GCA_045656485.1. Classification (GTDB taxonomy): domain Bacteria; phylum Bacillota; class Clostridia; order Oscillospirales; family Acutalibacteraceae; genus UBA737. The sequence continues at coordinate 10,074 of JAZORK010000040.1, read as the reverse complement.
CTTTGAGGTGCCCAGGGAAAATACCGAAGTGTTTCGATAGGTTATGCTGATAATCCAAATCTACGGCTAGAACACGCTTGCCTTGAGTATGGATATATGAGCTGATATTGACGACAGATGTAGTCTTGCCAACGCCGCCTTTACATGATATAATTGATATAGTTTTACTCATATTGTTTCTCCAATTCTTTTTTAAAGTGAGAGCGTTGAACTTCCGTCTACTAAAGACAACGCTCAGTAACGTATAATTGAATTTATTATCATTTGCTATTGGAAAGGGTAAAATTTATCCCGTTTCGGTTGTACCCATTTTGTACCCCAAAATATAAGATTTGCCAAAATATGATATGATTTAACAAATGACATTAGAATGCGGATAATAGCATAAAACCGCTTGAATAAGGGCTTTTCAGGGGTTTCTACGATGAAAAAAGTGATGATAAAATGTTCGCAACAGGAGAAGGTAACAACCCCATGGTTGGTATGACTGTTGCTTGCGCAGTTGCAGTTAACGAAGCACTTAATAAGTAGTCTGAACCCGCATATATAAAGGGTTTTTAAGGAGAAAGTCGTCCGTTTCGGGCGGCTTTCTTTTTATGCATTTTTAACTAATTAGGGATAAATTTAGGATACTTGTACCCCATTTGTACCCCAAAGTGAAGTTTCAGTTTATCGTAACTGTTATATAATGTTTATTGATTAATTAGCAATATGCATAAAATCAATCCGTAAATGATAGTTATTTATACCAAAACTAACAACAGTTATTAACTTTCGCTTGACTTTTACCCATATTCATATTATGATTATTATGAATGTTGAGATTCAGAGATTCGATTATATACCGATTCTTTCTCGGCGTTTTTTTACGGTCATAATCGGCTTTGGCAGATTTGCAATTTTTGTTTTTTTAGAGAAGGAGAGATACCCATGCACAACACATCACGCAAAATTTTAAGCATTTTGTTGGTTTTGGCTATTATCGTAACCGCAGGCGTTTTCGCAAGTGGTTCAGCATCGGCCGACACAACAACGACTCCTACCTTAGCACAAGGTACAATCGATAAAGGCACAATTCACGCATCCGTTACCACTCGTGTTTATACTAAAGATTTACTTGCTATTGCTGATTACACAAGCGTAACAATTGCTTCAGGTTATAAAGCTATGTATCATCTTTATGATGCTAACAATACTTGGCTTGCTTCAAATACCACTTGGGTAAACGGCACAGGTGCTGTTACTTTCACAATAGCTCAAATGCTTTCTACTTCAAGCACTGCAGTTTCTTTCAGAATTGTTATTGCTCCCACAGGTAGCGGTAACGTAACACCTTCTTCTGCTGCAAGTTCTATCACTTTAGCAGCAAAGGCTGTTTTTACCAAACCTGCTTTTGCACAAGGTACAATTGATAAGGGCACAATCCACACATCAGTTACTACCCGTGTTTATACTAAAGATTTATTTGCTATTGCTGATTTCACAGAAGTAAAGGTTGCTTCGGGCTACAAGGCTATGTATCACCTTTATGATGCAAACGGCACTTGGCTTGCTAACAACAGTACTTGGGTAAACGGCACAGGCGCAGCTATCTTCACAACTGCTCAAATGCTTTCTACTTCAAGCTCTGCAGTTTCTTTCAGAATTGTTGTGGCTCCCACAGGCAGCGGTGACATTACTCCCACATCTGCTAAAGGTGTTGTAAGCTTGACTACTGCTGATTCTTCAACAGATTCATCTACCAGTTCATCATCAAGCAGTTCTTCAAGTAGCTCTTCAAGCAGTTCATCGAGTAGTTCATCTACTCCATCAACTTCTACACCATCAACTTCTACACCATCAACTTCAACACCATCGACTTCGACACCATCGACTTCGACACCTTCAACTTCTACAACAGGTAGTGTTGAATTAGCACAAGGTACTATCGACAATGGCACAATCCACTCATCAGTTACTACACGTGTTTATACAAAGGATTTACTTGCTATTGCAGATTACACAGGTGTAAAGATTGCTTCGGGCTATAAGGCAATGTATCATCTTTATGATGCAAACGGCACTTGGCTTGCTAATAACGGCACTTGGGTAAACGGCACAGGCGCTCAACTCTTTACAACTGCACAGATGCTTTCTACTTCTAGTAAAGCTGTTTCTTTCAGACTTGTTATTGCTCCCACAGGCAGTGGTGATATCACTCCTACTTCTGCTAAGGGTGTTGTAACTTTAACTGCTTCTTCCAGCGCACCTGTTAAAGTAGAAATGGCACAAGGTACAATCGACAAGGGTACAGTTCACACTACTGTTACTACCCGTGCTTACACTCAAGATTTACTTGCTATTGCTGATTATGCAGAAGTTAAAGTTGCTTCGGGCTACAAGGCAATGTACCACCTTTACGATGCAAGCGGTACTTGGCTTGCTAACAACGGTACTTGGGTAAACGGCACAGGTTCGGCTATCTTTACAACTGCCCAAATGCTTTCTACTTCAAGTTCGGCAGTATATTTCAAGATTGTTGTAGCACCCACAGGCAGCGGTGATATTACTGCTGAAGCTGCAAAATCTGCATTATCATTAACTACAACAGGCTCCGGCTCAAGCACAGGTAGCGGTAGCACTGCTCAAGCAAATATGACAACTGTAACACTTTCCAGCGGTCTTGAAAGTTTATCAAAATTAACTACTTTTGATTTATTACCAAGCATTAAAACTGCGGCTGGTATTATGAATACAGCAACCGCAACGACTAGTTTGAAGGCTAAATTCGTTGAAAACACCTCTCAAACCCAATCGGCGTTAAATGCGCTTCGCAAGGTGACAGATAATCGAATAGCATCCATTCGTAATCACGCTAATCTTACTATCCCTTCAAACGCTAAGGTTTACTACGTTTCAAATTCCGGTAGCGACTCTAACACAGGTCGCAGCCCAGAAAAAGCCTGGAAAACACTTTCTAAGGTTGCAAGTGTAACCGGTAGCAGTTATTCACCTGCATACGTTTTATTTGAACGTGGTGGCACTTGGCGTGGACAACTCACCACATCTGCTTACGTTACTTATTCTGCGTACGGCACAGGCGCTAAACCGAAGATTTTTGGTTCACCCCTTAACGCAGGCGGTAGTTCAAATAGTAGCAAATGGGTAAAACATTCAGGCAATATCTGGAAACTTACATCAACCCAATTAAAGAACGACATTGGCGCACTAATTTTTAACGATACTTCTTTCTCATATAAAAAGTTATCGTTAAGCGAAGTAAAATCAGACCTTGATTTCTACCACGACTATACAAACGGTATCGTTTACCTTTACAGCACAACCAACCCTGCTTCAAGATACGGTTCTATCGAATTCAACGTTGGATATAACATTATCACCGCAAAAAGCAACGTTACCATTGATAACCTTTGTGTTAAATACGGCGGTAAGCACGGTGTTTCTTCGGGTAATTCTTCAAAACTCACTGTAAAGAATTGCGAATTTGCTTGGATAGGCGGTTCACTCCAACGTCCCGGTGAAACTACTGTAAGACTTGGTAACGCAATTGAAATTTGGGGATATTGCGATAATTTCACCGTAATTGATAACTATATCCACCAAGTTTACGACGCAGGTATTACACAACAAATCACATTGGAAAACAATACCACACGTAAGCATCAAAAAGTTCTTTATTCAGGTAACGTTATCGAAAATTGTAACTATTCTATTGAATATTGGATTACTTCTACCGATTCTAACCAAAGCCATATTGATACATTCCTTATCGAAGATAACCTTATGTGGTATGCAGGTCGCGGACTTTGCGAAACACGTAGTGATAAAGGTAACGCTTGTCATATTCAGGGTTGGCGTCACTATAACCGCAACCGCGCAAAGAATTTCGCTGTGCGTAATAACGTTATGATTGATTCTGCCGAACAAATGGTAAATATTTATACTACCCAAACAAATAGCGACGGTAGTAAGTCTATGCCAATCTTTAACAACAATATTATGCTTCAAAACGTTGGCGGTCAATTCGGCGTATTAAAACAAGGCGCTAAGGGTGATACATCTTGGCCCAAGACTGTTATGTTCAATAAGAGCATATTTAGCGGTATAGATAACGTTTTAAATGGAGATATTTTAGGCGTGATCGGTTAAAGTTTTAACAAAAATGTAAAACTCACCATTTAAATAACCTTCTTTTTAAAAGACAGGACCTCCGGCTTAGCCGAAGGTCCTGTCTTAGTTTGTCTGTGACAAAAGTTAAAGGACTTGGAATTTTCCAAGTCCTTTTTGTTATTTAGCGGTTAGTTCGTATTCTTTTTGTTGTTCGGTGTATTTCTTACGGTTACCCTTATTTGCAATAAACACAGGCAAATACATTAAACCTACAACCAATGGTAATAGAATGGGGAAGCCCCAAAGATGATTGCCGAGCAACTTTTCAAACATTTCAAGCGGGTTGCCCGTATCAGGATTCATAAGGAACATAAAGTTAGTGTCCCAAGCTAAATTAAGGAAATATATCGGGATAGCCATTATTATAAGCAAGCCAATACTCTTTGGCATATCGCTGAATTTAAGGGCTAATTGACCGCTTGTGATAAGTAGTAGGGGATACATTACTAAAAGTGCGTGGACTATAAAGCTATGTAGGTGGAAGAAGTTGAGGAATGGCACCTCGGTCCAGTTGGGAAACAGTAGTGCTAATGCGGCACCGGGGATGCAGAAAAAGTAAAGAAAGGTACGAACGATTTTTGTGGGTTTAAAAATGTCGAATGCTATTAGCAAAATGTTTATTCCGCACAAATGGAATGGAAGATAACCTACTTCAAATTCGCCTACAGCTGTTACGACGATATTTTTAAGTATTTCTTCAAAAATTACCGCCACGCCAATTATTTTAAGCATTATATTCTGCTTTTTAGGGGTTAGCTTTTTGTAAAAATAACAAGCCATAATACAGGCAGTTGTGATTGCCAAAAGCCATATTAAATGGGTTAAATCAAAGGTTTTAAAGCCTAAGCCTTGGGGAATAGAATCTTGAGTTTTAAAAAACATAATCATCACCTGTGGATATTTTAGCATATTTTGCCTGATATGTCATTATTTTTTTAAAATAATAAGGACTTGGAAAATTCCAAGTCCTTAGATTTTATTTTTCTACGAGTGTATACCATTCGCGAAGTTTGGTCTCTTCCCAACCTTTAGTTCCTTTTTGGTAATGAATAGTGGCCTTGCTATCGCCAAATGGCTTTGTTCCGATTTCGGCAGGAGCATCGCCTTCAAAATATATATTTTCAAGACCGATGTTAAAGCTCCATTCGCCCAATTTTTTAACTGAGGCGGGTATAGTAATTTCCTTTAAACTACCGCTGTTCCAGAAACACGCATAAGCGCCGATGGATTCTAATCCGTCCTCAAAGGTGAGTTTTGTCAAAGAATTGCCGAAGAACATTTCCATATGCCAACCGGTAAAGGTTTTGGGAATGTGAAGTTCTTTAAGGCTTGAGCAACCCGAAAATGCGGCGTTAGCACCTTCCTTAAGGTTAGGGGATAATTTTAAGTTTGTGAGTTTCGGACAATTTTTAAATGGCTCGTCAATCAAGGTCTCAACGCCGTTACCCATATCTATAGTATGTAGATTTTCACACTTATAAAAGGCGCGATTCCAAATAGTTGTTACAGTATCTGGGATAACAACCAATTCAATATCGGTTTCAGCAAAGGCGCAAACGTCTATGCTTACGACGGTGCAATCATCGATTTTTTCGGGAATTACAACATCCTTGCGTGTGCCGATATATTTTTCAATCATCACTTTGCCGTCTCCTGCTTTATATTCAAAGTCGGAAGCGGGGCTTTCCTTTAATTGCTCTTTACAACCACACAGAGAAACACTGAAACATAAGACAAGCAGTAATGATAAAAGTTTTTTCACGTTAGTTTACTCCTTTAAGTGATAATAAGAATAACAGCAAGGGTTATAAGCTCGGCGGCGGAGAGAATGGCTGTTGTAAAGAATAGCTTTTTATATATCTTTTTAGCCTTAAAGCCGCAAATTAAGGTGAACACAAGTATTGCGAAGGGGATTATTGCAAAAATCAGTGTGATGAATACCTTTGATACGGCTTTGGTGAAATCATCGTCAAAGAAAATGCCGTAATCCTCATCATAAAATTTGTCAAGACCTTCTTCGATTTGCTGAATTAATGCAAGGTCGGTTATTTTATAAGCGGTGCCTTCGTAGATCCACGGGTCAAAATTGTTGGGGTCTATATTAGCTTCGGCAAAGTCGATGTAATAATATTCATCACTATAATCAAGGAAGCAACCTTTTTGTGTGAAGAAATTTAATTTTTCCGATTTGGCCGAAACTTCAAACCAATCCATTAATTTAATTTCATTCACCTTTAATTCTTCTTTTTCGCCTTTAAGAAGGGTTTTGGTAGTTTTTACAACAATATTTTCCTCGTCTCTAAACTGTGAAAAAACGATATAAAGGTCTTCGGGGTCTGTGGATTCAAGGCGTGTATATTCTTCTATGTAATCATCCCTAAAGTAATCTACATTCAAGCTAGAACCATCTTTATAGTAAATACCAGCAGAAATGGTTTCACCGTTTTTGCTAGCAAATAAAGATATATTATCAATCTTTTCTTTTTGGGGATGCTCGCTTAAAATAGTTAGATTATCGATATAATAATCACTACTAAAGGAGATTTTTTCTATGGGAAATGAAGAATAGGTTGTGTCACCAAAATACAGCTGTTTAAAATCTTCCGAAAAAGTTATGTTTACGTCGGGGTCTAATGTGCTTATACCGTCGCTTTCTGTAATTGCAAATTTGTCTGCTGAAGCCACCAAGCAAAAGCTGGAAAGTAAAACTAAGCAAACAATAAATACTGATAATATTTTTTTCATTTTTCTTTCCTCCTTATGCAAGATTAAGCTTGCGGTCAAGCATCCAATGCTCAAATGTGTAGAGCAATGCGCAAAAGACTGCAACAAAGAATATAACTGTAAGCCCCATCAAAGCAACAACGGGTTCTATCATTGCTTTAGGTAAATCGGTTATAAAATCGGTAATGTTTGATATACCGAATAAATAAAGTATATTTACTACAAAAGAAATAATACCGTTAGCGGCGTAATATATGCCGATTGCGGTTATAACCTTGGCTTTTTTTGTAATCATAGAAGCAAAGGTTATGCAAGCGTATGTAAATAAGTTTGAAAAAATGCTTGCAAGTAGTATGAATAAAAGAATTTCTACAAGATAAATTATGGTATAAACATTAACAGCATCAAGTAGTTCTTTAATCATTGTAGCCAAATTATCAAAAAATGCTTTAGTGAAAATTTTATCCCAAAATCCAATGGTTAGTAATATAAGAGTGTTAAGACCTATTAGGAAAAGGGTAGCAAATTCTGACACGATAGCAAGAATAAGCTTTGAATTTAAAAGCTGTGAGCGTTTTACAGGAAGGGTGAAGGTGAGGTAGGCTTCGTCTGAGAAGAAGTTTTTATAAAATCTTACAAAGACTAGAATCATGCTTGTGATACTGAAAGCAACTAGACCTATAATGCATAAAATAAGAATTAATGTTGATGTAGCTACAAGCACACCGGGTGGTTGAATTTCTATAGATTCGGATGATGAGTCTCTTAAAACGGGGATGCAAAAGCCACCTAAAACCGAAAGTATTGTAGAGGAAAGGGCTGCAATCCACCAATATTTAAAGACCGATTTAAAATCGTATTTGAGTAGTTTTTTTAACATTTGAATACCTCCCTGAAGAGTGCGTCAAGTGATTTGCCGTTTTCGTTTCTAGCTTCTTCGGCATTTCCTGACATTAATACGTTGCCGCCAAATCCTAGGAATACAAAATCATCCAACACCTGCTCAACATCGGTGATAAGGTGGGTGGTGATAATGATTGAAGCATCCGGATTATAGTTGCTTACGATGGTGCTTAAAATATATTCACGGGCGGCGGGGTCAACACCTGCGATAGGCTCATCAAGAAGATAAAGCTTAGCGTCACGTGACATAACAAGAATTAACTGAACCTTTTCTTTAGTGCCCTTTGAAAGTGATTTAAGCTTTGAATGGGGATTTATGCCTAGGTCCTTCATAAGCGCAAGTGCACGGGTGGAATCAAAATCGTTATAAAATTCGTCAAAATATTCTATAAGCTGTGAAACACGCATCCAAGAATTGAAGTAGGTGCGTTCAGGCAAATAGGAAATAAGAGCGTTGGTTTTATCACTTACAGGAAGACCGTCTACCAAAATTTCGCCGCTATCGGCCTGTAAAAGACCGGAAATAAGTTTTATAAGGGTGGATTTACCGCAACCGTTAGGACCTAAGAGACCTACAATTTTACCCGATGGAATGGTCAAATTTAGGTTATGAAGTACGGGAAAATTCTTTTTATAGGATTTAGTAAGGTTTTTGCATTCAAGAATATTCATTCCATTTTCTCTCCTATCATAGTAATAATTTCGCTTTTAGTTACTGAAAGCTTTTGTATTTTTTCAATAAAGTTGTCTACCGTTTGCTCGGCTATTTTCTGACGGCAGTTTTCAATAACTGCGGTATCTTCTGTTACATAACGGCCAACAGTACCCATTGATACAATTATACCTTCGTTTTCAAGTTCTGAAAATGCGTGTTGCACGGTGTTGGGGTTTACTGCGGCCTCCAATGCTAACTGTCGCACAGAGGGGATTTGCTGCCCTGCCTTATACTCGCCTGATATTACCGAAGCGGTAATACGCTCGGCTATTTGGATATAGACAGGTTTTTCTGAAGAAAAGCTCCAAGCCATTAGGTTACCTCCTTGTATTACTGTACTATGACAATAATACAGTAAGAGTTTTAATTTGTCAAGACTTTTTTAAAAAGAAAAAACGCGAAGTTTTCACTTCGCGTTTTATGGATTAATAACCGTAGCTGGGTTCTACAATCTTCTTAACCTTGAATTGATTAACTGCATACTTATTAATTTCGGCAGAAAGCTTTTTGTATTCTTCGTCGGTTTGCTTATTAAATTCATCATCTTTGAGAAGGTGGCGGATTTGCATATCCATATCTTCAAGGTAGAAATCATCAGCCTTGATATCTTGTTTGATGATAAGTAAGCAACCTGCTTTGTCTTTCTTTTCGATAAACTTGATTTCGCCGATGTCCATCTTCTTGATATCACTATAATTGTCGTGATCAGCATCGATTACAGTAGCAAGAGCATCCTTGGGTTCAGCGTGATCGTGTTCTTCGTGGTCTTCTTCTTCCTTGTCTTCTTCTTTTATGTGGTTAAATTCGTTGTATACCTTTTCAAATGTGGTTTTGCCAGCTTCAAGGTCAGCAGCATATTCCTTAAACTTTTTAATGTTTTTAGTAAGTTCGTCTGCCTTAGCATCAGAAGAGTGATTGTATTCTAAGATATTAGCAATCATAAAATCTTTATGAAGTTTAGACTTAATTTCTTTAGCAGGGATTTCTTTTTCACCATTTTCGCCATAGGTCTTTTCGAAATAAAGTTCGGCATAGGTTTCATCAACCATATAATCGGTAAAGGTTTCTAAAGAAACACCGTTGGGCTCGAAAAGTTCAGAATAACCGTAAGAAGACCAGTAAAGCGAAGCGTAGTATTCGTTGTCTGCTTTATAGTCATCGGTCATTTCAATTTTCTTTTCAGCGCAAAGACCCTTGAAATATGCGTTTTTCTTTAAAGTATCGATTGCGGTGTCTTTTACCCAATCTTCAAACTTTTTGCCATCAATTTTTTGCTTTGAGTAATCGATTTCTTCCTGTGCTTCTTCTTCAGAAAGTTCAATCATTACTTCTTGTTGACCTTGTAAGTATGCATTAACGAAAGCGCACATATAATATGCGGATGTAAAGTCATAACCATTAATTGTTACAGCAATTTCGCCTTTTTTATGGCAACCTGTGAGTGAAAGAGCCATAAGGCAAACTAAAAATAATGCAGTGAGTTTTTTTATAAGTTTCATTTTAAGTCCTCCGAGTGTTTTACATTATTGATATAATTATATAACAAAATCTCCGTAATGTCC
>JAZORK010000039.1:0-24482 GCA_045656485.1 Acutalibacteraceae bacterium | reverse complement strand
GTAATAAACTCAGCAGATTGACGCCAAGCAACAATATTTATAAAATCGGTTTGACGTTCCTCACCGGAACGGTATCTACGGTCAACAGCAATTGAGAACGTAGTAACGGGAATGCCGTTTGCAGTGGTTTTAAGTTCAGGGTCAGCAGTTAAGCGACCTGTTAAAACAACTAAATTAAACATTACTGTTTCTCCTTATTTTTTGATAACCATTAAACGAAGTACGCCGTCAGTAATTTTTGCAATACGCTCTAATTCTGCGGGGAAGGTAGGTTCGCTTTCGAAATTGAAGAAAACGTAGTAACCTTCTGCTTCGTCGTTGATAAGGTAAGCTAAGCGACGCTTGCCCCAATCATCAACGTTTTCAATGGTACCGTTTTTAGCAATAAGGTCGTTGAACTTTTCTTTTAAGCTCTGTGTGGTTTCTTCACCGTTTGCTACAGTGAAAATCATTGCTGCCTCATACTTTGCGGTCATTTACTTGCACCTCCTTTTGGACTATTGGTCCCGTCACTCCGACGGAACAAGGAGCTAAAGGGCCATACCGCCCCATTTAGCAAACAACATTATACCAACTAAACTTGTGCTTGTCAACAAAATTATTGCTTTTTTTAAAATATAATGTATAATAAATTTAGAAAGGACTGATTGTATGTTACTTACTATTGATATTGGCAATACAAACATTACTTTGGGGGCATACAATTCGGGTTACTTGGCCTTTACCGCCCGTCTTGCAACCGACCCCCGCAAGACCGACGACCAATACGCTATTGAAATTAAGCATATTTTATCCCTTTACAATATTGAAGGTGAACAAATCGAAGACTGTATTATAGCTTCGGTTGTGCCATCTGTTGCTAGGAGTGTAAGTCACGCTATTTCTAAACTCTGCGAAATTGTGCCCTTAATGCTAGGCCCCGGTGTTAAAACAGGCCTTAATATTAAGATAGATAACCCTGCACAACTAGGTGCAGTCCTTGTCGCAGGTGCAGTTGGCGCTATCGACTCCTACAAAATGCCCTGCGTTGTTATTGATATGGGCACCGCTTCTACCATAAGTGTGCTTGACCGTGACGGTGCATTCTTAGGCGGCGTGATTTCGGCAGGTGTTCGCCTTACATTAAAAGCGCTAACCGAAAATACCGCTTTGCTTTCTTCAATCCCGATTGAAGCGCCAAAATCGGTTATAGGCACTAACACTACCGAATGTATGCAGTCGGGTCTTGTTTACGGCACCGCCGCTATGCTTGACGGCTTGTTAGAGCAAATCACACAAGAACTTGGCGAAAAACCAACAGTTGTAGCAACTGGCGGACTTTCACGTGATATTATAACACATTGTAAAACCAACATTATTTATAGCGAAAACCTGCTTTTAGACGGTCTTCGCGCCATATATGAAAAGAACCGTTAGTAATTACCGCTAAAGCGGATTACAAATATTTTATGAACTGCACCTTTATGGGCAGTATCGGAGGTAATTTTTATGACAAACACAAGTAAAAAACAAACTAGGACCCTAGTGCTAGGCGCCGTATTCACGGCATTGGTATTCGTTTTGCAATACCTTGGCTCGTTTATACGCTTCGGTATGTTTTCGGTAACACTCGTGCTTTTACCGATTATCGTGGGCGCCGCAACCTGCGGATATAAAATCGGTGCTTGGCTCGGTTTTGTATTCGGTATTGCAGTATTTATAACGGGTGACGCCGCCGCATTTTTGGCAATTGACTATTTTGGCACAATCGTTACAGTATTGCTTAAAGGTACATTATGCGGCTTGGCAGCAGGTGTTACATACAAACTGCTTGAAAAATATAACAAGTATTTAGCGGTTATGGCAGCCGCCGTTGTTTGCCCAATCGTTAATACCGGTATATTCCTTATTGGTTGTAAGCTCTTTTTCTTTGAAACAATTAAAGAATGGGGCGTTGCCGCAGGCTTTAACAATGCAGCCGCTTATATGTTCTTAGGTCTTGCAGGCGGTAATTTCCTTTTCGAGCTTGGCACAAACCTTATTCTCTCCCCCGCTGTTGTGCGAGTGCTTAAATTAGCAAAGATAGATTAATAACAAAAAGCTTCTCCACGTGGAGAAGCTTTTTTACTCCCAAGACATCGCACACCAATTCTCTTATCTGTTATCTAAAGTAAAAACTCCTGCCGAAGCAGGAGTTTTTTGATTTATTTTACAACGCCTTTTTTAACGGTGTAGGTCTTGCCGCTAATCTTCACTTTACCAGAGAATTTAAGTTGAGCAATACCCTTCTTTACGTAGTACTTCTTGCCGTTGTACTTAACGATTGCAGTAGAAGTATTCTTCTTACCACTCTTTACATAGTACCAAGTACCGTTGTACTTAACGAGTGTGGTAGAAGTATTCTTCTTACCACTCTTTACATAGTACCATACGCCGTTGTACTTAACAAGTGTCGTAGCAGTGCTCTTCTTACCGCTCTTTACATAGTACCATACGCCGTTGTACTTAACGAGTGTAGTAGAAGTGTTCTTTTTACCATCCTTTACATAGTACCAAACGCCGTTATACTTAACAAGAGTTGTCTTTGTGGATTTAACACCCTTTTCAACATAATACCACTTGCCGTTATATTTAACGAGGGTAGTAGATGTAGTCTTAAGACCATTCTTTACGTGGTACCATTCGCCGTTGTACTTAACAAGTGTAGTATCATCAGACTTAACGCCGTCTACATAATAGGTCCATACGCCATCAACCTTAACCAATGTAGGTTCAAGAACCTTATAGATACCACAACCTGTACAGAAACCATCTTTAGCATAGCTATGTTCATGAGTTTCAGGTTCCTCAGATACGGGCTTAACAGTAAGTTTTAAGCCATCAGCGGGAGGTGTGGTTGTACCATCTTCACTGTCAAATGTGATTTTAAGGAAAGCCGCATCGGATTCTATTTTATGTGTGCCAGCCAAGAGCCAGCCTTTACCACTATGGTAAGAACCGTCTTCATTCCAAAGTTGAACGAATGCTCTACAACCTTCAGCAACGATAACTTCGTCGATTTCAGCAACCTTGTATGTATTTACAGTATAGAGACGGATTGCGTGTTCGCCTACGCAGGTATCAAGTGTTTTGGGAGCACCGTTTACAGTACCAGATGCTAATAAGGGTGAAATCACACCGTCAACAACAGTATCGTTGCCTTCGGGTGCAGCTTCTTTAGCAGTAAGCTTTAAGCCATCAGCAGGAGGAGTGGTTGTACCATCTTCGCTGTCGAAGGTAATCTTAAGGAAAGTAGCGCCGCCAACGCCGCCCATTTCAGCAACCTTTTTGGTTACAGGACCGACAATCCAGCCCGAGCCGCCATTGTAAGAGCCGTCTTCTTTCCAGAACTGCACGAATGCTTTACAGCCTTCACCAACGATAACTTCATTAATTTCAGAAACCTTGTATGTTGTTACAGTATAAAGACGGATTGCGTGTTCGCCTACGCAAGTTTCAAGAGTCTTGGGAGCGCCGTTTACAGTACCAGATGCTAATAAGGGTGAAATCACACCGTCAACAACAGTATCACTACCTTCGGGTGCAGCTTCTTTAGCAGTAAGCTTTAAGCCACTAGCAGGAGGAGTGGTTGTACCGTCTTCACTGTCGAATGTAATCTTAAGGAAAGTAGCGCCGCCAACGCCGCCCATTTCGGCAACCTTTTTGGTTACAGGACCGACAATCCATCCCGAGCCGCCATTGTAAGAGCCGTCTTCTTTCCAGAATTGCACGAATGCTTTACAGCCTTCACCAACAATAACTTCGTCTACTTCAGCAACCTTATACGTATTTACAGTATAAAGACGAATAGCGTGTTCGCCTACGCAAGTATCAAGGGTTTTAGGAGCACCGTTAACGGTACCGGATGCTAAAAATGGTGAAATTACACCATCAACGATAACATCATCGCCTTGGGGAGCAGCTTCTTTAACAGTAAGTTTTAAGCCTTCGGTAGGAGGTGTAGTTGAACCATCTTCGCTGTCGAAGGTAATCTTAAAGAAAGTGGCACCTTCAAAGCCTTTCATCTTTTCTACCTTGTGTGTGCCGGCAAATAACCAACCGGAGCCTTCATTGTAGGAGCCGTCTTCTTTCCAGAACTGTACGAATGCGCGGCAGCCTTCACCAACGATAACTTCATTAATTTCAGAAGCCTTGTATGTTGTTACAGTGTAAAGACGAATTGCGTGTTCGCCTACGCAAGTTTCAAGAGTCTTGGGAGCGCCGTTTACGGTACCGGATGCTAACGAGGGTGAAATTACACCATCAACGATTACGTCTTCGGGTAAAGCTTCCTTAACTGTGAGCTTTAAGCCATCAGCAGGAGGAATAGTTGAACCGTCTGCGCTGTCAAATGTAATCTTAAGGTACATTGCATCAGATTCAATCTTGTGTGTACCAGTTGCTAACCAGCCTTTACCACTATGGTAAGAACCGTCTTCTTTCCAAAGTTGAACGAATGCTCTGCAGCCTTCACCAACGATAACTTTGTCGATTTCAGCAACCTTATAGGTATTTACTGTGTAAAGACGAATTGCGTGTTCGCCTACGCAAGTGTCAAGAGTCTTGGGAGCACCATTTACGGTACCCGATGCTAATGCAGGTGTGATTACACCGTCAACAATAACATCCTGAGGTGTTTCTTCAGCGTGAACAACACAAGCAAACATGGTGAAAACCATTGCAAGCGCCATAACTACGCTAAGAAGCTTAAAAATTTTGTTTTTCATAAAATCTTCCTTTCAAATTTATTTAAAGAATTATAACATAATATTCTATTTGGTGCAATAACAATTTAGTAATTTTCAATGAATTTAAACTGTAAAATTAAAAGCTCCCGCCTAAGCGAGAGCTTTTAACCTTATTTTACAATGCCTTTTTTAACAGTATATTTCTTACCACTTATGGTAACTTTACCTGAGTATTTGGTTTGAGCGTAGCCCTTATTTACATAGTACTTTTTACCATTGTATTTAATAATTGCTTTGCTCTTGTACCACATACCACTCTTAACAGCGTAGTATTTGCCACTCTTCTTATAAAGTGTGGTAGTTTTGCTCCACTTACCACCCTTAATGTAGTAGTACTTGCCGCTAATCTTTATAATACCCTTAGCGGAAGAATCCCACTTGCCACTCTTAACATAATAGTATTTACCATTATACTTAACAAGCTTAGTAGCAGTCTTCTTAATACCTTTTTCTACATAGTAATATTTACCATTGTATTTAACAAGTGTGGTAGCGGTGTTCTTGACACCTTTCTTAACGTAATACCATTTGCTGTTGTACTTAACAAGTGTTGTCTTTGTGGATTTAACACCCTTTTCAACATAATACCATTTACCGTTATATTTAACGAGTGTGGTTGATGTTGTCTTAAGACCGTTCTTTACGTGGTACCACTTGCCGTTGTATTTAACTAATGTGGTTGAATTTGAAGCAAAAATACCATTCTTGATATAATGCCATTTGCCGTTGATTTTTACAAGGCTATTTACTTCATCCTGCCAAACACCGTCTTTAACGTATATCCATTGACTATCATATTTAACAAGGTCGGTTATATTCTGCTTTTCGCCGTCGAGATAGTAATATACTTTACCGTCTTCCTTAATTAATTGTGGACCTAATTTTTCACGCACGTCGCCACACAAATCGCAAATATCATTTGTGTATTGATGGGTCTTTTTAGCAATAGTTATTACTTGACTGTAACCGCAATATTCACAAACGTGCTTTTCTTTGCCTTCGGTAGTGCAACTTGCAATTTCCAAAATTTCGGCAAGTTGCATTTTGTGTTCGCCTTCTTCAACTAATATAAGCGATTCAGCAATCACATGGCGGTTGGTATCAAGAATCATTACACTAACGTAGCCGGGTTTTAAGGGTGTGATTGTAACTGACGCTACGTTGAATATACTACCTTGAATATTTTGTTGTGTAATGTCTATATTCTCGATTTTTGCCACCGTATTATCCGACAACTCAACTTCAAAATCCATCGGTAATGAGAATCGCAAGGTTGTTTTTTGGTCGGTTGTGATTTTTTGTTCAGGTATAATATCACGCAAGTCACCACATACGTTACAGGTAGTATCGGTAGCGTTATCATATTTATGACCTATCTTGTTTACTGTAACTGTTTGGGTGTAACCGCAGAATTTACAAATATGTTTTTCACTGCCGTCTTCGGTACAGTTAGCCTTTTTAATAACTTCGGCAAGTTGCATTTGGTGACTGCCTTCTTCAACAAGCACAAGGGTTTGCGCTATCGTTTTATTAGAAGCAGTAACTATTTTTAAAATTACGTAACCCGGTTTTAAGGGAGTAAGGTCAGCCCTTACAGTTTTGGTTATTACACCGTCGACTACACTTTGAGTTACTTCTAAATCGGTGATTTGGGCTATTGTTTCGTCCGATAAAACAAACATAAAATCTTCGGTGTGGGTATACATCAATCCCATTATTTTATCGGTACTCAAGATTTGGTCGGGGATTATTTCACGTGTTAAACCGCAAACGTTACACTTATCATCAATAATATCGTCGTAAGAGTGTTCACCCCTAGGGAGAATTTCGGTATTTTCGTTTTGCTTTAAACCGCAAACGCTACATTCTTCGTGCATAATACCCTTTATACCGCAATTTTCTTTTCGGTCAAAAATCCAAACGAAACTATGATTGCCTGTGGCAGTAATTACGGTATTTTGATTTCTAACCTTACCGCAGTCGGTACATTCTTGGTGTTTAATACCGTTTTTACCGCAAGTGGCCACTTTATCGATTACCCATTCATAATTATGGGTTACTCCTCTTTTTTCACCGCAAATATTACAGTATTCATCCCCTGCATTATCGTAAGCGTGACCCAATGGCTCACCTTCGGTTACACCGCACACCTTACAAGTTTTAGCCTTAGTGCAGGTTGCATTCAAAAAATCGTGAGTTATTGTTCGTGTTTTACCGCATACATTGCAGGTTGTATCACAAACGTTAGCGTAGGTGTGTTTACCTGTGGCAGTTATTACTGTGTTAGTATTACGTTTAGCTCCGCAAACTGTACATTCTTCGTGCTTAGCACCATTTACACCACAGTTTTCTGCTTTATCAATAATCCACTTGTAGCTGTGGGTAATTGTTCTTGTCTTGCCGCATCCGTTACAGGTGGTATCACACGCATTATCATAAATATGCTTATTAGTAGCGGGGATTACAGTATTTTCATTTCTCTTTATCCCACAAACGCTGCATTCCTCGTGCTTAATACCATTTTCGCCACAGGTTGCCGCTTTTTCTACTACCCACTTATAATCGTGTGTAATATCTCTTATTGCACCACATACATTACAGGTTTTATCCGAAGCGTTATCGTAAACGTGTGCGGGTACTGTGCGTGTTTGATTACAAACATTACAAATTGTATCACAGGCGTTATCGTAGGTGTGTTTGCCTGTGGCAGTTATTACTGTGTTAGTATTACGTTTAGCTCCGCAAACTGTACATTCTTCGTGCTTAGCACCATTTACACCACAGTTTTCTGCTTTGTCAATAATCCACTTGTAGTTGTGGGTAATTGTTCTTGTCTTGCTACATACGTTACAGGTAGTGTCACAGGCGTTATCGTAGGTGTGTTTACCTGTGGCAGTTATTACTGTGTTAGTATTACGTTTAGCTCCGCAAATTGTACATTCTTCGTGCTTAGCACCATTTACACCACAGTTTTCTGCTTTGTCAATAATCCACTTGTAGCTGTGGGTAATTGTTCTTGTCTTGCTACATACGTTACAGGTGGTATCACACGCATTATCATAAATATGTTTATTAGTAGCGGGGATTACAGTATTTTCATTTCTCTTTATCCCACAAACGCTGCATTCCTCGTGCTTAATACCATTTTCGCCGCAGGTTGCCGCCTTATCTGTTACCCAACTGTAATTGTGGGTAATGCCCCTGATTTCACCACATATATTACAGCTTTCATCGGCTGAATTATCATAAACGTGATCGGGCACACTGCGCAAATTACCGCACACATTACAATCCTTGTCGCAAGCATTAGTGTATGTATGATTACCTGTTGCTAAAATCACGGTATTTTCGTTTAGCTTTGCACCGCAAACAGTACATTCCTGATGCTTTAAGCCGTTAACAACGCAGGTTTCGGCTTTGTCAGTTTTCCATACAAGGTTATGCGAAGCCGACCGAACAAACGAACAAGCGTTGCAGGTGGCATCACAATCGTTATCAAACTTATGGCCTATTTTTTCAATTACAACATCCTTAGAATAATCACACAAAGCACATTTTTGCACCGCAGTACCATCTTGAGTGCAGGTTGCATTTGTTATAACATAGGTATTCATTACAGGATGCTCACAACCCACAATATATAACACCGTTTTACCCAACGTGGTACCATTGCGTACTATTTCAACAGTGACATAACCCGATTTTAAGGGAGTAATTGTTGCTATTTTTGTTATAACACCACCGCTTTCGCTTGTGGTAATTTTAGTAATTTTTGCAACGGTTTCATCCGATAAACAGTAATCAAAATCCCCTGCTACCGAATAGCTTAAATTCAACTGTTGGTTAAGATTTAATTTGAAATCATACCCTAAGTCACGAACATCACCGCACACATTACAAACAGCATCGCTTCCATTATCATATGTATGGCTAATCGCATCACGAACAGCACCGCATACATTGCAGGTCGAATCACACACACCACCGTAAATATGACCCGATGTGCAGGTATTACCGCTTTCTTCGGAATAGGATGTTTTAGAAATAGGATATTCCGCCTTAAATTCGGCTGTGTTAAACTTATCGTCAGGGGTATGGTGCAAGAACGTATCTGTTCCCTTTAAGTAATAGGAATAACTAGATTTACCCTCATCCCAGGTTGAATCTAAATAATAATAGTAATCCCCTATTTTTACAATGTTCCAGGAATGGCGTTCACCGTAAGAAGTACCTGTAATAGCACGTACACTAAGACCACATTCACGTGCCAACCTGTAAAACAAAGCGGTATAGCCTTGACAAACTGCAGTTTTGTTTATAAGCGCCGCGTAAGCCGAAAATTTTAACTTATAATCGGGATTGGTTTTATTTTTGGTATCGTACCTTATATTTTTTGTAATATACTCATAAATTGCGTCGCATTTTTCCTTTTCGGAAGTATCGGCTGTAAAGCCAAAACTTTCAACTACTTCCTTTACCTTTTGAGTAACGGCTTGTTCCTGCTCCCGATTGGTGTAATACTTAATATCATACGGAATATGGTAGTAATAGGTTATGCCATCATTAGTCCATAAACGACCTGCAGATGTCCCATAAGCATCAAGATGAAGTTGAATATAATCGCCTTCATCTGCTTTATCGGTTACCGCTAAAGCCTCTTCTATCCAAGAATCAACCAAATTGTGCAATGTAGCACCGTCGAGTTCTTCATCCATAGCAAACTTTAACAAAGCATTTTTTTCACGGTTTACAAATGCAGTTTTTAAAATTGCAACCATTTCGCTATAATCGGTTGTATAATTTTCTTCATTATAATCAACAGAATAGCTTGTGCCTTCAGCATTGGTTTGTGCAAAAACCGCAACCGATGAACTAAACACCAACAAACTTAAAAACACTAGTGTTAGTAAGACTTTTAAAATTCTTTTAAACATAATTCAATCTCCTAATGCGTATCTTCAATATCATTATATATTAGTAATAGTCAATTTGCAATCAAAAAACGAGACAACTCACAAAAACTTTTGTACAAAATAAAAAATTTCCGCCTCAAAATTACAGAATTTTATTGCAAAAGTATGTTAAAAAATTAACAATATTTTCTGATTTTTACACTTTTTTAAAAAATCTTTGTTAAAAACTTAACAAATCTATTGACATTCTATTTCCCTCCTCATATAATGGGATACATATTTTAAAAAATTCAATTTGGAGGTCATTATTATGGCAAGACTTTATAATTTTAGCGCAGGTCCTTCAATGCTTCCCGAGGAAGTATTAAAAACCGCTGCAGCAGATATGCTCGAATTTGGCGAAAGCGGACAATCCGTAATGGAAATGTCCCACCGTTCAAAAGAATATCAAGCAATTTTTGATGAAACCGAAGCAAACCTTCGTGAAATTATGAACATTCCCG
Organism: Acutalibacteraceae bacterium; assembly: GCA_045656485.1. Taxonomy (GTDB): domain Bacteria; phylum Bacillota; class Clostridia; order Oscillospirales; family Acutalibacteraceae; genus UBA737. The sequence continues at coordinate 14,300 of JAZORK010000039.1, read as the reverse complement.
ATAATTACGAAGTTTTATTCTTACAAGGCGGTGCTTCTACTCAATTCGCAATGATTCCCTTAAACCTTATGACAAAGAACGGCAAAGCCGACTACATCATCACAGGTCAATGGGCTAACAAGGCTTATAAAGAAGCTGCTCGCTACGGCGCAGCACGCGAGGTTGCATCTTCTAAGGATAAAACCTTTAGCTACATCCCCAAAACCTCCGCTGCTGATTTTGATAAGGATGCTGACTACGTTCACATTTGTATGAACAATACCATTTATGGTACTAAGTACAACACATTACCCGATACTGGTGACGTTCCGCTTGTAGCTGATATTTCAAGCTGCATTTTATCTGAACCGATTGACGTTTCTAAGTTTGGTATGCTTTATGCAGGCGCTCAAAAGAACGTTGCTCCCGCAGGTGTTACTATTGTAATCATCCGTAAGGATTTAATCGGCAAGGCTATGGATATTACTCCTACCATGCTCAAGTATGACACACATTCCGAAAACGGTTCTATGTTCAATACTCCCCCCTGCTATACAATCTACGTTGCAGGTCTTACTCTTAAGTGGATTAAGAAAATGGGTGGCCTTGAAGCAATGAAGGAACTTAACGAAAAGAAGGCTAAGATTCTTTACGATTTCCTTGATAACAGCAAGCTCTTTAAGGGTACAGTTGTTCCCGAAGACCGTTCACTTATGAACGTACCTTTCATTACAGGTAACGATGAATTAGACGCTAAGTTCGTTGCCGAATCTAAAAAGGCAGGTTTTGTAAACCTTAAGGGTCACCGTTCAGTTGGCGGTATGCGTGCATCTATCTACAATGCAATGCCTATCGAAGGCGTTGAAGCTTTAGTAGAATTTATGAAGAAATTTGAAGAGGAGAATGCATAATGTTTAAGATTAAAACTTATAACAAAATTTCTAAGTCAGGTCTCAGTAATTTTGACGATAAATATACAGTTGGCGATGAAGTAGAAAACGCTGATGGTGCGATAGTTCGTTCAGCTTCCCTTCACGATACCGAATTCCCCGCTTCCTTACAGGCTATTGCCCGTGCAGGTGCCGGTACAAACAATATTCCGATTGAACGTTGCAGCGAACAAGGTATTGTTGTTTTTAACACCCCTGGTGCTAATGCAAACGCTGTTAAGGAACTCGTACTCGCCGGTCTTTTCATTTCTTCACGCCGTGTAGTTTCCGGTATTGAATGGGCTAAGACCTTAAAGGGCAACGGCGACGAAGTTGGCAAAATGGTTGAAAAGGGCAAGTCTGCTTTCGCAGGTCCCGAAATCAAGGGCAAAAAGCTTGGTGTTATCGGTCTTGGCGCTATCGGTGTTATGGTTGCTAACTCTGCAAATGCTTTAGGTATGCAGGTTTACGGCTACGACCCCTACCTTTCGGTTAAATCGGCTTGGAACTTAACCCACAACGCAGTTTACATTAGCGACATTAACGAAATCTTTGCCGAATGCGACTACATTACCGTTCACGTTCCGCTTACCCCAAACACTAAGAATCTTATTAACGCTGACTCTATTGCAAAAATGAAGGATGGCGTTCGTATTCTTAACTTCTCTCGTGCTGCTTTGGTTGACAGCGCCGCTATTAAATCAGCTTTAGAATCGGGCAAGGTTGCTTCTTATGTAACCGACTTCCCCACCGATGATGTTTTAGATGTTGACGGCATTATTGCTATCCCCCACCTTGGCGCATCTACTCCCGAATCTGAAGAAAACTGCGCTACAATGGCTGCAAAAGAATTGGTTGACTACATCGAAAACGGTAACATTGTAAACTCTGTAAACCTTCCCGAAGTTACAATGCCTAGAAGCGGTCAGCACCGTGTTTGCGTAATCCACAAAAACATCCCCAATATGCTTACCAAAATCACTGGTCTTATTGCAGATGACAACGTAAACATTGAAAACCTTCTCAATAAATCACGTGGTGACTATGCTTACACAATGCTTGACATTGACGAAGCTGATGAAGCTCAATTAAAGAGCGAAATCGAAGCAATCGACGGCGTAATCCGTGTTCGCATCATCTAATAAAATTTGTCAAAGCCTTCCGCAAAGGAAGGCTTTACTTTTTGCCTTTTTTATAGTAAAATAAATAAGATAGGCGGTGAAAAAATGAAAAACGTAGTAGTTATTGGTGCAGGTCCTGCAGGACTTATGGCAGCAATAGTGGCAGCACAAAAGGGCGCTTTTGTAACTTTACTTGAAAAAAATGAGCGTGTAGGCAGAAAACTTATGATAACAGGCAAAGGGCGTTGCAACGTTTGCAACAACTGTGATATCGATACCCTTATTGCCAACATACCTAAAAACGCTAAATTTTTATATTCCGCTTTTTCAAATTTCACCCCTAAACAAGTAATGGACTTTTTTGAAAATACAGGTGTTCCCTTAAAAACCGAGCGTGGCAACAGGGTATTCCCTGTGTCCGACAAAGCGGTCGATATTGTAGATGCACTCTATAAATCGGCAAAATCGCACGGCGTTAAAATAAAAACCGCCACCGCTAAGGACATCTTGACTCAAGATAACAAAATTTGGGGTGTAACCCTAAACGATGGCACTATGCTAAACTGCAACAGCGTGATTTTAGCCACAGGCGGTATGTCCTACCCACTTACAGGCTCTACGGGTGATGGCTACAAAATAGCACAAAAGCTAGACCATACTGTGACTGAGCTTAAGCCATCCTTAGTTCCGCTTGATATTCACGAAGGCTTTTGCTCACATTTAGCAGGTCTTTCGCTTAAAAACGTTACCCTTTCAGTTTTCGAAGAAGGCAAGAAAAAACCACTATTTAGCGAAATGGGCGAAATGCTCTTCACCCACTTTGGCATATCGGGTCCGCTTGTTTTGTCGGCTTCGTCACACATTAGGTATATGGGCAAAAAGAATTATATTGCCTTTATTGATTTAAAGCCCGCCTTGACACCCGACCAACTTGATAACCGCATTTTAAGGGATTTTTCTGAGCTTCAAAATAAGGATTTTGGCAATTCGCTCGATAAACTATTACCCAAAAGCCTAATACCCATTATCGTTAAACTATCGGGTATAGATTCATCTAAAAAGGTTAACCAAATAAGCCGTGAAGAAAGACAAGCCCTTGTGGATATTATAAAGGCGCTACCGCTTCACATCACAGGGTTTAGACCTATTGAAGAAGCCATTATAACAAGCGGTGGTATTTCGGTTAAAGAGATTGACCCAAAAACTATGCAGTCAAAACTCATAGAAGGTCTTTTCTTTGCGGGTGAAATAATTGACGTTGACGCCTATACAGGCGGTTTTAATTTACAAATTGCATTTTCTACCGGTTTTACGGCAGGAATGAATGTATAAAAGGAGAATTTTTATGATTTCTATTGCTATTGACGGCCCTGCAGGTGCAGGCAAAAGTACATTATCACGCAAATTGGCGCAAAACTTAGGCTTTATTTATGTAGACACAGGTGCTCTTTACAGAACTGTAGGACTAAAATTTTCTAATATGGGTGCCGACACTAACCTTAACTGTGATATTGATGCTATTTTAAGCCAAACCACAGTTGATATTCGCTTTGTAGATGGCGAACAAAGGGTTTTTCTTGATGAAAAGGATGTATCTGACGAAATTAGAACACCTACCGCTTCTATGATGGCTTCCGCCGTTTCAGCAAAGCCCCCTGTACGTGCATTTTTACTTGAGATGCAACGCAAGTTAGCAAGAGAAAATAACGTTGTAATGGATGGTAGAGATATTGGCACAGTAGTATTACCTGATGCCGAAGTTAAAATTTATCTTACCGCATCTGCCGAAGCGAGAGCAAACCGCCGTTATAAAGAGCTTATAGAAAAGGGCACCACCGTTACATACAAGGAAGTATATGACGATATGGTACAGCGTGACTATAACGATATGAACCGTGAAATCGCCCCCTTAAAGCAGGCAGACGATGCTATTTTAGCCGATACTTCGGAATGCAATTTAGAAGAATCGTTAGAATTGTTGCTTAAAATTGTAAAGGAAAATACTAATATATGAAAATAACACTTGCCAAAACCGCAGGCTTTTGCTTTGGGGTTAACAAGGCGGTACAAACCGTATACGACCTTTTGGGAGAAAACCAAAAGGTTTGCACCTTAGGGCCTATTATTCATAATCCGCAATTAGTTGCCGATTTAGAGTCTCGCGGTGTGCGTATTGTAAACTCACCTAGCGAAGTTGAAAATGGCGAAACACTTGTAATACGCTCACACGGGGTTGAAAAAGCGGTTATAGATTTATGCGAAAGCAGTAAAATCGCTTATGTGGATGCCACCTGCCCCTTTGTTGCAAAAATACACAAAATTGTGACCGAGCATTCTCTAGCCGGCTTTACCACAATAATTGCGGGTGACAAAAATCATCAAGAGGTTAAGGGAATTATAGGCCACACCTTTGGCGAATATTTTGTCATCGCCGACACCGACGAACTTAATACCCTGCTTGAAAATCACCAAGATTTAGTAAATAAAAAGCTAATTATGGTTTCCCAAACCACCTTTAATGCAAAAATATGGGAAAAAGTTCAAAAAAATTTAAAAAAAGTATGTACAAATGCAAAAATTTTTGATACAATGTGTAATGCGACTTCAATGCGTCAGGAAGAGGCTTATAACCTTTCTCTCGAAAACGATGCTATTATCGTTATCGGCGGAAGGCACAGTTCAAACACTGCAAAGCTGTTTGATGTGTGTAAGGCAAATTGTGACAAAACATTTTTGATTGAAACCGCAAACGAATTACCCTTTAATGAAATCAAAAATTGTACAAACATTGGGGTGGTTGCAGGTGCTTCAACGCCTGCAGGTATAATAAAGGAGGCAATAAAAACCATGTCGGAAAATTTACAACCGAAAGACGAACAATTGGAAACAATTGTAGAAAAAACATTTGAAGAAATGACAGATGAGGAAGCTTTTGAAGCATCCTTAAGCAACCTTACAGGTGACCAAAAGGTAGTTGGCACAGTAGTAGCTGTTAACTCAAGCGAAGTTACTGTAGATATTGGCCGTGGCGTTACAGGCTATATCAGCGCTGCTGAATTCTCAAACGACCCTAACTTAAATCTTGAAAACGAAGTTAAGGTTGATGACCAAATCAATCTTATCATTATGAAAATAAATGACCAAGAAGGCACCGCAATGCTTTCAAAGCGCCGTTATGATGCTATTGCAGGTTGGGACAAGATTGTTGCTGCAAAAGAATCTGGCGAAATTCTTACAGGTATTGTTAAGGACGTTATTAAGGGCGGTGTTGTAGCTTATGCTAACAACGTTCGCGTATTTATCCCTGCTTCTCAAGCAACCGCTTCTAGAAACGATTCTTTAGAAGATTTAAAGGGCAAGGAAGCTTCTTTCCGTATTATCGAAATCGGCCGCGGCAGAAGAGCTATCGGTTCTATCCGCAGCGTTCTTCGCGAAGCTCGCAAAGAAGCACAAGAAAAGATTTGGGCTGACATCGCAGTTGGCGACCGTTTCAACGGTACCGTTAAGTCTTTAACAGGCTACGGCGCATTTGTTGACATCGGCGGCGTTGACGGTATGGTTCACATTTCTGAACTTTCTTGGGCAAGAATCAAGAACCCCGCTGAAGTTGTTTCAGTTGGTGACGTTATCGAAGTTTACGTAAAAGACCTTGACACCGAAAAGAGAAAAATCTCTTTAGGCTACAAAAAGGCTGAAGATAACCCTTGGACAATTTTCCAAAACAACTACAGTGTTGATGATGTTGCTAAGGTTACCATCGTTAGCATGACTACATACGGTGCATTCGCTCGTATCATCCCCGGTATTGATGGTCTTATCCACATTTCGCAAATTGCTAACAAGCACATTGCAAAGCCACAGGATGAACTCAAAATCGGTCAAGAAGTTGAAGCTAAAATCACCGCTATTGATTTAGAACAAAAGCGTGTTAGCCTTTCAATCCGTGCTTTACTTCCTGAAGAAGCAGTTGTTGAAGAAGAAATTGCTGAAGTAGTTGAAGAAGCCGCTGTTGAAGCTGCTATCGAAGAAGCTGCTGAATAATTAGCATAAAATTTAAGAGTATTCAAGTTTTTAACTTGAATACTCTTTTTTTATTTCATTACCAAACAACCATTTTTACATTTCCAATTATTGTTTTCATCGCGACAAATCCCCAAACAGCTACAATTACGACAGTACCTTGGAACATATTTTAATATTTGACGCTCACGCTTGTTAGCAAACAAATACTCCCAAATATAATCTAACGCCTGTACATACGGTTTGAAATAGTAACCCATTTTATCACCACCCAAAATAAAAAAGCACACCCCGAAGGATGTGCCGAAAAAGTGCTTCCCTCGGATAGACTACCACATCACACCGAGACTATTTATCCACATAGGAGAATAGAGAGAACACCTTTTGCTAAGATAGTGTTCTCCTAAAAACAGATAAATAGTCTATTATAATTAAATTGTGATGTGGTATATTGACATAATACCACATCACATTAACTTTTTCAACCTTTATATGAGATTTTATTTTCCGCAGCCATTACAATGACTTTCAAAAAGCTTACTTATATTAAGTGTGCCGTCTTCCTTTAAAAACCCCAAGGTTTTAAAGATTTTTTCAGGGGCTTTGTCGGTGAATGTAGCTTCTTTAAGCTCACGGCTTGCCGCTATGTGAAGTGTGCTTCTAAGCACACCATCTAAAAGCATTAAATCGCTTTGTGGTTCAATTGCACGAATCACCATTACATCTTCTTCAATATCAAAAAGACAATAGCCCAAAACTTCTGTTTTATCCTTAGCACAAAGGCAGTTTGAGTTATCACCAAAGTCTAAGCCTTCCTTTTCAAAAAGAAATTGTGCTTCGGATTTTTCGGTGGTTTTTAATGTAATCATATAGCCACCTTTAAGTAATACTTGTAAGGCGGCGCATTTCCTTTTCGTTTAAGGGGCGCCAACTGCCACGGGGTAACATACCTAATTTAACACCTGCAATTTCGGTTCTTTTAAGGCGTAAAACCTCTAACTTCACCGCTTCGCACATACGTCTTATTTGACGGTTTCTACCCTCTTGAATAATAAATATAAGCACTGTTCTATCGGGCTTACGTTCAGCAACAAAGCAGTCACAAGGTAGAGTTTTTTCGCCGTCAAGCATTATACCCTCTTTAAGTTCTATTATCTTTTCATCAAGCACTTCACCCTTAACAGTAACACGATAAGTTTTGTTAACGTGGTATGAAGGGTGTGTTAATCTATTTGCAAACTCGCCATCGTTAGTCATAATAAGAAGACCTTCAGAGTTCATATCAAGTCTACCCACAGGGAAAAGACGCACAGGCGCATCTTTCACCAAATCGGTAACGCATTTTCTTCCCTTTTCATCACTCATTGTGGTGACAAATCCGCGTGGTTTGTGAAGCATTATATACATTTTTGTAGTGTTTGCCACGATTGTCTTTCCACGCACGGTTATTTTATCTCTTTTAGGGTCAACCTTTGTGCCTATTGTGGCAACGTGGCCGTTAACCTTAACCTTGCCCATTTCAATAAGTTCTTCTGATTTACGGCGTGAAGCCACACCGCAGTCGGCAAGGTGCTTTTGCAGTCTTATTTTATTATCCCTCATTTTATTCTCCTATATATTTTGAATAATGTATTTAAAATTATTAATTATTTTTTCAATTGTACTTTTGGGTGGTTGTAGTGTCAAAATATCACTTTCAGCCAAAAGCGGTTTTTCAGCCAAAACCTTATCCCCTTGGCTGTATACTGCCCTGCCTAATACCTCTCCCTTTTTAATTGGTGCGTACAAAAACTTGGGCAAATATATATCACAAGTGATATCCTCGGTATCAAGAGAATTTAAGGTGAATGACTCTATATTAACCGAAATTTCTTGCGCTTCGCCATTTATCACTGGCAAGGTGTAACCACTAATTTGTGGAGTGTAATTTGTTTGTTTGATTTTTGAAAAACCGTAATCAAGCATTGCTTTGTGGTCTTGCCAGTCACTAGGAGCATTTAGGGTTACCGCTATAACAAACTTGCCTTCCCGCTTTGCAGCCGTTACCAAGCACCTACCCGATTTTTTAGTAAAGCCTGTTTTAACACCCACCGCGCCGTCATACATTTTAAGCAGCTTATTGTGGTTTGTAAGGCTTCGCCTATATGGTGGGTTGCCGTAATTTAAGGTCGCCTTTTCACAGGCTACCGCCTTGGCAAACTCCTCATTATTTAGGGCGTACCCAGTTAATTTTGCAAGTTCAAGTGCAGTTGTGTAGTGGTTTTCGTCATCCAGTCCCGACGGTGTTGCAAAGCTTGTGTTTTTAAGTCCTAATTCCTTGGCTTTATCATTCATTTGCTTAACAAAGCCATCAATACTTCCGCCCAAAACATAGGCTATCACATTCGCAGCATCATTACCCGAAGCCAACATAAGACCATACAACAAATCGTGAAGTGTTACCCTGTCGCCTGCCAAAAGCCCCATAGAAGAGCCCTCTACCCTTAGCATTTCGGGCGTAACGGTAATCTCTCTCTCAAAATTGCCATACTCACAAAGCAAAAGCCCTGTCATAATTTTGGTGGTACTTGCCATCGGAAGCTTTTGAGTTTCATTTTTAGCGAAAATCACTTCACCTGTATCACCGCAAAGCACTACCGCCGCCTTAGCCGAAACCGACAAGGCTTCCGCCTTTATAGGACTAATTAAAATCGCTATTAAAAGCCACAGCGCAACACATTTTTTCAAAATCAACACCTCGTCTAATCTTATGACAAGGTGTTAAAATTTATTCGGTTATTGCTTCTTTGTCCTTTGAAAAAAGGTCCTTTGCTTTATCAATAATTTCGGGCGCCATTGAAACAGCTTTTTCGAGTGTGGTAAGCTCGTTATAAACGGGAAGCATCTTAACGCTGTCGCCGTTAATGGCAATAAAAGCGATTGGAGAGATAGTAACACCTGCACCACCGCCGCCGCCAAAAAGCTGTGATTCGCTTTTGGTGGGAAAATCGCTACCGCCTGTAGCCAAACCATAAGCCACCTTAGAAACAGGAATCAGGGTGAAATTGCCCACTTCAATAGGGTCACCGGTTATTACATCGGCCTTAATCATACCCTTTAATTTTTCCATTGTTACGTCCATAATGTTTTTTATGCTGTTTTCACTCATTGTAAATCTCCCTTTACACTGAACTTTTTACTCTTTATATTTTTAGGCAAAACAGGAGAACTATTCATCCATAGAAAGTTGTTCGCCCAAATCGGTTGCCGCCGCACCGCCGTTATCTTTGGGTAAAGGCGGAAGGTCGCTTAAATCGCTTAAAGAAAAGCACCTTAAGAAGTTTTTGGTTGTGCCGTATAACAAGGGCTTGCCGGGCAGTTCAAGTCTGCCACGTTCTTCTACAAGACCTTTTTCAATAAGGGTTGTAACAACACTTGAACAGTCCACACCACGCACCTGCTCTATAAAAGATTTTGTTATAGGCTGATTATATGCTATAACCGCTAAAACCTCAAGCGCCGCCGAAGATAAAGGAGTGCGCCTTCTTATATCAAAAATCTTCTTAATATAATCGGCATACTTAGTTTCGGTAGCAAGCTGGTATGTATTTTGCATTCTAACTAATTTTAATCCGCTATCGTTTTCTTCCAACTTTTTAGCCAATGCTTCCATTACCGAAACAGTTTTTTCGGGGGTGATTTCAAACACCTGCGAAAAACGGTCTATAGATAACGGCTCACCACTTGCGAAAAGTACCGCTTCAAAAGCTTTTATAAGTTCCTTTGTTGTCATTTTCTTTTATGCCCCTTAATTAAGGTAATTTCTTGGCTTTCGCCATCGCCCAAAACCTTTACACGATTAGCCTTGCAAAGCTCTAATACCGCTAAAAAGGTTGCTACAAGCTCTGAACGGGAGTTTGCAGTTTTGTAAAGGTCAGAAAGTCGACTTTTGCCGCCTTTCCACAAATTGCGTATTACGAAAACAATTTTGGTAGAAACCGAAACGATTTTTTTAGCGACAATCTTGGTGAACGGCGCGGTAGAGGGTGGTAAACGCCTTTGTCCCCTGCCCACTGCCGAAATATAGCTTTCAAACAAAACGTTTTTTGGGTGTACTAGATCATAGGTTTTGTCAACCTCAACCTCGCTTGGACTTCTTACAAACATATTAAAGCCGTCCTGCATAGTGGCAAACTTTGCCGCCATTTGCTGACAAACCATATATTCCAAAAGTTCACCTGTGAGTTCTTCCTTAAGCTTTACAACCTCATCGTGTTTAGGCAGTAAACTCACCGTTTTAATATACAAAAGACGAGATGCCATCTGCAAAAATTCGCTTTCAATTTCAAGCTCGTCTTCACTAAATTTTTTAATTTGCTCTAAATACTGCTCGGTAAGCTCAAGCAAAGGTATATCGTAAATATTATACTTATTACGTGCTATAAGCTGTAGCAGTAAATCAAGCGGGCCTTCAAACCCCTCTAATTTATAACTTAATATATTTTCCATTTATTACCCCAAAAGTTTGAACGGAAGTGATGCTAGCTTATCAAGTCCGCCAAGTATTAAACCTGCCGCGTTAGAAATCGGCGCATCTAAAACATTTGAAAACATTAAAGCGATTAGTACAAAATAAATATATCTTTCGTACTGCATAAATTTATAATAAATTCGGTCAGGTAAAATAATTGCCAATATACGTGAGCCGCCAAGTGGTGGCACAGGAATAAGATTAAATACTGCAAGATAAACATTTATCTGAGCAACATAGAAAAGAAAACTTAATAAATAGAAAAACTTAATATTGGTAGTAACCAATAGCACCACACGAGATAAAAGTATACAAATAAATGCCAAAATAATGTTTGACACAGGACCCGCCAATGCTACAAGTGCCATGCCTCTTTTAGAGTTTTTAAAATTAAAGTTATTAACCTGCACAGGCTTTGCCCAACCAAAACCAAACAGCAAAATACCCAAAGCACCCAAGTAATCGATGTGTGCAAAGGGATTTAAAGTGAGTCGGCCCTGATAACGAGGGGTTGGGTCACCCAATTTATCGGCAACAAAGGCATGGGCAAATTCGTGAATGGGCATGGTTAAAAATATAACCGCCAATGATGATAAAATATATACAATAGCCGAGGTAAAATTAAGGTTACCTGATAATAATTCTCCTAACAAGATATACCACTCCAATCTAATAAATAATTATACTATATTACAAATTAAAATACAAGAACTAAAATTGTAGCGCCTACAACAAAAACTCCTGCCGAAGCAGGAGTTTTGTGCTTTATTTTACTATACCTTTTTTAACCGTGTAGGTCTTGCCACCAACTTTAACTTTGCCGCTAAAGCTTGTTTGTGCAATACCCTTCTTTACGTAATACTTCTTGCCGTTATATTTAACAATAGTGGTAGCAGTATTTTTCTTGCCACTCTTTACGTAGTAATAGTTACCATTGTATTTGCAAAGTGTGGTGGCAGTGCTCTTTTTACCACTCTTAACATAATACCAAACACCATTGTACTTAACTAGTGTAGTTGAAGTATTCTTCTTACCATCCTTTACATAGTACCAAACGCCATTGTACTTAACAAGTGTTGTCTTAGTGGTTTTAACACCCTTTTCAACATAATACCACTTATCGTTATATTTAACGAGTGTAGTAGCTGTTGTCTTAAGACCATTCTTTACGTGGTACCATTTGCCGTTGTACTTAACTAATGTAGTTGCATCTTTGGCAAACTTACCGTTCTTAATATAATGCCATTTGCCATTGATTTTTACTAGGCTTGTAATATTAGATTTTTCACCATCTACGTAATAGTAGGTTGCACCATTTTCTTTAATAAGATGTTGACCTTTTACCTCACGTTCAGCACCGCAAACATTACAGCTTTTATCAATAATATTTATGAATTGATGTCCTGCAACATTACGCTTATTACCACAAGCATTACATTCATCATCACAAATGCTATCAAAAATATGATCAAAAACTTCACGCTTAAAGTTACAAATATTACAATAATTATCACAATCACTTGAAAAGTTATGCTCACTTTCGTTAGCCTTCATTTTACAAATTGAGCATTCACGCCAATGATTAGTTTCATCAACTATATAGGTCAAAAAATACTTATGTGCACTAACTTGACGTTTTTTACCACAATTATTACAAGCGTTGTCACAATCGTTATCATAAACATGTGGAGATACCTCACGTTGAAAATCACAAACATTACAATTCGCATCGCAAGCATCATCATATACATGTTTTCCAGTTGCCAAAATAATTGTATTATTATTTTTTCGACTGGTACAAATAGTACACCTTTGATGTTTTTGACCGATCGTGCCACAATTGGCCGGTTTATCAATTACCCATTGGTAATCGTGTGATATTTCTCTTAAATCTGCGCATATATTGCATCTTGCATCACAAGCATTATCATAAACATGTGAAGAAACCTCGCGTAGTTGACCGCATGAATTACAATTTTTGTCACAAGCATTATCATAAGTATGATTTAATTTTTCGCCATAGGTAATACCACAAATTCTACAGGTTTTCGGTTTTGTACAAGTCGCATCTGCATAGGTGTGTATCGTATTACGTTTTTCACCACAAATATTACAGATAGAATCACAATCATAGCTATAGGTATGATTAATTATTCGAGCTTCTTCGCACAAATTACAAGTTTTGTCACACGAATTATCAAAAATATGATCAAGCGCATTACCGCTAGTTATACCACAAAATTTACAAGTTTTTGGCTTTGTACAAGTGGCAGCATCAAAAGAATGAGAAACATTACGTTTGAATCCGCAGAACTTACAAACAGGGTTACAAGATAAACCATATTGATGATCACAAAATTCAAATAAATAATCATTCCATAGTTCTTTTAATGTAGACTCTTCAAGAAGCGTAACACCGTGTTCTTCAGTTTTTATCGTGTCAGAATAAGCATGATGAGTTCTTCCCTCAAAAACATAAGTCGATTTTAAAGCATAATTATTTTTGGAAGAAGAATATCCACCACCAATAAAATCGGCAGCTGTTTTTATGTGTTGTATAGCTATAATATTAGGATCATACGAAAACGATGTTTTGGCAACAACATTTCTTGCAGTACTATAACAATTAAAAATCTCACCATAAGGTGAAATGCCACCTGCATAACATATCATTTGCCAAATCCCTGCATAATCCCCCATTTGACAGTATCCAAAGATTTCTCCAGTATTAAGAGAATTAAGAATTTTACCATCATTTCCGCCGCTTATTCCACCAAGATATGCATATTGACTGCTTTTAATATCAATTAATACATCATTAATGCAATTATCAATTTTGCCAATATTATAACCTGCAATACCGCCTACATACAAAATAGCTCCAGAATCAAAACCATATATTTTTCCATCATGTTTAAACCATGTTTCGATTTCTCCTAAAGTGACCCAACAATGATTAATTTCCCCCTCATTTACACCAACAATTCCGCCAATATAATATAAAATATCGCCATATTTTGTAGACGGAGAAAAATCATGAATTTGCACGTTTTCAAGAATTATATTACTGATTTTCCCTTTATTAAATGCAAACAATCCAATATTATTAATACCATTAAATAAACAAGACGTGAAGTCTCGAATAGAAAAGCCTTGTCCATTGTAACTACCCAAAAAAGGTCTATTATCAGAACCAATTGGAGCCATTAAAACGCCATTTAGATCGATATCAGCAGTCTGAATATAGTGTGCGGTTAAATCTTGGTTGATAGCTTTTAAATGTTCTATAGTAGAAACTTGATACGGATTATTAATTGTACCGTCACCTTTATCAAAAATATTAGAAACGCATAATGTATCTGAATATATTGTTAAAGAAGTAATAGAAAATAGTAGAAAAACAACAAGTATTATAGCGACAATTCGTTTGAAGTTTTTCATTATTTAACCCTCGCAATCAAATCTTAATTTTTAACTATACCTTTTTTAATAGTATATTTCTTACCACTTATAGTTACTTTACCCGAGTATTTGGTTTGAGCATAGCCTTTATTTACATAATACTTTTTACCATTGTATTTAATAATTGCTTTGTTCTTGTACCACATACCACTCTTAACAGCGTAGTATTTGCCACTCTTCTTATAAAGTGTGGTAGTTTTGCTCCACTTGCCACCCTTAATGTAGTAGTACTTGCCGCTAATCTTTATAATTCCCTTAGCGGAAGAATCCCACTTGCCA
>JAZORK010000038.1:0-11351 GCA_045656485.1 Acutalibacteraceae bacterium | reverse complement strand
ACATAAAGGAAGTATCCATAGTGAAAATTGCGGTATTATCATAGGTCTTTTCAAATTCGGGTGAGGCAGATTTAAAATTAAGCACCAAAAGCTTTGAATTGTAGGTTCCCACGTTTGAGCCAATAGTGGAAACCGCAATTTTTGTACCTCTAGGTGACACCACTACATTATTGACGAGGTCCTTTGCGGAATACCAGGTGTAAATTTTTTCGCCATCTTTTTTATAGACGGCAACCTGTGCCGCATAGCTTGCAGCTGAAGTAACAAACGCATAGGTACCGTTATCCCCTATTGCCGCATTTTTAATTTTTTCATCCTTTAATTCAACCGAAGAGTTCAAACCACGAATGGTAAAAATCAAGGCTTTTTTTCCATCCTGCTCAAAAACCAAAGCACGTGTTTTTGATGTTTTTAAAACAGGGTTTTCAAACCCGTGTGCATAAGTAAAGGTTTTCTTTCCTGCTGCAGAATAACCTTCTATACTATTATTCGTTAACAAATAATAATATGAGCCTTTAGAAATCACATTGCTCGTTTCACTGCTTTCAAGCTCTATAGGGTAACTGCCTTTGCCAATCAGGGATATAGCACCGGCAGTCGTTTCTAATACACCGGCAGGCATTATTAACTGGCAAACAATCAATATTGCCGCTATTAACGCCAAAGTTACAGTGGTTGCCTTAAAGCGTCGCTTAAGGTTGAATTTTTTACCCCTTACAACCTTCATTTGCTTTTTAGGGCCATTGCTTTTTTGAAGCGGGGTTGTTTCAAAATCTTCAAAAAGCTTTTCCTTTTTAAGCCGCTTTTTGTTCATTTTAGGGGTAGGCTTAAAAGCACCCCTTCGTTTTCTTCTATATTCAGCCATATTTCACCTTTAATAATGTACCTTTTCTAAAAAAAGTCCCTGTGCAGGTGCGGTTACACCTGCTTTTTCCCGTTTTTTAGACTCCAAAATAAACGGAATTTCAGCTACGTCTATTTTACCATCAGAAACCGCGACCGCCGTACCTACAATAATCCTTACCATATTGTACAAAAAGCCGTTAGCAGTCACTGTAAGACAAACATCGTTTCCTGTTTTTGTAACATAACATTCACTAATTGTGCGCACGGTATTCTCTACTGTCCTGCCCGATGATGAAAATGCGAAAAAATCATGTGTGCCGACAATTGCTTTAGCAAACTCGTTCATTTTCTCTATATCAAGTGGGCGCTCAATTTGGCAAGAATAGCGTGACTTAAAGGCATCCTTTTTATTGCTGTTATTAATATGGTAGCAATAGGTTTTACCCTTAGCGTTATACCTTGCGTGAAAGTCGTTTCCCACCTGCTTACAGGCAGTAACCGCAATATCAGGCGGTAAAAGACCATTAAGCCCACGCAAAAATGCAGCTTCGGGAATAGAGTCCTCACATTCAAAATGACAGGTAAATTCCCTTGCGTGAACGCCTGCATCGGTACGGGAGGTTCCTGTAAGCGACACCTTGTGCTTTAGTATTTGCTCCAAAGCTTCACACATAACACTTTGCACCGTAATAGCGTTGTTTTGCACCTGCCAACCGTGATAAGCGGTGCCATCGTATGAAATTGTAAGTAACATTCTTTTCATATAAGCACCCCCTATACTTTAAAAGAATATATTGAGTAAAACTATACCGCCACAAAAACATAAAGTAAATGCGGTTAAAATATAATCCCTAGCTGCTACCCTTAATTGCTTCATACGGGTTTTACCCTCACCACCGTTATAGCAACGGCATTCCATAGCCTCGGCAAGTTCAATAGCACGGCGGATAGAGGAATTAAGTAGCGGAATTAAAATCGGAATAAGCGCTTTAATACGTTCGGTTATGCTACCGCTTTCAAGGTCGGCACAGCGTGCCTTTTGAGCGTTCATAATCTTCTGCGCTTCTTCAACCAAAGTAGGAATAAATCTTAATGCAATAGTCATCATAAGCGCTAAGGTATGCACCGCATTTTTAAGCCCTAAAAACTTTAAAGGGCTAAGAAGGCTTTCAATAGCATCGGTTAAATCGTTAGGTGTTGTGGTATAGGTTAAGGACGAGCTTATTATAATAAGCAAGACAATTCTAAGCACCATAAACACCGCACGGTAAAGACCGTCATAAGTGACGGTAAGCTTCCAAACACTGAATAATTCTGTACTTCCCTCGCCACCGTAAAACATATTAATGAGCGATGTTAAAATAACAATAGGCAAAATGGCTTTAAGGTTTTTAAGATACATTTTAATAGGTACTTTTGAAACCAAAGCTACAGTTAAAACAAAGATAAGTGAAAGCAACAATGCAAACATGTTTTGAGACACAAAGATAAAAACAACTGCCAAAATCAAAAGCACTATTTTTACTCTTGGGTCGGCTTTGTGAATGGGCGAATCAGTCTCAACATATTGACCAAAGGTTATATCTTTAAGCATTGCGGTCACCTGCCTTCATCTTTTTTAGCACTTCGACCGCTTTTTCAACTGTGAAAACATTATCAGGCACATCTATCCCTAAAGTTTTAAGTTCATCAAAAACCCTTGTAACAATAGGTACATTAAGGCCGATTTCACGCAAAGCATCACCCTGCAAAAATACATTTTCGGTCTTATCGCACATTGCAAGTGTACCTTTATTCATAACAAGCAGTTTATCGGTTATTTGCGCCATATCTTCCATAGAGTGCGAAATTATAATAACCGTAGCATTAGTAGCACGGCGGTAATTATTAATCACGCCAATAATATCTTCCCTGCCCTTAGGGTCAAGACCAGCGGTAGGTTCATCAAAAACGATGATTCTAGGGTTCATTGCCATTACACCCGCAATAGCAACCCTGCGCTTTTCGCCACCCGATAAATCGAAGGGCGACTTTTCTAAATATTCATCCTTTACACCTATGATTTTACAGGTTTCACGGATTCGTTTATCTAACTCTTCCCCCGAAAGACCCATATTTTTAGGGCCAAAGCCAATATCGGCATACACAGTTTCTTCAAACAACTGGTATTCGGGGTACTGAAAAACAAGACCCACCTTTGAGCGAACTTTTCTTATTTCTTTAGGTTTTTCCCAAATATCTTGTTCTTCTATAAAAATTTTACCATTTGTAGGCTTTAAAAGACCGTTAAGATGTTGCACTAAGGTCGATTTACCCGACCCTGTATGACCTATTATACCTACAATTTCACCCTCATCTATCGTGAAGCTAACATCACTTACGGCATCGTTTATAAAAGGGGTATTACCGCCGTAGGTGTGGGTTAAATTTTCTACTTTTAGTATTGACAATTACTTTTCCTCCAAGCACAAGGCTATCGCCTTTGCTGTTTCTTTAATCGACAAAACATCGGTTGAAATATTAAAACCGTTTTGATTTAAAGCATATAAAAGTTCGGTGGTTTGGGGAACAGAAAGCTCCACCGCCTTTAACTGACTAACGTTTTTAAATATTTCCTTAGGTGTATTATCACTGATAATAACGCCGTCGTTCATAACCATTACTCTATCGGCATTTTCGGCTTCTTCCATATAGTGAGTAATGAGTACAACCGTAATACCCTTTTCTTTATTCAAGTTATGAAGTGTGCTTATTATCTCCGCCCTGCCAACAGGGTCAAGCATAGCGGTAGGCTCATCCAAAATAATACATTCGGGCCTCATAGCAATAATACCTGCAATAGCAATTCTTTGCTTTTGTCCGCCCGAAAGATGATGCGGTGTAGATTTTCTAAATTCATACATACCTACACTTTTTAAAGCATCATCCACACGGTCACGAATCACGCAAGGCTCTAGCCCCAAATTTTCAGGGCCAAAGGCTACGTCTTCTTCAACAATTGAAGCCACTAACTGATTATCGGGGTTTTGAAAAACCATACCAACCCTTCGTTTTACTTCAATTTCGGTATCTTCATCAGCGGTGTTCATACCGTCAACTATCACTTCGCCACTTGTGGGCTTTAATAAGCCATTTAGCATTTTAGCCAAGGTAGATTTACCCGAACCGTTATGACCTAAAATAACCGTAAAACTGCCACGCTCAATATTAAAAGAAACATTGTTGACAGCGGTGTGCTTTACATCTTCGTCGGTGTATTCGTAAACAACATTTTTTACTTCAATAATATTATCCATTTTCACAAGTCCAAATCGTAGTATTACCGCAAGGCATTGAAAAGCCTTTTTCGGTTATGGGAAGACCGATTTCATCGGTATAAACTTTACCGCCACGGCCCTTTACAACATATTCCGAAACCATATAGTCAAGGATTGTGTGTGAAAGACCGCCTGTGTAAGAATTTAAAAAGAAAAACAAAGCATTGTCGGATAAAAGTTTAGCCGTTTCGGTCAAAAGCTCGGTAAGTTGTTGTTCAAGCTTCCAAACTTCGCCGTTAGGTCCTCTGCCGTAAGAAGGTGGGTCCATAATAATAGCATCATACTTTTTGCCACGCCTTATTTCACGCTTTACAAACTTTAAGCAGTCATCAACAAGCCAACGCACGTTACGATCGGCAAGACCCGAAACAGCGGCATTTTCCTTAGCCCATTGCACCATGCCCTTTGAAGCATCAACATGGGTAACATTAGCGCCAGCCGAAAGACAGGCAATAGTAGCGCCGCCTGTATAAGCAAAAAGGTTTAGCACCGAAACTTCTCTATTAGCGTTTTTAATAAGTTTTTTTGCCAAACTCCAGTTAACCGCTTGTTCGGGGAAAAGACCTGTATGCTTAAAGCCCATAGGCTTTAATCTAAAAGTAAGGTCATCGTACTTAATACTCCACACATCAGGCACTTTTTTCATTGTTTCCCAATGTCCACCGCCCGAATTTGAACGGTGGTATTTTGCGTGTGCCTTATACCAAAGCGGATTTTTACGTTCACCCGACCAAATAACCTGTGGGTCGGGGCGAACAAGTATAATATCCCCCCAACGTTCGAGTCTTTCGCCCGAATCGGCATCTATAAGTTCATAATCTTTAAAACCTTCAACACTTCTCATAAAAATATCCTTTAAAACATTGATTGTTGATTTGTATTATTAGTTTCTATTCCTAAATGGTCATAAGCCAATTTTGTTACACATCTACCACGTGCAGTACGGGTCAAGAAACCGATTTGCATTAAATACGGCTCGTAAACGTCCTCAATAGTAACCGCTTCCTCACCCAAGGCTGCCGCCAAGGTGTCAAGACCAACTGGTCCGCCCGAATAATTGGTAATTATGGTTGATAGCATCTTGCGGTCAAAATCGTCTAGACCCAATTCATCAATTTCAAAACGTGATAATGCCGCTTGCGCCACACTTTCGGTAATAATACCGTCAAATTCGACCTGAGCAATATCACGCACACGGCGTAAAAGGCGGTTTGCAATACGAGGGGTTCCGCGTGAGCGAGAAGCAATTTCCAAAGCGCCGTCGTGCTCAATTTCAATACCCAATATCCCTGCCGAGCGTGTTACAATTTGGGCTAATTGTTCGGGTGTGTAAAGTTCTAAACGTAAAAGCACACCAAAACGGTCACGCAAGGGGGCTGTAAGCTGACCCGAACGAGTTGTAGCGCCCACCAATGTAAAGTGCGGAACATCAAGCCTTATAGACCTTGCTGACGGGCCTTTGCCAAGAATAATATCAAGCGAAAAATCTTCCATAGCGGGATATAAAATTTCTTCAACATTACGGGAAAGGCGGTGAATTTCATCAATAAACAAAACGTCACCTTCGTTAAGTGAAGTTAGTATGGCAACCAAATCACCCTGCTTTTCAATAGCAGGACCCGATGTCACACGCAAATTAACCCCCATTTCCCTTGCGATAATGCCTGAAAGGGTAGTTTTACCAAGACCTGGAGGGCCGTAAAGCAATACGTGGTCTAAGCATTCTTTTCTTTGTAATGCTGCCTTAATATATATCTTTAAATTATCTTTAACCTTGTCTTGCCCTATATAATCATTAAGGGTTTTAGGGCGAAGTGATAACTCGCCTTCATCTTCAGTATAACTATAATCGGGCGAAACAATGCGGTTTTCAAAATCCATTTCTTGTTCTATCATTTACTATATCCCCCTTGCGAGAGTTTTTAAAGCCTGTTTTATAAGGTCTTCGGTTGAAAGTGCAGGGTCAAGCTTACCAACAGCCAAGGAAGCTTCGCTTTGGGTATAACCCAAAGAAACAAGTGCTGTAACAGCCTCTTTAGTGTTGCTGTTTACTGTAGCATTGCCAACCGCTTTGATTACCAAGGTATCACCCGATTGTAAAGAGCCGACCTTATCCTTAAGCTCTAAAACAATTCTTTGAGCAAGCTTAGGACCAACACCGCTTGCGGCAGTAAGTGCCTTATAGTCACCACTTGCAATGTAAAGTGTAAGTTGTGAAGCCGTAAACTCCGATAAAAGTGCTAAACCCACCTTAGCGCCAACACCGTTTACCGATGTTATAAGCTTAAAAGCATCTAATTCTTCAATTTCACGAAAGCCGTATAAATCCATAGCATCCTCTCGCACCGCTAAGTAGGTGTGCAAAAAGACCTCTTCCCCCTTTTGCGGAAGATTGTAAAGTGTATTTTTAGTTACAAAACATTTATAACCCACACCGCCACATTCAACTACTGCGCAAGCGGCATCAGTATAAATTAGTTTACCTCTTAAAGATGCTATCATAGTTTATCACCTCAAAATCGAGTCAGAATAATGTCCGTCACAAATTGCTATTGCCAACGCATCGGCAGTATCGTCGGGTTTGGGAACAGCTTTAAGCGACAAAAGACTTTTTACCATTTCCATAACCTGATGTTTTTCCGCCCTGCCGTAGCCTGTAACCGCCTGCTTTACCTGAAGCGGTGTATATTCGTGAATTTTCAGTCCCTTTTGCTTAGCCGCCAATACTATAACTCCCCTTGCCTGTGCAACATCAATAGCGGTGGTGGAGTTGGTGTTAAAATATAATTTTTCAATAGAAAGACAGTCGGGCTTGTATTTTTCAATTATTTCCAACATATCGTTGTAAATAACATTTAGCCTATCTTCAAAAGGTGTTTTTGCTTTGGTGGTAATTGCACCGTAGCCTACTACGTTAAAACGGTTTTTTGCGTAATCAACAACGCCATAACCTACTATTGCATAGCCTGGGTCTATACCCAAAATCCGCATAACGCCACCCCTTTCGACAAACAGAAACACTAATCCCATAATAATTCATATTATTATATCATATTTAAAGATAAACAGCAACTACTTTTTATATAATAAAATTTAATATTCCAACTTTTTTTAATTGACTTTTAGAGCAATAAGTTATATAATCAATATAATATAATTTTATAAGGAGTAATGTACCTATGGCTTATTATTTTAGCGAAGTTTCGCATACCTTTAACGAATATCTTTTAGTTCCGGGATATTCCGACAGTAACTGCATTCCAGCAAACGTTTCTCTTAAAACTCCGCTTGTAAAATTCAAAAAGGGCGAAGAACCTGCTATTACTATGAACATTCCTATGACCTCTGCTATCATGCAGTCGGTTTCAGGTGACCGTTTAGCAGTAGCTTTAGCTCGTGAAGGCGGCGTTTCCTTTATTTATGGCTCACAATCTATTGAAGACGAAGCCGCAATGGTAGCTCGTGCTAAGTCTTATAAAGCAGGCTTTGTTGTAAGTGATTCAAACGTTACTCCCGAAAGCACTTTGGCTGATATTTTGGCACTTAAAGAAAAGAACGGCTATTCTACAGTTGCCGTTACATCTGACGGTACCGCAAACGGCAAACTTTTAGGTATTGTAACAGGTCGTGACTACCGTGTTAGCCGTATGTCTACCGACGTTAAAGTAAAAGAATTTATGACTCCCCTTGAAAACCTTATCGTAGCTGACGAAAGCACCACTTTAAAGAAGGCTAACGATATTATTTGGGACAATAAATTAAACTCCTTACCTATCGTTGATAAGGACGGCAATTTAAAATACTTTGTATTCCGTAAGGACTATGATGCTCACAAATCCAACCCCAACGAGCTTTTAGATAAGGACAAGCGTTATGTTGTTGGCGCAGGTATTAACACCCGTGACTACGAAGAACGTGTTCCCGCTTTAGTTGAAGCAGGCGCAGACGTACTTTGTATTGACTCTTCCGAAGGTTATAGCGAATGGCAGTCAAGAACAATTGCCTTTATTCGTGAAAAATATGGCGACACCGTTAAGGTAGGTGCAGGTAACGTTGTTGACCGTGATGGCTTTATGTTCTTAGCCGAAGCAGGTGCTGACTTTATTAAGGTTGGTATCGGTGGTGGTTCTATCTGTATCACCCGCGAAACTAAGGGTATCGGCCGTGGCCAAGCAACTGCTCTTATTGACGTATGTGCAGCTCGTGACGAATATTTCGAAAAGACAGGCGTTTATATTCCTGTTTGCTCTGACGGTGGTATCGTACATGACCACCACATCACATTAGCACTTGCTATGGGTGCTGACTTTATGATGCTCGGTCGTTACTTTGCTCGTTTTGACGAAAGCCCAACAAATAAGATTGCTATTAACGGCAACTACTATAAGGAATACTGGGGTGAAGGCTCTAACCGTGCTCGTAACTGGCAACGTTACGACTTAGGTGGCGATAAGAAACTCTCCTTCGAAGAAGGCGTTGACTCTTACGTTCCTTATGCAGGTACACTTAAAGACAATGTTAATCTTTCACTTGCAAAGGTTAAGTCTACCATGTGCAACTGCGGTGCATTAACAATTGCCGAACTTAAGGAAAAAGCAAAACTCACCTTAGTTTCTGCTACAAGTATTGTTGAAGGCGGCGCACACGACGTTATTCAAAAAGAAACCTCACTCGGCACAATTAAATAATTAAAAACATATAATAACATCATATCAAAAAGGCATCCGTTTATAAGCGGATGCCTTTTTCAATATAAAATAAGGCGCACATTTAACCTGTGCGCCTAGTAATTTTATTTACTTTTTATATATTCATCAATTGCCTTTGCGGCGGTTTTACCTGCACCCATTGCAAGAATTACAGTAGCTGCGCCCGTTACGGCATCACCACCTGCATATACGCCTTCACGTGAAGTAAGACCTGTTGATTCTTCTACAATAATTCCGCCCCAACGGTTTACATCTAAGCCTTTGGTTGTGGATTTAATAAGCGGATTAGGCGATGTACCTATTGACATTATTACACAGTCAGCTTCAACTTCAAAATTACTGTCAGGTACGCTCACAGGCCTTGCTCTGCCCGATTCATCAGGTTCGCTAAGCTCCATTTGTTCGCAAATAATTGAATCAACCCAACCGTCTTTTCCCTTGATTTCAAGCGGATTTGTAAGGAATTTAAAGGCGATTCCCTCTTCCATGGCGTGTTCCACTTCTTCACGGCGAGCAGGCAATTCTTTTTCGGTACGTCTATATACAACGGTTACGTCGGCACCCAAACGTTTTGCGGTTCTTGCAGCATCCATTGCCACGTTACCGCCACCCACAACAACTGTCTTTTTGGTTTGCATAACCGGGGTTGCACTATCCGATTTATAGGCTTTCATAAGGTTATTTCGGGTTAAAAATTCGTTAGCCGAATAAACGCCGTTTAAAGCTTCACCCGGTATTCTCATAAATCGTGGTAAACCTGCACCCGAACCTATAAACACTGCTTCAAAGCCATCTTCAAAAAGCTCATCAACAGTAATTGTTTTACCAATTACAACATTGGTTTCAATTTTAACACCTAAGACTTTTAATGTGTCAACTTCCTTTTGTACAACCGTTTTAGGCAAACGGAATTCGGGTATGCCGTATACCAAAACGCCACCTGCAACGTGCAAGGCTTCAAAAACGGTTACATCATAACCTTTTTTGGCCAAATCACCTGCACAAGCAAGACCCGAAGGACCTGAGCCGACAATTGCAACCTTGTGACCGTTGCTTTCGGGTTTTTGAAGATTTTCGTTATTATGTGCATTATGCCAATCGGCTACAAAGCGTTCAAGTCTGCCAATACCAACACTTTCACCCTTTATACCGCGAACACATTTAGATTCACACTGTGTTTCTTGCGGACAAACACGACCGCAAACCGCAGGAAGGCTTGAAGATTTAGCGATTACTTGGTATGCGCCTTCAAAATCACCTTCTTTAATTCGGGCTATAAATTCAGGTATGTGAATATTAACAGGGCAACCCGAAACACAAGGCATATTTTTACATTCAAGGCAACGAAGCGCTTCATCAATAGCGGTTTCTTCACTATAGCCTAAAGCTACTTCATTAAAATTGGTAGAACGAATACCTGCATCTTGTGTAGGCATTTCGTTTCTGGTTAAAGACATATTTGCAGGCATTATTCCACATCCTTTTTAAATAAATTACAGCTATCTTCATAAGCGTGACGCTCAAAATCACGATAGGTAGCGCTACGGTTCATAGCTTCATCAAAATCAACTAAAAATCCGTCAAAATCGGGGCCGTCAACACAAGCAAACTTGGTCTCTCCCCCAACTGTAAGTCGGCAACCGCCACACATACCTGTACCGTCAATCATAACAGGGTTCATAGAAACAGTAGTTTTTACACCAAAAGGCTTGGTTGTGGCAACTACGAATTTCATCATAATAAGGGGTCCGATTGTTATGATTTCATCGTAATTTTCGCCGTTTTCCAAAGCGATTTTTAAAGGTTCGGTAACAAGACCTTTAATGCCGTACGAGCCATCATCGGTCATAATTGTAAGTTTAGTTGATGCAGCCGAAAATTCGTCTTCCAAAATAACTAAATCCTTATTTCTAAAGCCGATTATTGAGTGTACTTCACAGCCGAGTTCTTTAAGTTTTTGAGCCACAGGCAAAGCAATAGCGCAACCAACACCGCCGCCAACAACACAAACTTTACGAAGTCCGTCAGTTTCGGTCGCTTTACCTAAAGGACCTACAAAATCGGCAATATAATCGCCTTTGTTTTTTAAATTTAGCTTATAGGTAGTTGCACCCACAATTTGAAAAATAATACGAACACTACCCTTTTCTCTATCAAAACCTGCAACGGTTAAAGGAATACGCTCGCCGTCTTCATCCACACGAAGAATTATAAACTGCCCTGCCTGTGCTTTGCGAGCTACAAGCGGTGCTTCAATATCCATTTGTGTAACTGTAGGGTTCAAAACCTTTTTTGATAAAATTTTATACATTACTGCCATCCTTTATTTCTTCAATACTACAAACCAATAAAACGCCATTTTCTACCCTAAATTCAATATGATATTTCGCATATTCAAAGGCATAAACACGATCATCGTTATGATAATGGGGTCTTGGATCACTTTGTAAAATTGTTATTAGATTTTCCAAATCTTCAG
>JAZORK010000037.1:0-1107 GCA_045656485.1 Acutalibacteraceae bacterium | reverse complement strand
TTCTTAAAATGCGCTACAAAGTCGTTATCTTCGTTGATACCGTTTTTGAATTGCTCTGCCGATTTGGTAAGTCCGGCAATTTTTTCGTCAATAACTCTAAGCCTCTCATTAAGACGTTCCTTTAACATTTGATATTCATCCATTGTAATAACACCGCTTTTCCAGTCGGGATAAAGGTCAGTAAGCATCGTCACCAATTTTTCCCGTTCAGATACTTGCGTTTTTAGTGCCTTTTGAAGATGACTCGATTCGCTTTTTCGTTTAGCATTATTATTAATCAAACCTAACATATCGCTCATTGTAACCGCAGTATTAATCATATTTTGAATACTCAAAAAAACTGCCTCTTCTAACTTGTCAATACGTATGGTGTGGTTTGTGCAGGCTGATTTTTTCATCTTTCGTGCTGTAACACAACGATAATAGTGATAAGTTCCATACGAGTGCTGATTGGTCTTTTTATTCATCACACGCTTGCAGTCTGCACACCGCACAATTCCCGAAAACAAATCAACGTTTTTCTTCTTCGGACTCTTTCGAATATGCTTGTTAAAAAGAGCCTGTGCATTGTCAAAGGTTTCATGGCTGATAATCGGCTCATGGGTTCCCTCAACAATAATCCACTCGTCCTTAGGTATTGCACGGCACTGCTTAATTTTATAACTATAGGTAGTATTCTTGCCCTGCACCATATCGCCGACATACATACGGTTCTGTAAAATTCGGCGTACCGAACTATCGGGCCATAGACCGTCATTGCTTCTCCCCGACGGGTGCTTGTAGTTTAGCCCCTTTTGCTTTTTATACATTGACGGATTGGGTATACCCATTTCGTTCAGGTCTTTAGTAATACCTATTATACTTTCGCCCGCAATAAAGCGTTCAAAAATCATTCGCACTATCGGTGCTGTTTCCTCGTCAATAATAAGATGATGTTTATCATCCGGGTCTTTTAGGTATCCGTAGGTGGGAAAAGAACCGATAAACTTTCCTTGCTGACGCCTTAAATTCAGCGTACCCCGCACGTTAACAGACGTACTCGCCGCCTGAGATTCGTTTGTAACGTTGGTAATACTCAAAGTCAGCAAATTGCTAACCACATTGTTA
>JAZORK010000036.1:0-10040 GCA_045656485.1 Acutalibacteraceae bacterium | reverse complement strand
TTCTTCTTCTGTTTTTGTTGTGTCGCTTTCATCAGGCGATTCATCTTGATTTTTCTTTACTTCGGGGTCAACAAAAAATATTTTGCCGGTTACCGCATCGATATTTACCATATATCTTACCTTTTCAACGTAGAAAACCATCAAATAGCAATCTTCTTTTAAAGCGTAATCAAAATCATCTACATCTTTAGCATTTACCCCTACCTCTTCAAAAGCAAGTTCCTTTGCTTTTTCTATACCGATGTATTTTCTATTCTTTATCTCTTTTTTAATTTTACCGCTGAAAGCATCAATAGAATATATATATTCGTCTAAATCGGTGCTAAAAGCAATTACATAGGTTGGTTCTTCAGTTTTTTTGATTAAAGAAGTGTATAGTCCAAATATCTCGTCTTCGGTTAAATCGGCATCTTTCAGGGCAATTTTCTTTGCCTTTTTCAATCCGATGTAACCTTCCTTAGTAGGTTCGCCGTTATCGCCAGCTACACTATCACCTACAACTGCGGCACTTGAGTGGGTGTCCGCACTATCCTTATCACCCTTCGAAGTGTCTTTATCACTATCTACACTATTTTTATCACTATTTGAAGTGTCTTTATCGCTACCTACACTATTTTTATCACTATTTAAAGTATCTTTATCGCTACCTACACTATTGGTGTCACTGCTTTGATTTGAAGAGGAATTGTCAGTATTATTGCTGGAATCATTCTCCGCCTCGTTCGAGGTATCGGTAACGGTCGCATCGGAAATTCCGTTATCAACCGTAGAACCAAAAAACTCTTCTTCCGTGACACCAATATCTTGACCGCGGTTTGAAATATCACGACCTACCAAGCCCGCAGTTACAACAAGAACCAACACAGCGGCAGTGCTTATAATTATTCGCATATATTTGGGGCTTAATATCTTTGCCTTAGGCATTTTTACAATCTTTTCTTGCGCTTCACATTTTGAAAGTATCTGGTCAAAATTATCGGGTATATCGCTTGTAAAGGCGGATTTTACCTTATTTTCAATTTGTTGTTCATTCATTATATCCGCCCCTTTCCAAAAAGTTTTTAATTTTTGCTAATGCCCTGTTATATTTTGATTGCACCGTGCCTTCTGGCATTTTTAAAAGCTCAGCAATTTCACGGTGGCGAAGTCCCGATACGCTATGTAAAACCACAATATTACGCTCATCTTCTTTAAGCGATGATAAACAGTATTCTAAAAGCAATTTATCGTCGGCCTTCATATTGTTAGAAATAGAAGCATCATTTTCTTCTACCACAGTGAATTCGCTTTGTTTAGACTCCAGCCTTAATTTATCGTGACACAAATTTTTGGTAATGGTTAGCACCCACGCCATAGGTTTGCCGTTTGCTTTATAGCTTGCCGCCGAATTATATACCTTAATATATACCGACTGCATAACGTCTTCGGCATCGTACCTGTTTTTTAGAATAGCCAACGCAAAACCATAAACATCGGCCTTTGTCTCTTCGTAAAAAGACTTAAAGGCATTCCTGTCCCTTGTGCCAATTCTAGCAATCAAATCTTCAATATGTATTGTTTCTTCCGGAGTTATCGCTCCATAAACAGTCATCAAAAAAAGCATTTTACAATTCCTTTTTCATTATAATAACGGCGAAACTTTAAATTTCATTGCAAAAAAATAAAAATTTTTTCTTAACCGCAATTGATTGTCATACAAACTATACCACATTTACACATAAATGGCAAATAATTTAAAAGTTATATCTTATCAACCGTACGTTTATTACACACAAAATCCTTTACATTTTCGAGTCTTATTGCTATACTTAACTTAAGTAATTAACCGAAAGGAAATGCTTTATGAAAAATCCAAATGTTATTAATATTGAATTAACCGATGAGATTGCCGTTGCTAAGCTTCGTGCAAATTACGGCAACACTGCTACAGGTTATTTAGAAGCAGAAGCGGACGAGCTTCGTGCTAAAATCCTTAATACCCCCAACACCGAAGAAATTTATGAAATTAAGGGCACAAAATACTACGTTTCGGCAAACGGTGATGACGCAAACGACGGTCTTTCCCCCGAAAGCGCAGTTAAGACACTTGATGCTATTGAAAAGTTACCTTTAAAGGAAGGCGACGCTGTACTTTTCGAGCGTGGCAGTACCTTCCGTTTTGGTCGTTCACTTAATACCGTTAACGGCGTTACATACGGTTCTTACGGCGAAGGTATGAAACCGAAGATTTTCGGCTCACCCGAAAATTATGCCGAAAATGACAGTTGGGTAGAAGTTAAACCTAACATTTGGCAAATTGCTTTCGATTACCCCTATGCTAGTGGTTGTA
This sequence comes from Acutalibacteraceae bacterium, assembly GCA_045656485.1. Lineage (GTDB taxonomy): Bacteria > Bacillota > Clostridia > Oscillospirales > Acutalibacteraceae > UBA737. Next base: position 7,711 of record JAZORK010000036.1, on the reverse strand, counting down.
TTCTTGACTACGGCAAGGTTGCAGGTGTTCAAAAATGGAAGGGTGTTGACACCTTAGAAAACAACGGCGACTACTTCCACGACCTTGAAAACAAGGTTTTCCACCTTTACTGTGATTTGGGTAAACCAAATGAAGTTTACCACGATATTGAAATTATGCCTACCGTTCACCTTTTCTTTATGCGTGGAGCTGAGAATATCACAATAGATAACATTTGCTTTAAATACACCGCTGCTTTTGCACTTTTCCTTCCTGATGCTAAAAGCGGTGTCACCGTTACCAACTGTGAAATCGGTTATATCGGCGGTCTTTGGGTTGGCGGAAAAATCGGTTGGCTTCGCTACGGCAACGCTATTGAATTCTGGGCAGGTATCCCAAACCTTGTAATTGAAAACATTTTAGTTAAGAACAACTGGTTCTACCAAACTTACGACAGCGCTCTCACCTGGCAGGGTGACCAAAAGGGTACTGTTTATAAAGACATTACCTACACCGAAAACCTTTTTGAATACAACAATGCCGATATTGAGTTCTTCGACCAAGATACTTCCGTTGTGGATAATTTCGTAATGTCAAACAACCTTATGCGCTTTACAAGTATGGGTTGGGGCACACGCACAAACGATGGCGGTATCCGTGGTATTGAAGGCTGTATTCGCGGTGTTACAGGCGGTTACAGAAAAAGAGAAGACAAATGGGTTAAGAGTGAAATGAATGTTATAAGCGCATATTTCACCGACAACACAATGGACTCCCCCGCACGCCAAATTATTAACTGGAATGTAATTCCCCACCAAAAAGAAAACATTCACGCTTCGGGTAGCAAAATTTATGTTAATAGTGCATACCGCACCCTTACCCCTTGCTTACAAGGCTTGCAGGATGATATGTATGACGAACATTATGACATCCGCTTTGCTAACAACAAGCAAGAATTAGAAGAAATGCTCCCACGCTTTGAAAAAGGTGCCAAGATTTATTGGGACGGAGAATAGGATTAAAAAAGGACCGCTTCGGCGGCCTTTTTTAATGAAGAATGAAGAATTTTGGTGTGGCTTACGCAACAAATATAAATTTTTCACATCTTCATAACACTCATTACAACCAAATAAATACCCATTATAAAAAGTGAAAGGTTGGTTTCGCCCTTTACAATAAGCATTACGGCGGTTATTAAAATAATGGTTGCAACAAAAAGGCTAACGCCCTTAACCAAAAGGGTTGCTTTATTTATATCGGTAAATTTACACAAAAAACTCAAAAGCACCGTGCCGCCGTCCAGCCCCTTTACTGGCAATAAATTAAAAATACCTAACACCAAATTAATTAAGGCAAAATATCGAACAAACTCATTTTCAAACTTTAAAAAATTATAATAAAACACTCCGAAAAGCAAAATGTTTATAAACGGGCCTGACAGAGCGATTAACACGTCGTTTTTATACCCACCCGAAAAGGTGCTTGTAATTTGCACACTTGCAGGTATAAGCCTTATTTGTTTTGGCGCACACCTTAATAACCACATCATAAAAAGATGCCCACATTCGTGCATAAAAACAGCAAAAAGTGTCGGCAAAAGAAGTCCTGTTTTATCGGTTGCAAGCATTATTGTTATAACTGCGGCAAACAAAAAGGATATATAAATTTGTGTGCCGAAGACCTTAAAATTCACCGTCTATAACCTCGCTGATTTTGGTATCGCTTAAAATTTTATCCTTGTGAAATTTTTGTAATTCGGCAAAGGTATCGGGCACAAAATATTTTATAAAAATCACACTTAAAAGCATTATTAAAACAAAAATCCCCGAAAGTATTAAATTTTTGTAAAACCACTCAAAAAATGTCATTACAATACTCCTTGTGAAACCTTAAAATTTATGGTATACTTAATTTATATCAATTTTTAAGGTGATTTTATGCCGTTTTTACCCATAACTTTAAAAGAAATGAAAGAATATGGCTGGTCTCAGCCCGACTTTATAATAGTAACAGGGGATGCCTATGTTGACCATCCCTCGTTTGGTACTGCAATAATATCCCGTGTACTTGAAAACGAAGGCTTTAAGGTTTGCATTATTCCCCAACCGAGAAGTGACGAAGACTACAAACGCTTTGGTCTTCCCCGTTTAGCATTTTTAGTAAACGGTGGTAATATTGACTCTATGGTTGCCCACTACACAGCCGCCAAAAAACGCCGCAGTGACGATGCTTATACCCCTGGCGGTAAATCAGGTGCGAGACCCGACCGTGCTACCATCGTTTATTGCAAAAATATCCGCCGAATTTACGGTGACGTACCGATTGCGATAGGCGGTATCGAAAGCTCCCTTCGCCGTTTTGCCCATTACGACTATTGGGATGATGCTGTTCGCCCTTCAATTCTTATTGATTCTACCGCCGATTTACTTATGTACGGTATGGGTGAAAAGCATATTGTAGAAATTGCAAACCGCCTAAATAATGGCGAGAAAATCACCGATTTAACCGATATTAAAGGCACTTGCTACGCGGTTGAAAGCAAGGATTATACCCCCATTCCAAAAGCACAGGAATGTCCTTCCTTTGAAATGGTAAAAGAACCTACCGACCAAGGCAAAAAGCAATATGCCGTTTCGACCAAAATTCAACAAACCGAATCGGACGCCGTGCGTGGCAGAGTGATTATTCAAAAACACAAAAATAAAATTTTGGTGCAAAACCCACCAATGCCACCTTTAAGTGAAGCCGAAATGGACAAAGTTTATTCGCTTCCCTTTATGCGTAATTATCACCCATCTTACGAATCTAAAGGTGGTGTGCCGGGTATTGCCGAAGTTAAGTTTTCCATTATTCATAACCGTGGTTGCTTTGGTGCTTGTAATTTTTGCTCGCTCGCTTTCCACCAAGGCAGACAAATCACCGCAAGAAGTCATAAATCGGTTATTGAAGAGGCTAAAAAAATCACCGAAATGGATGATTTCAAGGGCTATATTCACGATATTGGCGGTCCTACGGCGAATTTCCGCTTCCCGTCTTGCAAAAAGCAGGAAAAAGCAGGTCTTTGCGCCGACAAAAAGTGCTTAGCACCTACTATGTGCCCTGCGGTAGAAGTTGACCACAGCGACTATTTAAAACTGTTGCGTGAACTTCGCAAACTGCCCAAGGTTAAAAAGGTGTTCATCCGTTCGGGTATTCGCTTTGACTACCTTGTGGCCGATAAGGACGAAAGCTTTTTCAAAGAGCTTATCACCCACCACGTCAGCGGGCAATTAAAGGTCGCGCCCGAGCATTGCTCAAACAATATTTTAAAATATATGGGCAAACCTAAAATCGAAGTTTACAACCGCTTTGAAAAGCGCTTTTACGAGCTTACAAAATCGGCAGGCAAAAAGCAATATTTGGTGCCTTATTTAATGTCCTCACACCCCGGTAGTACAATTAACGACGCTATCGAATTGTCGCTTTTCTTAAAGCGTAATAACCTTCATCCCGAGCAGGTACAGGACTTCTACCCCACACCCGGCACCGTTTCAACCTGTATGTTCTATACTGGGTTAGACCCAACTACAATGCAAAAGGTCTATGTGCCTAAAACCGCAAAAGAAAAGGCAGAACAACGTGCACTTTTGCAATATTTCAAACCCGAAAACCGTGAGCTTGTGCTATCGGCACTTAAAAAAGCAAAACGCTTTGACCTTATCGGCACGGGTAAAAACTGCCTTGCCACCCCACCACAAGGTCAAAAATCCAACTACCAAAAACCTAAAAAGACAATACGAAATATTCATAAAAAGAAGAAATAAAAAAGGGCGACCGTTTGGTCGCCTTTTAATTATGAATCCCTAATTATTTATTTGTCATTTTATAAGAAAGCCTTGTAAGGCTATCGCCTAGGTGCACATTTTCTACCTTGATATCGGGGTGGTTTACAACCATATCATAATGGCTAAAATTCCAAAAATTCTTAACACCCAACTTTATAAGCTGTTCGGTAATTTTTTGTGCCGCTTCCTTAGGGATACAAAGAATAGCCGCCTTGGGTAAGTTTTCACGGCAAAACTCATCCAAAGTATCCATACTTCTTACAGGCTGGTTTTTAACAATTTGACCCACAATAGATTCCTTAGAATCAAAAAGCCCTGCTAAATGAAAACCCTTAGATTCAAAGTTCATATGCATTGTAACGGCACGGCCTAAATTACCCACACCGATAAGAATAATGCTTTTAGGTTTATCAAGACCCAATATGTATGCAATTTCTTCTTGCAAAATGCCAATATTATAACCATAGCCCTGCTGACCAAAACCGCCGAAGCAGTTAAGGTCTTGCCTGATTTGGCTAGCCGTAACGCCCATTCGCTCAGCCAATTCACGAGAGGAAATTTTACTCATACCCGAAGCCTTTAATTCGCCTAAAAATCTATAATATCGTGGTAAACGCTTTATTACCGAGTTAGAAATATTACCTGCCATTTTATCCACCTTCGACAAAAAAATTGCATAAATATTGTACTTCATTGTTAAAATAATGTCAATATAAAAATAAGTCCTCACATATATAAAAAAACAGTTGACATATTTGACATAGTGTGGTAAAATTTTTTAGCGTGAAATACTATGCAAAATTATGTTTTTCGGTCATTTCACAAATATTCGAGAAAGGAGAGATGAAACGGTGCCTACCTTTAACCAATTGGTTCGCAGCGGTCGTGCTACTATCGAAAAGAAGGCTAAAGCTCCTGCTCTTTTAAAGGGCTACAACTCAATGAAGCGCCAACTTACCGATCATGACTCACCGCAAAAGCGTGGCGTGTGCACAGCGGTTAAAACTTCTACACCTAAGAAGCCTAACTCTGCTCTTCGTAAGATTGCCAGAGTACGTCTTTCAAACGGTATCGAAGTATCTGCTTACATCCCCGGTATCGGTCACAACTTACAGGAACACAGCGTTGTTCTTATTCGTGGCGGCCGTGTTAAGGACTTACCTGGTGTACGTTACCATATCGTACGTGGCAGTCTTGATACTCAGGGTGTTGCTAACAGAATGCAAAGCCGTTCAAAATACGGTGCAAAACGTCCAAAAAAGGGTGCAAAATAATTAAGTAGACTTATTCTCTGCTGCCAGATCAAGCAGCGGCTTATATATATGAAAGCCGGCTTGGTGCGACGGGGAAGTCAACTCGAGTACCTATGATATCATTACTATGAAGGAGGGAAGCAAAGTGCCAAGAAGAGGCTTTATTGCTAAACGTGATGTATTACCGGATCCTGTTTACAATTCAAAGGTAGTTACACGTCTTATCAACAACATTATGCTTGATGGTAAGAAGGGTGTTGCTCAAAAGATTGTTTACGGCGCATTCGACATCATTACTGAAAAAACAGGGAAGGACCCCCTTGAAGTGTTCGACGCTGCAATGGAAAACGTTATGCCCCAACTCGAAGTTAAGGCTGTACGTAAGGGCGGTGCAACATATCAAGTACCTTTTGAAGTTCGTCCCGAAAGAAAGCAAACTCTCGGTCTTCGTTGGTTAACAACATACAGCCGTAAGCGTTCTGAAAGAACTATGAAAGAACGTCTCGCAGCTGAAATTTTAGATGCTGTTAACGGTGTTGGCGGCGCTGCTAAGAAGCGTGAAGACACACACAAGATGGCCGAATCAAACAAAGCGTTTGCACATTACAGATGGTAATTTAAAACACAAGATTTTATTGGTAACCGCTAATGCGGTATGGAGGTTTATATGCCAAGAAAGGTATCTCTTGAAATGACAAGAAATATTGGTATCATGGCCCACATTGACGCCGGTAAAACCACTACCACAGAGCGTATCCTTTTCTATACAGGTGTTAACCGTAAGATGGGTGAAACTCATGATGGCGGCGCTACAATGGACTGGATGGAGCAAGAACAAGAACGTGGTATCACTATCACTTCTGCTGCTACCACCTGTTTCTGGAATGACCATCGTATCAATATTATCGACACTCCCGGTCACGTTGACTTTACTGTTGAAGTTCAACGTTCACTCCGTGTACTTGACGGTTCTGTAACCGTATTGTGCGCAAAGGGCGGTGTTGAACCCCAGTCTGAAACTGTATGGCGTCAGGCTGACGAATATCGTGTACCCCGTATGATTTACGTTAATAAAATGGACATCATGGGTGCCGACTTCTATCGCGTTCTTGATATGATCAAGGAACGCTTCAATTGTAACGCAGTTCCGATTCAGTTACCTGTTGGTGCTGAAGACACATTTAAGGGTATTATCGACCTTCTCAACATGAAGGCTATCATGTATTATGATGACCTTGGTAAAGATGTAAGAGAAGAAGAAATTCCCGAAGATATGAAGGAACTTGCAGATAAATACCGTACAAACCTTATCGAAAACATCGTTGAGCAAGACGAAGCTCTTATGGAAAAATACTTCGAAGGTGAAGAACCTTCCGTTGAAGAAATGAAGAAGATTATCCGTAAAGCTACTATCGCTAACGAAATGGTTCCGATTTGCTGCGGTACTTCTTACAGAAACAAGGGTGTACAACCCTTACTCGACGCAGTTATCGACTTTATGCCCGCTCCGACCGATATCGAAGCTATTAAGGGTATTAACCCCGATACTGAAGAAGAAGAAGTTAGACATTCTTCTGACGATGAGCCTTTTGCAGCTCTCGCATTTAAGATTGCTACCGACCCCTATGTTGGTAAAATCTGCTTCTTCCGTGTATATTCCGGTTCTGTTGATGCAGGTAGCGGCGTTTACAACACTGTTAAACAACACCGCGAACGTTTAGGACGTATTCTCCAAATGCACGCTAACCACAGAGAAGACATTGAAACCTGCTATGCTGGTGACATTGCTGCTGCGGTTGGTCTTAAGAATACCACCACTGGTGATACTCTTTGCGACGAGAAGCATCCTGTTATCCTCGAATCAATGAACTTCCCGGAACCTGTTATCCGTGTTGCTATCGAGCCCAAGACCAAAGCTGGTCAAGAAAAGATGGGTCTCGCTCTTGCAAAGCTTGCTGAAGAAGACCCGACCTTCAAGGCTTACACCGATGAAGAAACCGGTCAGACCATCATCGCTGGTATGGGTGAATTACACCTTGAAATCATCGTTGACCGTCTTCTCCGTGAATTTAAGGTAGAAGCAAACGTTGGTGCTCCTCAGGTTGCTTACAAGGAAAGCATTAAGAAGTTTGTTGACCACGAAACTAAGTACAAGCGTCAATCTGGTGGTTCAGGTCAATACGGTCACGTTAAGATTAAGCTTGAACCCAACGAAACTGGTAAGGGTTATGAATTTATTAATGCCGTTACCGGCGGTAGCATTCCTAAGGAATACATCCCCGCTGTTGACACAGGTATTAAGGGTTCACTCCAAGCTGGTGTTCTCGCAGGTTATCCTGTAGTTGACGTTAAGGTTACACTTTATGACGGTTCTTACCACGAAGTTGACTCTTCTGAAATGGCGTTTAAGATTGCTGGTTCTATGGCATTCAAAGAAGCTTGCCGCAAAGCAGAACCCGTATTGCTTGAACCTATCATGAAGGTTACTGTAATCGTTCCTGAAGAATACATGGGCGACGTTATCGGCGACCTTAACTCTCGTCGTGGCGAAATCCAAGGCTTCGAAGACCGTACAGGTGTTAAGCAAATCAACTCCCGCGTACCTCTCGGTGATATGTTCGGTTACGCTACCGACCTTCGTTCTAAGACACAAGG
>JAZORK010000035.1:0-4335 GCA_045656485.1 Acutalibacteraceae bacterium | reverse complement strand
TGCCGTAATGGATTCGGTGGATATAAACTTTAAGGATGAATGGCTAGCCAATATTAAGGCAGAACTTGGCGACACTACACCTGACTACCTTATTATTCAACATATGGAGCCTGACCATTCTTCTAGCATTGCCGAATTTATGTTAGTTTATCCCGAAACAATTGTTGTTTCTACCGATAAGGCGTTTGCTATGATGCAAAGATTTTTCGGCACCGATTTTACCGACACCCGCCTTGTTGTAAAGGAAGGTGACACACTTTCCTTAGGCAAACACACCCTTAACTTTATAACCGCACCTATGGTGCACTGGCCCGAAGTTATGATGACTTATGACAGTTACGATAAGGTGTTATTCTCGGCTGACGCTTTTGGCAAATTTGGTGCTTTAGACTGTGAAGAAGACTGGGCTTGCGAAGCGAGACGTTACTACTTTGGCATTGTTGGTAAATTTGGTGTTCAGGTTCAGGCAGTGCTTAAAAAAGCCACCGCACTTGACATTAAAACTATTTGCCCCTTGCACGGACCAGTTTTGAGTGAAAACTTAGGTTATTACCTTGATTTATACAACACTTGGTCTTCCTACGGTGTTGAAAGCGAAGGAGTTGTAATTTGCTACACCTCAGTTTACGGCAACACCAAAAAAGCGGTGGAAATTTTAGCCGAAGAATTGATAGCATTAGGATGCAAAAAGGTAGCCGTTAACGACCTTGCACGCTGCGATATGGCAGAAGCGGTTGAAGATGCATTCCGCTATGGCAAGATAGTTCTTGCTACCACCACCTACAATGGCGGTATTTTCCCCTTTATGCATGAATTTATCCACCACTTAACCGACCACGGCTATAAAAACCGCAAAATTGGCATTATTGAAAACGGTAGCTGGGCACCCGTAGCGGCTAAAACTATTAAAAAGATGTTTGAAAACAGTAAGGACATCACCTTTACCGACACAACCGTTACCGTAAACTCGGCTGTAAAGGACGAAACAATCGACCAAATCAAAAAGCTTGCCAAAGAAATTTTATAATTTTATTGCATATTTATTTTAGGATATGTTATACTAAAATAAACCTATTATAAAGGAGTTTTTACTATGGCTAATAAATATGCAGGTACTAAAACCGAAAAAAATCTTGGCGCCGCTTTTGCGGGCGAATCTCAGGCAAGAAATAAATACACCTACTTTGCTTCCAAAGCTAAAAAGCAAGGCTTTGAACAAATTGCAGCTCTTTTCTTAAAGACTGCAGAAAACGAAAAAGAACATGCTAAAATGTGGTTTAAAGAGCTTCACGGTGGCATTGGCGACACTAAGGACAACCTTTTAATCGCTGCCGAAGGCGAAAACTACGAATGGACCGATATGTACGAAGGCTTTGCAAAGGATGCCGAAGAAGAAGGCTTCCCTGAGCTTGCAAAGAAATTCCGCTTAGTAGCCGCTATTGAAAGACACCATGAAGAACGCTACCGCGCACTTCTTAAAAATGTTGAAATGCAACAAGTGTTTGAAAAGAGCGAAGTTAAGGTTTGGGAATGCCGCAACTGTGGCCACATCATAATCGGCGAAAAGGCACCCGAAATTTGCCCCACCTGCGACCACCCCAAAGCATATTTTGAAATCCACGCTGAAAATTATTAATTTTAATATAAAGGAGAAATTCAAATGAAATACGTATGCGATATTTGCGGTTACGTTTATGACGAAGAATTAGGCGACCCCGATAACGGCATTGAAGCAGGCACAAAATGGGAAGACTTACCCGAAGATTTTGTTTGCCCCCTTTGCGGTGTTGGTAAGGACGATTTTTCCGAAGAATAAACCAAGAAATGATTAAAAGGCACCCAAACGGGTGCCTTTTTTATCCCCTTTCCCCTTTTGACAACCAATGGTTGACAAAAACTGCCATAATAGCGGTTGACAAGCGGGAATTACTGTACTATACTATTTTTGTAAATTAAAACTTTAACGAAAGGTGGCGAAAAATATGATGACAACTTATACTCATACTTCTATTTATCGGATGTCATATATATCGCCTTCGGTACGTTAACGCAAGGAATATTTTGCCGCACATCCGGACTGTTCGGGTGTGTTTTTTGTTTGCCCAATATATCTTCGGGCAAAATTCGCTTTGCACCCGTAAGGGTGCTTTTTTGTTTATATTTAAACATTATCAATTTTTTTTAATAAAATTCGATACAAGAAAGGACGGTAACCCACCATGGAATTGCCCATTTATCAAATTACAATCGCAGACAGAATTAAAAATTATCGCAAAGAGAATAATTTATCGCTATCTGGCTTTGGTAGGTTGCTTGGAGTTTCAGGACAAGCGGTACATAAGTGGGAAAACGGAATTTGTTATCCCGATATTATATTCTTGCCCCAGCTTGCACAAATTTTAAATTGTTCAACTGATGATTTTTTTGAATAAGCATCTATATAAATATAATGTTTCGGACGGGTAGCCGTCCTACCAAAATAGTACAAAACTAAATGGGAGGGAAACCCCTCCCCTGCTTTTGTATCAAAATATAGCAAAATTTTCTAAAAAACGCTTGACAAACGAGGGTAACTTACTTATAATATCATTTGGTTAGCGTGTGCTAACACTTTTTTAAGGCTTTTAGTTAGCCTATGCTAATCGAAGTCTATTCCCTTTCTGAGAGGACTATTATGACACTTAAAGAAACAGATTTAGGAATTGAATACATTATTAAGCAAATTGATACAGACGACGAAGAATTAAACGACTTTTTGTTTTCACTCGGCTGTTACAGCGGTGAAAGTATTACAGTTGTTTCTCGCCTTAAATCAACCTGTGTAGTATCAATTAAGGATGCTAGGTACAGTATTGACAACCACTTAGCCGAAGCAATTAAGGTTTTTTAACCAAAACCTACTTCGGTCTATTTTTAAAAACATCAGTTAGCGTAGGCTAACTAAGATATAAAGGAGAATTTTATGCGAATTGCTTTTACAGGCAACCCAAACACAGGTAAGACCACAATGTATAATGCTTTGACCGGCTCTAACGAAAAAGTTGGCAACTGGGCAGGCGTTACGGTTGACAAAAAAGAACATACTATAAAGAAAATTTATAGTAACACAAACGAAAAACTTATTGCTGTTGACCTACCGGGTGCTTACTCGATGTCGCCCTTTACAAACGAAGAAAGTGTCACAAGCGACTATGTTAAAAACGAAAATCCCGATGTTATTATAAATATTGTGGATGCTACCAACCTAAGCCGAAGCCTTTTCTTTACAACACAGCTTTTAGAACTTGGGATTCCTGTTGTAGTAGCACTTAACAAGAGTGATATAAACGAAAAAAAGGAAACCGAAATCGATGCCAAGGCTTTAAGCAAAAAACTTGGATGTGCGGTTGTTAACACCGTTTCTACCAATGCTGACGGCTTAAAAGCAGTTATTGAAACTGCCGTTTCAATCGTGGGCAAAACCCAAAAAGCACCTTACAACCAAGGTGATATTGATTTGACCGATAAAGAACAGGTTAAAGCCGAAGACCGCAAACGCTTTGAGTTTGTAAACGGCATTGTAAAGCAGGTTGAAACCCGCAAGGTTTTAACAAGCGAACGTAATTTTAGCGATGAAATCGACGCCGTTCTTACAAATAAATGGCTTGGTATTCCGATTTTTGCGGTTGTAATGTTCCTTGTGTTCCAAATTTCGCAAGTGTGGGTTGGTCAGCCTATTGCCGATATACTTGTTTACTGGCTTGAAGCATTCCAAGGATTTATTGGTGAACTTCTAAGCGGTGCAAACCCCTTGCTTTCCGCCATTTTGGTTGACGGTGTTATTGGCGGTGTGGTTGCCGTTGTCGGCTTTTTACCGCTTGTAATGGTAATGTACTTCCTTATAGCCTTACTCGAAGACTGCGGTTATATGTCCCGTGTGGCTGTAGTGCTTGACCCCATTTTCAAAAGGGTGGGTCTTTCGGGTAAATCGGTTATTCCCTTTGTTATAACTGTGGGTTGTGCAGTACCTGGTATTATGGCAAGTCGTACCATCCGTAACGAGCGTGAACGCCGTGCCACCGCAATGCTTGCCCCCTTTATGCCCTGCGGTGCAAAAATCCCCGTTATATCACTTTTTGCGGGTGCATTTTTCAGCGGTGCAGGTTGGGTTAGCACAGTAATGTATTTATCGGGCATTGTGCTTATTTTTATTGGCGCTTTACTTATTAACAAAATTACAGCCTTTAATGCTAAAAAATCCTTCTTTATTATAGAACTTCCCGAATACAAAATTCCATCTTTCTGGGGTGCATTTAAGTCAATGTGCGCTCGCGGATGGTCTTACATAGTAAAAGC
>JAZORK010000034.1:0-2457 GCA_045656485.1 Acutalibacteraceae bacterium | reverse complement strand
TGAATGTGGTAATTTAACCGACGTTTATTACGGCGGTACTCCCGAAGATAAGGAAAATCTTGTTATTGAGCTTGAAAATGATCATTTACTAGAGGCTGAATGGCATTATACATATTGCACACATGACTGGAAAAAGGCTACTTGCACTACCCCTAAAAAATGTTCTTTATGTGGTAAAGAGGAAGGCATTGTAACAGGCCATCGTTATGATAATGATTGTGATGAAGTTTGTAATAAATGTTCCGAAGTAAGAGAAGTAACCCACTTGTATGATGATATTTGTGATGCTGATTGTAACAAGTGTGGCAAGGAAAGAACAGATAATCATAAGTGTAGGTGGGTGACCGATAAACAAAATAACTGCGGTGTGGATGGTAGCAAGCACGAAGAGTGTACCATTTGCGGAGCAAAGCGTAACGAAAACACAGTGATCCCTGCTACAGGTGACCACAGATATAATAATGCCTGTGACACAACCTGTAATATATGTAGCCAGGTGCGTGAAGTACCCGACCACGTGTATGATAACGCGTGTGATGCACTTTGTAATATTTGTAAAAAAATGAGAACCGTAACTCATGCTTACATATGGGTAGTAGATAGGGAAAATAGTTGCGGTGTAGACGGTACAAGACATGAATTGTGTACCATTTGCGGAAAAACCAAAAATATGGGTGCAACAATTCCGGCTACGGGCAAGCACGTTTATGATAATGCGTGTGACGCATCTTGTAATGTTTGTGGTAAGTCGAGAACAGTTGCGCATAAATATAGTTGGATAATAGAAAAAGAAGAAACCTGTGGCGCTAATGGTATTAAGTACGAGAAGTGCTCCGTTTGTGGCGCAAAGAAAAATGAAAATACAGTTATTCCTGCAACAAACAATCATAAGTTTGATAATGCTTGTGATACCACCTGTAATGTTTGCGGTAAAATAAGAGAAATTACACACGATTATACAAATGCAACCTGTACTACCGCTAAAACCTGTAAGGTGTGCGGTGTAACCGAAGGTGTAGCACTTGGTCATACTTACGATAATGCGTGTGATAAAAATTGTAATTCATGTGAAGAAGAGCGAGAAGTACCCGACCACGTTTATGATAATGCGTGGGATGAAGACTGTAACGTTTGTGGCGAAATTCGTGGTATTACACATGATTACAAATGGGTAATAGACCGCAAGGAAACCTGTGGGCAAGACGGCATTAAACACGAAGAATGTAGCGTTTGCGGTGCAAAGAAAAATGAAAACACCATAATTCCTGCAACTAATAATCATGTGTTCGACAATGAATGCGATAAAAACTGTAACGTATGTGATGGGTTGCGTGAAGTGCCGGACCATATTTATGATAATGACTGCGACAAACTTTGCAATATTTGCGGCGCAGTTAGAGACATTACCCACAATTATATATGGGTAATTGACAAAACCGAAAACTGCGGTGTTGACGGTCTTAAGCACGAGGAGTGTACAGTTTGTGGTTCTAAACAAAATGAAAGCACTCGAATTCCGGCAGCGGGAAGTCATACCTATGATAACGCCTGTGATAAAAACTGTAATGTTTGTGGCAAAGGACGTGACGTGCCTGACCACGTTTATACAAATGCGTGTGATATTACCTGTGATATTTGCGGCAATGTTAGGAATATTACACACGATTATGTATGGGTAATTGACAAAACCGAAACCTGCGGTGTTAACGGTGTAAAGCACGAAGAGTGTACCGTTTGCGGTGTTAAACGTAATGAAAATACTACAATTATTGCAACCGGTAATCATAAGTTTGATGATGACTGCGATACAGTTTGTAATGTGTGTGGTACAGTAAGGGATATTATCCATAAATATAGTTTAACCGTTATCCCTCCCACCTGCATAGAACGAGGCTACACAATTTATAAATGTGAGTGTGGCGAAAGCTATATAGGTGATTATGTTAAAGCATTGGGCCACAGTTACACCGAGTGGGTGCAAATTATCGTACCAACCTGTACTACTGCAGGTTTAGCTGAGCGCGAATGTACTGTTTGTGACTACTCTGAAAATATGGAACTGTCGGCAACAGGGCATAATTATAATGTTAAAGTTTCTCCTCCGACAGCTACAAAGCAGGGGTATACTACCTATACCTGTGATTGCGGAGAATGGTATACAGATGATTTTCTTGAGGAATTGGGTCATTACCATAAAACTGCCGAAACTTTAAATGACGGCGAAAGTTTGGTGCTTACTGAGCATAATGTTGTAAAGCACCGCAAGGTTTTGATTTTCTCTGCTAATGTTAATAGTTTGGGTAACGGTTTAATACGTATTACTCATGGTCAAAATGCATATTCTGGTAGTTATATAGAGATAACTTCGAGTAGTTTAAATGTTTATTCTACATATGATAAGGTTACTACTTATCAATATGCTCACGGTCTTACTGTGAACGGCGATATTCATGTTCG
>JAZORK010000033.1:0-2332 GCA_045656485.1 Acutalibacteraceae bacterium | reverse complement strand
TGCGGTAAGGATTTGGAATGGTCTTATTCAGGCACAACACTTACCATAACAGGCAAGGGTCAAATGAAAAACTACAGCGAACCTAATAAGGCTCCATGGTATAAATATAGGGAAGAATTAACCACCGTTATTTTACCTGAAAAATTAGAATCAGTTGGTAATTTTGCTTTTTACAACTGCACAGCATTAAAGGCTGTTATTATACCTGATAAAGTGCAAAAAATAGGTGAAAAAGCTTTTTATAACTGTCAAGAGCTTGCTTTTGCAGATTTTGGAAGCGGTCTTAAGACTATAGGTCGTGCTGCTTTTTATAAGTGCGAAAATTTGATTTCGCTAACTTTACCTCAGGGGCTCGAAGTTATTGGTGATAAGGCATTTTATTTTTGCCGCAGTATTCCTACAGTTACTATTCCCGAAAGTGTTAAAAGCCTTGGTAAACAGGCATTTACTTATTGTGAATCTCTTTTAAGGGTGGATATTAAGGCGAAAATTAAAACCGTGCCCGAATGGTGCTTTTACGGTTGTACAAGCCTTAGTGAAATTAAATTATCTGACACTATAACAAATATTGACCCTTATGCTTTTAAGCGTTGTGATGAACTTGTAGCAATTTATTGTTCGGATAAAGACGGCGTTGCTAAAAAAATAAGAGACCAAGTAGCCGAAGACCTACCGTATTTTGAAGAAAACGGTGTGGTTAATTCAGGTAATTTGGGTGACAGCACTCAAAATACTACTATCGAAACCGATAAAAAGGATAATATCGTTTCGCAAACTTCTACGTCGGTTCAAACCCAAGACGGCGCTACTGTTGTAACACAGGTGCAAAGCAATGCAAATAAGGGTAAGGATAACCATTACAGCGTTGATTTAACCATTACCGTTGAAGGTGAAGACGGCTGGGATGATGCCATTTTAATGGTGCGTAAAGAGCTTGCCGATATTAACGACAATTATTCTTCCGACCATGTGCTTGATTATATAAAAATCACCCTTTACCTTAAAGGTGTAGAAAAGGTAAACGAAGACTTTTTAAAAGAGCTTGCAGGTAGAAACGTTATTCTTGAAGTTGTTAGTATGAATGGCGGCAGTTGGAATGTTGACTGCAAAGAACTTAAGTTTAAAGAAATTAAGAATGACGCAGGTGTGAATTATACCATTACCGAAGCGCCCCAAAAAGCCAAGGATAAACTAGGCACCGATAATTGTTACAATGTAACATTTGATACTACTTCTAAATTAAATACAAGTGTAGTTATTGGTTTGCCAAAATCCAATGCAAACGGTAATGCGTTTTTGTATCAAAAGTCCGGTGGCAAATATAAGCGTATTCAAGGTACGGTTATTGACTCTCAGGGTGACGCAAGATTCTATCTTTCTTCAATACACAAAAACGGCAAGTATGTTGTGGGGGTAAACGTTCCCGGCGAAAGCTTTGATGATGTTATAATTTCCGACCAAGCATCCGACCCGTTTGGCGCTATTGCAAGACTTGAAAAAATCGAGTACGTTCCTGCGGGACCACGCACGTTAGCAGGGTTTACTATTGGGCAGTTCACCCTTATAGTTATAGGCGTTTTAGCCTTTATTGCTATTGTTGTCGGCATTTCGATGTATATGATATTTAAAAACCGTCAACAGCAACCTGCCTTTATGCAAGGCTTTATAAAAAAGGGTAAAAAGAAGAATAAAAAGTAATATTTAAAGACCTTTAAATTGTTTTTTAAAGGTCTTTTTTTATGCCGTTAAAAATAAAGTCGGATTAATAGAAAATTAACAAATTTTTTATTGAAGATGGCATGGAAATATGGTAAAATTTTTATGAATATGTAATGTTATGTTTTAATTTAAGGGAGAATAAATATTAATGACTTTGAGAGGCCTTTTGGTCGTGTTACTGGAAATAATTTTTGTTATTTTGGCATTTGGTACCGAGTTTAAAAATTTTTTAATAATAGCTTTGTGTGTTGGCGGTTTGATTGTTTTTTCGCTAGTTTCTTTGGTGTTAGCTTCGCTTTCTTTGGGGGCGAATTCTACCATAGATATAAATACAGCACACAGAAGTAAAAAAATATGCTATACTCTTACAATTCGTGGTATAGCCTTGTTACCAGTTGCAGTGTATTTTTTTGTAAAAACTACCGATGCGAATTTTAGCACAAAGCGAAAATTTCGCCATTCTTTTATGCTTTTGCCAACGTTTTTGGTAAAACGAGAATTTGTTTTCGAAATGCCCTGTGTACATATAGGCCATTGGGAAATTGGTCTTAAAAAAATGCGTGTAGAGGATATATTTGGCTTTTTCATACTTCCAGTTATGTGGTGCAAAAGG
>JAZORK010000032.1:0-27438 GCA_045656485.1 Acutalibacteraceae bacterium | reverse complement strand
ATCAGCTTATTTCGGAAATAGCAACCGAAAAGGCTAATCTTAATGCAATTACTGCGGCGCTTAACACTAATTCGGCTATGATTGAAAACCAAAAAGAGATAATTTCTTCTAACAATTTGCAAATTGAAGCCTTTAATAGTGAATTAGAGAATGAAAAGAAAGTTTTGTTTGATTTATTTGCCACCTTTAAACCAAGTGAGAGCATAGAAGAAATAACCACCTTGCTTAACGACATCAAGCAAGCCGCCAATACCCAAAAAGAACTGAAACAAAACATAAACTATATTTTAAGGGATGTTGGCAATATTTCTTACGAGGAAATCAAGGAAAAATTGAGTTCGGTTCAAACCGATTCGCAAATTGATTTTGAAAAAGCAAAGGCCGATTATGAAAATCTTTTACAAGCCTTGACCGACCTTAAAACAAAATCCGCCACCATGTTGTCTGAAATTAAAGCCCTTTCAGCAAATGCCACCAACCCCGATATTATTAAAACCGAGCTTGAAGCCTTGAAAAAGAAGACCGATGCCCAAAAGGAATACTGCGATTGTTTGCAAATCGCCCTTGAGGTGCTTAGTGATTCTTATGCCGAGGTGCGCCAAAGCTACAGCTCGGTACTTGAGAAAAAAGCCAGCGAAATATTTGCTGCTCTCACTGATGGCAACTATCACAATATGTCTATTTCCAAATCCTTTGATATTGCGGTAGAAAAAACCGATATCTTTGGTGTAAAGGAATTGGATTACCTTTCAAGCGGTACTGTTGACCAGGCATACTTAGGCTTGCGTTTGGCGCTTTCCGACCTTATTACACAAGAAAGTGAAGCCTTACCCATCATATTAGACGATGCCTTAGCACAATATGATGACAACCGCTGTGCCACCGCACTTAAATTTTTAAAAGAATATTCCCAGAAGGGTCAAATCATTCTTTTTACCTGCCACAAAGCAGTAACTCAAATTGCCGAAAAACTTAATGCAAATCAAATCACCCTATAAACAATAAAAGGATGGCAACTGCCATCCTTTTATATTTTATTCATTTTTCTTTGCATTCTTTTTAAAACTGCGTGTAATTTTGGTGTGTTGTATCTTAACGCTAAGGTGGGTAAAATATTTAAAAACAAATTAACTGTAGCCACAGGCATTGCAACCGTAAAAGCACAAATATTAGGGAACAAAAGCATTACCAAAAAACCGATTGGGTAGGATAATCTATGGGTAAGCACACCCTTGTTACATTCAATAATAAATCTTTCAATATATTCAGGGCTATCAGGCTGTGCTATATGTTTTTTACTGAATCCGCCAAGACCCCCAAGCTCCCAAACCTTATCTTTCCAGTTTTTAACCTTTAGCTTTTTATAAATAGCCTTTTCTTTCTCGCTTATATTATAAAGCGGGTTATCCACAGCAAAAAATTCATCAGGCATTTTATTAATTACAATTGCAATAAATCCATCAAGAGCAAATTGCAAGGCGGTGCATAAAATTACCGAAATAATTATATAATACCACGCAGCAGTATTAAAAATTATGTTTACTGCCGATATAATAAAAACAGCCACACCTATTACCGAAAGATATAATTTCATACTTCACCATACTCTAAAGGCTTTTTGTAAAATTCTTCATAAACCTTTACCCAAGCCTCGTAATTTTTGTTTTTCATTTCTTCCTTTGCGTCACTTCGCGCAAGGTCTTTATTAGGATAAATTGCAGGTAAAATATGTAAAGTATATTCCTGCACGAAAAATCCATCGTTATCAAGTATATCACTATCCTCCATTGTGATAAAAATCGGCACAATGGGGGTGTTATTTCTAACCGCCAAATTAAAGGCGCCTTCCTGCATGGGACGTGGTTTTTTATAATTCCACCACATACCCTGTTCAGGATAAATAAGTATTGTTTCGCCACGCTCTAACAGCTTTGCAAAAGCCTTCATAAATTTTACCATAGTTGCTTTTTGGCTTGAAAGAGGCAATGTATTACAATGCTTCATAAAAAGACCAAAAGGCTTTGGCGGATTAGTGTAGTTACCTTCACGAATAACCTTATAAAGCATTCTACCGTTCATATAATCCCTAAGTGCTACCCAAACGGCATAATTATCCCCAACACTAAAATGGTTGCAGGTAACAATTTTACCGCCATTTACAGCTTTAAAATTTTCAATTCCCCTTACTTCCTTAATTATAAGCTGTTTATTGGCTATCATTTTATCAAAAAAACGAGTAGCACAAACGTTTGCAATTTTATTTTTTATTTTGTTTATAGGCTTTTCAATAAGGTAATCCACCTTGTTTGGCATAAGCGGATAGGTTTCAGGGTCGTCTTCAACATCAAGGTGCCATAATTGCTTTTTTTCAAGGTCGGCAATTCTGCGAAGCAGTTCTAACTTATGTGGGGATTGTTCCATATTCTTTAACTCCTGCAAATCATTTTTGAAAAAGTGTAATCAGATGCTGTAATTACTAAAGCGTGCTCAAGAATTTCATTTGCTGCCGCTTCCTTTTTGGCTTTTTCGGTCTTATCAAACATTTCTCTGTTATTAAGAATCTTTTTATAAAATGGGGACTTTTTCGCATAATGCCAAAAATATTCGCCATCCATTACATCATCATATTGCCACGGCTTTTTGTAAAGTGCATAATGAACAATGTTCTTTTTACCTTCACACTGCAAAGGCATTGGTTCTTTATTCCAGCCATTAGGCAACATATAGATTTTATTTTGACAAAGATAATTTAAATACGCTTGGTCGGGAACAAGCAAATCGAAATCATATTTAGTAATTAAATTTACAAATTTTTCTTCTATTTTGTTTTTTCTATACTCTTTAAGATTAATTATCAAAACGCCCGCATTCACGTATCCATCAGGGTTAACGCCCAGTGCCTTTTCGGCATAATGGCGGAATTCTGCCGTGTTTTGAACGTATTGCTCAGGTGCGGCACCTAAAATATTTTCCTTAAGGTCGGTATTATACAACTCCGAAATATCGCCCAACACAACAAGGTCACAATCAAGGTATACTATCCTATCATATTGCGGAAAAAGTGAAGCGATAAAAAGTCGGTAATAGGTTACAATTGAAAAATGGTATACGTCTTTTAATTTTGATTTTATACTTTCCAGCTGATTAGAAATATCAATAAAATCAATTACAAAGCCGTCCTGCTCATTTGCTTTAACCTTATCAACATTTTGGGGCTCAAGTCCTGTGTGAAGAACTATAATCCTATAATTATATTTTTTAGATGCATTAGCAATCAGCGAAGATACCGCAACATCAAGATAAGGTATGTAATTATCATCGGTTGAAAAGAAAATCGGTATTTCCTTGTTCATTTCAATACTCCTTCATTGCAGATTTAATATTATATTTACATTATAGCGACGCACAAAAAAAGGTAAACCTAACTATAGAAAAATTACATCTACTGATTATATTACGTACAGTAGAATTCAATTTCTACGACTCTACAAACAGTAGAATCCATGTAAAAACGCCCTATTTTAAGCCAAATAGAGCGTTTTTTAATTCATATTTACTTTTTCGGTTTGTTTATAAGCGACCATAGAATTATAACAATTTGACCCGCTGCACCTAATACATATATAAGTGAAACATTAACACTAAAATACATAAATGTTATATGAATTGCCGCAAGAACCGACCACATCAATGCCGAAATGATAAGGTAATTATGCCTAGGGTTAAACCAAATAGAATTGAAAACCAATTTTATAATAAGTACAATCGGAAAAGCATAAACAAAATAAAGCCATTGAAAAGTGGTTTCTTTAATTATTAGTGTGGTAATTATAAAAGCGAATATAGCTACTATCCAACCCACACTCTCTGAAATGTAAGAAATAATCCGTCGGTTGTATTTATTGCCTTCGGTATTATTCTCAGCCTCGGCTTTCTCGACGTTTTCCGCCTTTACAAGATAATCCAGCGTAACACCGAACAGGTTTGCCATTTCCACCAAAACCGCTATATCGGGGGAAGATTCCGCCCTCTCCCATTTTGATATCGTCTTATCAGAATAGTTAAGCTTTTCGGCAAGCTCTAGCTGTGTCATATTATTAAGTATTCTAAGCTCGGTTATATTTTTAGCAATATTACTCTTTATATTTTCCATAAAATCCTCACAATAAACTACTTTTTGTAAAATGCCACAACCACAGCTCCGGGGCCTGAATGTGTGCCTATTACGCTGCCAACAGAAGTATAGCGTACTTCGGGGAGGTTACCCTCCCAAATGTGACGGCTGTCTTCAATATATTTAAGTAACAATGCATCAGAAATACCACTGTAGCCAAGCAATACCGGTTTTGTAAAATCTATTCCGCCGGCTTTGTCAATTTCCTGCACAAGTAGGTTATTACCCATTTTAGAGCCACGTGCTTTGCCAAGTATATTAATTTCGCCATCTATAACCGAAAGCACAGGTTTAATAATAAGCACAGCACCTGCTAAAGCAACCGTTTTAGAAATTCGACCACCTTTTTTAAGATACTCGAGCGTATCCACAAGCGCCACTATAACAATTTTTTTCTTTTCTTCATTAAGTATTGTTGCAATTTCTTTGGCAGACTTGCCTTCTTCTAAAAGCTTAATGGCTAATTCAACCAAAATACCGCTTCCCATAGCCGCACTTGTACTGTCTACAATATAAATATTTTCAAAATCCTCGGCAGCTATAAGAGCACTTTGGTATGTGCCCGAAAATTTTGAAGAAAGGGTAATAACTACCGCCTCATCACCCGCATCCTTGATTTTTTGAAATTCCTTAATAAACGCATCGGGCGTGGCCTGACTAGTGGTAGGTAAAACATCACTTTCTATAAGCTTTTCATAAAAGGTTTTATGGTCAATGGTAACACCATCAATATATTCCTCATCCCCAAAACGAACTGTAAGAGGAACTGTTTGTACATGAGATTTATATTCAGGTGAAAAATCCGCAGTAGAGTCTACTATTATTCTTGTTTTCATAAAATTCTCCTTATTTTTCAGCATTTTCTAAAACCGCATCTAAACTATTGCTTATAATCGATAAGCTACGGTAAAACGCCACTCGTTCACTTTCGGTAAGTCCGCCGCTGATAGCAGCAAGAACATTGTCAATTTTATCGGCAATTTTTTTGCCCGCTTCTTTACCCTTTTCCGTTAGCATTAAAGGGCTTTTATATCTTTTTGTGTTTTTAGATTCACAGGTAATATAATCATTCTTTTCAAGGTAATCAAGTGCTCGGGAGATTGTAGCCTTATCCTCTTCACACCGCTCACAAAGGTCGGTAGCGGTAGCACCCTTATTAGTATAAAGATAATAAAGGCAAGAAACATGTGCGCTTCTTAAATTATATTCGGCCATTTCCTGATTTTTTATCTTTTTAATATTGCGACTTATTCTGTTAATAAGTACTGTAAAAGTCTCAAATCTTTCTTTCACGTTATTCCCCCTTTTACGCTTGTTGATTTTTCAACAAGGGAAATTATACCACACGCTTGTTGAAATGTCAACAAGTTTTGCGCCTAAAAAAACAGCCAGGATTTTACTCCTGACTGCTTTGAATTTTGTTTTTAACATTCAGCTGTGTCTACTACTTCTTCAACTATATTGCTATACATTATATTAAATCCAAATGCTGAATCTTCGGCCTGTAAGAAAACAGTTTCAGCCTTTAATGTTTCTTCTGTGTCGTCTTCATAAGAAATTGTAACGTCAGTAATAACAGTGTAGCTGCCGTCCTTATTATCGGTTACAGTTGCGATTTTGTGGGTATAGGTTGAATAACCGCGAGGTATGATATAAACATAACCCTCTTTATCCGATTCGATGTTGTCAAATATTTTGCCATACATATTAAATATATAATCTTTAACATAATCTTCGGCAATATAGGAATCTTCGCTGAGGTCCAAAAGCGCTAATACCGAATTATCTACCAAAGCATTGTCATTATAAAAATCTTCATTATAAACAAAGCTATGATTTAACATATTTAAAAAGCGAGCTTCCAACACAGGATTACTTTCAGCATCGTTATTAGCAACTGTTATAACCTTATCGGTTTTATTGGGCTGACCGCTTTGTGAAGCTTCGGTCTTAACACAAGCAAAAGACAGTACTACAACGCATACTGCAAGGATTAAAGAAAAAGTGATTTTTTTACGCATAATACCGCCTCCTTAATTACTGTATTTAAATTATACACATAACGTGCCAAAATTACCAAAAACAATTCAGTTACAAATTATTTCAGCGTTGTAATTTTTTAACCAAATTTTGCCTCAAAAATTAACAAATTGTAATTTTTAGCGCTAAGATTCTAAAATTTGAATAAAAGTTGCCTTTTACATTGTGGCAAATTGCCTAATTTATCACTTTTAAATAATTTTTTTTAACCCTTTTTAAAAATTTTGGTTGTATTTACTAAAAAATTATGATATACTATGTCTTGTAAACATTTTTTCACTTAAAGGAGTGCATCAAATTGAAAGATTATTCTCAAAATGCCATTCGCAACGTAGCCCTTTTAGGCCACGGCGGCGCAGGCAAAACCACCTTGGCTGACGCCATTTTATATTACGGAAAGGCAACCGACCGTATAGGTAAAATTGGTGACAACACCACCGTAATGGATTTTGATGCTGAAGAAAAGAAACGCAAAACTTCCGTTTCAACATCGGTTTACTCGCTTGAAATTAGCGACAGTAAGCTTAACCTTATAGACGCTCCCGGTCTTTTTGACTTTGCGGGCGGCGTTCACGAAGCATTAACCCCTGCCGATAGCGCTATTATAACCATTTCGGGTAAATCAGGTCTTACCGTTGGTGCAAAGCAAGGCTTTGAAAAAGCACGTGCTTTAAAGAAGAGCGTTGCATTCTTTGTTGGTAAGCTTGATTCTTCACATGCTCACTTCTACCGTGTATTATCTGCACTTGCAGGTCAATACGGCGCAATTATATGCCCTGTTGTTGTACCTTTTATCGAAAACGAACAGGTTAAATGCTACATAAACCTTATTGAAAACAAGGCTTATGCTTGTAACGGGCTTGAAATTAAAGAAATGCGCCTTCCCGTAAGCGAAGAAATCGACAATATGAGAAGTATGCTCTTAGAAGCTATCGCTACTGTTGATGAAGACCTTATGGAAAAATATTTTGCAGGTGAAGAATTCACCCCCGAAGAAATGATTAACGGCTTAGCTAAGGGTGTAAAGTCGGGCGATATTTGCCCCGTTTACAGCGGTGTTCAGCAAACTGGCGACGCTGTCCCCATGATGATTGACAATCTTTTACAAATTTTACCCGCCGTTTCTGACTGTACCTATATTAATGCCGAAGGCGAAGAAAAAGCCTTTGACGCAAACGGCGACACCGCATTATGCGTATTCAAAACAATTGCCGACCCATTTGTTGGTAAACTTTCATACTTCAAGGTTTTGTCAGGCACAGTTAAAAATGATATCCGCTTAACAAATAACCGCACAGGCAACGAAGAACGCTTCTCAAAGGTTATGTGGCTCAAAGCCTCTAAGCAGGAAGACGCTTCGGCTATCACCGCAGGTGACATTGGTGCAGTTGCAAAGCTCGGCAACGTTTTAACAGGTGATACACTCTCCACCAAGGGCGACTTTGCTATTGCTGCTATCGACTTCCCCCGCCCCAACCTTTCAGTTGCGGTTTATCCCAAAGCTAAGGGTGATGAAGAAAAAATTGCTCAGGCATTTAACCGTATGGCTGAAGAAGACCCAACAATTGCAGTTTACAACGATAAGGAAACCAAAGAGCTTATCCTTTCAGCTTTAGGTGAACAACATATCGACGTTATTGTATCCCGTCTTAAAGCTAAATTCGGCGCCGAAGCCGACCTTAAAAAGCCGAAAATTGCATACCGTGAAACTATCCGCAAGACCGTTCAGGTTCAAGGTAGACACAAGAAGCAATCAGGCGGTCACGGTCAATTTGGTGACGTTTGGATTAGATTTGAACCCTGCGACAGTCAAGAATTAGTATTCTGTGAAGAAGTATTCGGCGGCGCTGTTCCTAAGAACTTCTTCCCCGCTGTTGAAAAGGGCCTTAAAGATTCTTGCCAAAAGGGTGTTCTTGCAGGCTACCCATTGGTTGGTCTTAAAGCTACACTTTACGATGGTTCTTACCATCCGGTTGACTCTTCCGAAATGTCCTTTAAAATGGCAGCTTCAATAGCTTACAAGGAAGGTATCCCACAAGCTAACCCTGTATTGTTAGAGCCTATCGGTACATTAAAGGTTTTAGTTCCCGATGATATGCTTGGTGACGTTATTGGTGACATTAACAAACGCCGTGGTAGAATTATCGGTATGAATCCCGCTGACAACAAAATGCAGGAAATTATCGGTGAAGTGCCGATTGCCGAAATGTCGGATTTCTCAACTGCTATGCGTTCTATCACACAAGGTACTGCAACCTTTACATTAGAAATTGAAAGATACGAGGAAGTACCCGCTGGTATTGCCGCAAAGGTTATTGAAAACGCAAAAGAATAAATATATAAAAATGAAAAGAAGCCGTGAAAACACGGCTTCTTTTCATTTTAAGGGGAGAGAAATTCTTAAAACTTTTGGTTTTAAAAACTATACCATCAGGGTGCGGCTCCCTTTAGGTACAAACATATAATACCAAACAATTATGTCATTTTTATTAACAAATTTTAAATTTTTAAAAGAATATCCTTTCTTTTTTCGGTTAATAATAATTTTGAAAGGAAGGATTTTTATGAAATATACGCAATACTCCCGTAAACGCTCGGGTAGTTCGGCTTTTTATATTATTATTGCACTTTGTCTTGTTATTATTGGCGCTGCAGCTTGGTTTGCTTTTTCGAGAATAGATAATAACAACAGCATTGAACGTGGAACTTCCTCTATACAAAGTGATATAGAAAGCAAGGTAGATGAATATTCGAGCGATTTTAACTCATATATTGAAAGTGAGCCCTCTAGACCTTCACAAGATCTACCAAAGGATGAAATCGAAGACCACAACACACCCATGGACCAAACCGCTTCGGCCGAAACACCAAAAATCAAAGCCTATACAATGCCCGTAAACGGTGAAATTTTAAAGGATTTCAGCACTGATGCTCTTCAATACTCGGCAACATATAACGATATGCGCATACACGCTGCAGTCGATATTGCCGTAATCGAAGGTACGCTTGTCAGCGCCTGCTGTGACGGTATTGTAAAGGATATTGAAGCCACTGCCGAATACGGTAAAACTGTCACTATTGACCACGGTGATGGGCTTGTAATTAAATATTGCGGTCTTAAAAATATTACCGCTAAAAAAGATACCTCGGTTAGAATGGGTGATGCCATTGGTGCGGTAGGAACAATACCTTCGGAATGTACCGACCAAACTCACCTGCATATAGAAGCTTATGAAAACGGAAAAGCAATATCTATTTTAAAGTTTTTTAGTTAACTGCCCTCGGAAAAATTATCGTTTAGGGGCGCACAAAAAAGCGTTGTTGAAAAGCAACGCTTTTTCTTTTGTTGACAAACACCGACAAAACCTTTACAATATATATAGCTATATATGAAAGGCGGATTATATGAAATACGCTATACTTTATAACCCTCACTCCTGCGGTGATAAGGGTCTTAAAATTGCTAGGGAAATTGAAAAACTCATGGGCGACCATGCTTATTCTTATGTAGACCTTACAAGTATAGACTCTTTAAACGATTTTGTTACAAATCTTTCGGACGATACCGATATTATATTAACCGGCGGTGACGGCAGTCTTAACAGCTTTGTTAATCAGGTTGATAATACCGATAAGAATATATATTTTTACGCATCGGGCAGTGGCAACGATTTTGCCCGTGACATAAACTTTAAAAAACGCACAACCCCCATTCGCATAAACGATTACATAAAAAATTTACCAACTGCCACTGTTGACGGCAGAGTTTATAAATTTATTAACTGTGTCGGTTCGGGTATGGACGGCTACTGCTGTGGCGAGGTTGAGCGCCTTCGTGCCTTAGCTAAAAGACGTGCTAATTATCTTTACGCCGCAATAAAGGCTTTGGTTTACGCTTATAGGCCCTGTACCGCCCACATTAATGCTGACGGTAAGGAATACACCTTTAAAAATGCTTGGTTAGTACCAATTATGAATGGTAGATATTTTGGCGGTGGCTTTATGTCCGCACCAGACCAAAACCGTATGAATCCCAACAAAACACTTTCGCTTGTTGCCATTCACAGTAGAAATTTCTTTAAAATTGTAACCGCATTTTTGCTTATAATGAAGGGTAAGCACACAAAGCTCAAAAGTATGGTAAAGATTATTGAAGGTCATAATTTTTCAGTAAAGCTTGACCGTCCCGCAACACTACAGCTTGATGGTGAAACCATCCCTAATGTTAGTGAATACTCGGTTTCATCCGCTAAAGAAACTGTTAATGCTTAAACACATCCTAAAAACTCGGATTTTTCCGAGTTTTTTTATTTTACCTATTGACTTTTAATATTAAAAGAATATAATATAATCGAAAAGTGTCTTATTTGAGACAGTTTTTAGGAGGTGCGACTTGGCTTATTCCAAATTGTTTATATTTAAAGATGTCGATAGTGAAAGCATTAAGGCAATTTCTAAAACCTTTCCACAGGGTCAAAGTTTTAAAAAGGGCGAAATTATTTATTCGGCAGATACCTTTAAAAATGCGATTGGTTTTGTGCTTTCGGGCAAGGTTGTTGCGGTAGCCAATAATCATAACGAAATTTTGCTAAAAAACTTTGAGGCGAATATGTGCTTTGGTGCAGCAGCTATATTCGGCGGTGGCGAAGTTTACGTTAGTACAATTACCGCTAAAACCGATTGTGAAATTTTATTTATAAACGAAGATGTCTTAAAAGCCATTTTCAGCGAATATCCACAGGTCGCAATAAACTACATTACTTTTCTTTCAAATAAAATTAGATTTTTGAACGAAAAGCTTCGTGTAATCTCTTGCATGAGCGCCGAAGACACCCTTATGACCTATTTTTCTTCGGTTGCTGATGAAAGCGGTTACACAAACATTCCCCAAAATATGACCCGTTTTGCCAAAACTTTAGGTTTGAGTAGGGCCACCCTTTACAGAACACTTGACGTATTGGAAAAAAACGGAAGTATTTTAAGGGAAAATAATAAATTAAAGGTGATAAAAAATGAAAAAAATTATTAGTATCTTATTAACTCTAGTTTTACTTCTCTCTTTTGCAGGCTGCGGACAAACTGCAGTTGATGAAGTAAACCTTAAAGAAGTTAAAGCCAACGTTTTTGGTATTGCAGGTCCTACAGGTATTGGTCTTGCAAATCTTATGAAGGACGCTAAGGAAGGCAACGGCAGCCTTGATTACAACATTCAATTAGCCGCTTCCAATGACGAAATTGTAGCAAAAATCACAAATAAGGAAGCAGATATTGCCGCAGTTGCAACCAACTTGGCTTCTACCCTTTATAATAAAACAAACGGCGGTGTAAAGGTTCTTGCCGTTAATACCTTAGGTGTACTTAATGTTGTAGCAAAGGGTGTTAAAGTAACCTCTATTGCTGACCTTAAGGGTAAAACTGTTTACTCAACAGGTCAAGGTGCAAACCCTGAATATATTTTAAACAACATTCTTAAAAACAACGGTTTAGAAGCAGGTAAAGATGTTACCGTAGAATTTGTTTCACAACCCGCCGAGCTTATTGCAAAGGTAGTTGGCAACAAAGAAGCTATTGTAATTGCACCCCAACCCGTTGCTACAACCATCACTATTCAAGATACCGCCGCTAAAATTGTTATTGACCTTAACGACGAATGGAACAAATTTAACGACAAAAAGCTTGTTATGGGTTGTATTATCGCACGTAGCGAATATGTAGAACAGAACCCCGAAGCTGTAGAAGCTTTCTTAAAGGATTACGAAGCTTCTATTAAGGCTGTAAGCGAAAATATCGACGGCACCGCTGCTGCTTGTGAAGAATTTAAAATCATTGCCAAAGCACCCATTGCTAAAAAGGCTATTCCCTACTGCAACATAGTATTTGAAGCAGGCGAAGATATGAAGGCTGACCTTTCGGCTTATCTCACATTCTTACACACCGCCAACCCCAAGAGCGTAGGTGGTAAATTACCCGCCGACGATTTCTACTATGGCAAATAAAATTTTTAAAAAAACCGCCATACTGCTTTTTTGGCTTGCAGTATGGCAGGTTTTAAGCCTAATAATAGCACACGAGCTTTTAATCCCATCCCCTTTAGGTACCCTTAAAGCATTAATAAATTTGGCACAAACAAAAGATTTTTACACCTCGGTTGCCTTTTCGCTTTTAAGGATTATAATCGGTTTTACCTTAGGTGTTGGATTGGGTTTTTTATGCGGTCTTTTTTCGGCTAAATGTGTTACATTTAAAGAAATAACCGCCCCTGCCCTTCAACTTATAAAGGCTGTACCTGTGGCATCCTTTATAATTCTTGCGTTTTTTTGGTTTAAAAGCAGTAATTTACCGATATTCATTGCCTTTTTAATGGTATTACCTATAATTTGGTCAACCACCGAAACAGCACTTAAAGGCATTGATAAAAAATATATCGAAATGGGTCAGGTTTTCGGACTCACTAAAGCTCAAATCTTTTTTAAAATCAAACTGCCACTAATATTCCCCGCATTTATAAGCTCGACACTAACTAGTCTCGGCTTTGCGTGGAAATCGGGCATTGCGGCAGAGGTTATTACAAAACCGCTATACTCTCTAGGCAGTATGCTTGAGCAAAGCAAAACCCACCTTGAAATTGCCGAGGTTTTTGCCATTACAGCCGTTGTGGCAATACTTTCATTATTGCTTGAAGTCACCCTTAAAAAACTTTTTGGGAGGTATAATTATGTTAGAAATTAACAATATCTCCTTTGCCTATGGCGAAAAAAAGATTTTTGATGGATTTTCGTTAACAATTAATGAAAACGACCGCATTTGGCTTTACGGCGAAAGCGGATGCGGAAAAACCACCTTAGTCCGTTTACTTTTAGGGCTTGAAAAGGCGGATAGTGGGCAAATTATTAAAGATACGGATTTTAAATTCTCCTGCGTTTTTCAAGAAAACCGACTTCTACCCTTTAAAACAGCTTTGCAAAATGTAATGCTTGTCTCTAAGGATTTAAACCTTGCAAAAGAAAACCTTAAAGCACTAGGGCTAGAGGACGATATAAACACCCCCGTGAGCTCACTTTCGGGCGGTATGAAGCGTAGAGTGGCAATAGCCCGTGCTTTATCGGTCGATTTCGACTGTTTAATTCTTGATGAAGCCTTTACAGGTCTTGATGAAGAAAATATTAATATTGCAATAGCTCGGATTTTAAAGGTGGCGCAAAATAAGCCTATTGTTCTTATTTCACACTCCCCACTTGAAGCGAAGCTATTAGCAGCCCAAAAATATGAACTGTAAATCCAATTGCGGATTTACAGTTTTTTATATTTCAAAACATTGACAAGCCGACCTAACTGTAATATAATTTTAAGGTATAAAAAGGAGTGACCAAAATGAAAATAGCAATTTTAGGCTACGGCAACTTAGGCCGTGGTGTAGAAGCCGCCATAAAGCAAAATAAAGATATGGATTTAGTGGCAGTTTTCACACGCCGTGACCCAAAAAGCCTTAAAATACAAACCGAAACTGCTTGTGTTTATCATATTGATGATATTTTAAATTATAAAAACGACATTGATGTGCTTATAATTTGTGGCGGTAGCGCAACTGATTTACCTGTACAAACCCCCGAATATGTAAAATATTTTAATGTTATAGATAGCTTTGACACCCACGCCAAAATACCCGAGCATTTTGAAAACGTTAATAAAAACGCTTTGGATAGCGGCAAAATCGGTATTATATCGGTTGGTTGGGACCCTGGTATGTTCTCACTTAACCGCCTTTATGCCAACGCCATTTTGCCCGAAGGACAGGATTATACCTTCTGGGGTAAGGGCGTAAGCCAAGGCCACTCAGATGCTATTAGACGTATTAAGGGCGTTATCGATGCAAGACAGTATACTATCCCTGTAAAAGCGGCTGTAGAAGCCGTTAAAAACGGCGATATGCCCATGCTTACCACCCGCCAAAAGCACACCCGTGAATGCTT
The DNA here is from genome assembly GCA_045656485.1 of Acutalibacteraceae bacterium. Taxonomy (GTDB): domain Bacteria; phylum Bacillota; class Clostridia; order Oscillospirales; family Acutalibacteraceae; genus UBA737. The sequence goes on along the minus strand of JAZORK010000032.1, from coordinate 13,254 downwards.
TGTAGTGGTAGAAGACGGCGCTGATAAAGCGAAAATAGAAAACGAAATAATATCAATGCCAAACTACTTTGCCGATTATGACACTACCGTGCATTTTATAACAATGGAAGAAATGAAGCGTGACCACTCTGGCCTTCCTCACGGCGGTACTGTAATCCGCAGCGGTAAAACAGGCTGGGATAACCAAAATACTGCTATAATTGAATATAATTTAAAGCTTGACTCCAACCCTGAATTTACCTCAAGCGTGCTTGTAGCTTATGCTCGCGCGGCTTACAGACTTAATCAAAAGGGCGACAAGGGTTGTAAAACTGTGTTCGATATTCCCCCCGTATTGCTATCAAGCAAATCCCCCGAAGAGCTAAGAAAGAATTTATTATAACATAAAAACCTTGCTTAAAAAAGCAAGGTTTTTTCTTTATTTGTAGGATTATATAATCTATATTTAACACCCGCTGTATCAAACATACGCTTGGCAGCTTTAACCGAATCGGAATCGGCGTATTTATCTTCCCTGTAAACTACTTCCTTTATGCCTGACTGGATAATAGCCTTAGCACATTCGTTACAAGGAAATAAAGTAACATAAACGGTGCAACCACGAACGTTACCACGTTCACAGTTTAAAATTGCATTAAATTCGGCGTGGCAAACATAAAGATATTTACTATCAAGCGGGTCGCCTTCACGTTCCCAAGGGTACTCATCATCACTACAATGGCGTGGCATACCGTTATATCCCATAGACAAAATACGTTTATCATCATTAACAATACAAGCGCCAACCTGTGTCGAAGGGTCCTTACTGCGAAGGGCTGAAAGCATTGCAATACCCATGAAATATTCGTCCCAGGTTAAATAATCGTCTCTTTTCATTTATGTCACCTCTACACTAATAATATACTTTATTCCTCAATTTTGCAATCTTTATTTTTTAAAAGGTAAAAACTGCACACAACTATCACAAGCGAAAATATAGATGCCACCCCAAAGCCTAAATTAAGACCCGATTTATCCGCCAATGCACCAATAAGCCACGGCCCAAAACCACAACCAAGGTCCCCGCACATTGCAAAAGCACCAAACATTACAGCACCGCCGTTTTTAAAGTTGCGAGCGCCCAATGAATAAATACCGGGCCAGGATATACTAACCGTAAACCCACATATAGCGCAAAAGATAAGTGATACTAAAGCCACACGGCAGACAGCCACCACCATATAACAAGCAAAGCCAAACAAATTAAGGATTATAAGCAGTTTTATAAAGGAAATACGCTTAGAATACTTGGCGTAAATAATTCTACCAAGACCCATAAAAATCGCAAAAGCGCAGGGTCCTGCTATATCGCCAACCGCCTTACTGACCCCTAAAGCATTTTGTGCAAAAATAGAAGCCCATTCTGCCATGGCAATTTCACTAGCCCCTGCACAAAACATTAAAACCATATATATTATAAATTTTTTACTTTTAAGCAGTTCAAAAAAGGTGGCGGTTTTCACACTGGGGTCGGGTTCAACTATAGGCACCCTTAAAAATGAAAACATATTTATAAAGGGTATAATCGACCACACAAGTGGTATTATAAACCAATTTTTAAAGCCCGACAAGTACACAAGTGCGGTTGTAACCAAAACGGTTACCGCCTGCCCCCAGCAATAAAAGGAGTGTAATAGCGCCATATTGCCCGATTTATTGCCTGTAGGCAGCATTTCTATCATGGGACTCAAAATCACTTCAGTGAGTCCGCTACCCGTTGCATAAATGATTATACAGATAATTATGGCTATGTAAGGGGTTATTATATTAGGTAATACACTCAAAAGCGCCAACCCTAAAAATGCCGCAAACTGCGACAAAAACGCTGCCCTTCTATAACCTGTTTTTGCTACAATTTTAGGCGCTAAAAAGTCCACAATAACCTGTGCGCCAAAATTTACCGCTATTAAAGAAGCCAATCGGGCATAGCTCATTTTATAAACATCTTGAAGCGCTATAAAAAGAATGGGCAAAAAGTTGTTTACAATTGCCTGCACAAAAAAGCCAACATAGCCCGAAATTTTAGTGGATAAATATTTATTATTTTGCATTTTATAACTCTAAAATCAAAGGCGCGATTTCTTGCGGTGAGTTAACCAAGTAATCGGCACCGTTTTCAATTAATTCTTCTTTACCTCTAAAGCCCCAAAGCACTCCAACAGCCACACAACCTGCGTTTTTAGCAGTTTTCATATCCATACCTGAATCGCCTATAAAAGCACATTCAGAAGCATTAACCCCCAACTGCTTTATAACTTCAAGCGTGGATGTAGGGTCGGGCTTTAAGGGGCAGCCTTCCCGTTTTCCGACTACGGCCAAAAATTCACCATCGAAAAGCACTTTTACAATTTGCTGAGTCATTTCATCAACTTTGTTAGAAACCACCGCAAGCTTTAAGCCTTTGGTTTTTAAGAGGCTTACACATTCATTTATATTATCGTAAAGCTTTGTTTTATCTAAAAAGTGGTTGCGGTAATGCGCCATAAACTCAGCATAAACCGTTTGCTTTGCTTGTTCGGTAAAAATTTCCTTTGGTATTGCCCTTTCAATAAGCTTAGGCACACCGTCACCTATAAACATATTAAACTCCGAAAGCTCACGCTTGGGAAAGCCGTGCTTCTCTAAAGCATAATTTGTGCTGTCGCACAAATCCTCTAAAGTATTGGCAAGCGTACCGTCCAAATCGAAAATAACTGCCTTTAACATTTTAAAAACTCCTATATACAAAAAACCCCTGAGAAAACTCAGGGTTTGTTTGTAAGAAATATTAGACTGCTCTGGTAACTTTACCTGAACGTAAGCAACGGGTGCAAACATTGATACGACGGGGAGTGCCGTTTACGATTGCCTTTACCTTCTTAACGTTAGGCTTCCATGTTCTGTTAGAACGTCTGTGTGAGTGAGAAACCTTAATACCGAAAGCAATTTCTTTACTGCAGATATCACATTTAGCCATGGTCTGCACCTCCTTCTTTTTTGTCAGCAATTTTTTACTGACCGCATAGCAAAATATATATTATCACAACTCGAATCAAAAATCAAGTGTTTTTTTATTTTAAACTACATTTTTTTACAAATATACGCTAAACTGTTGCATTTTAGGGCTTTATTTACCGCCAATTTTAACCTTAGACTCTGTTCCTGCCATAAGTCGCTTAATATTTTCGGTGTGTTTTCCTATAACCAATGCACCCATACCCAAGATTAAAATAATTTGTGGCAGCAACATCACAGCCTTATCACAAAATACAATAGAAAGCACTACCACTGCTACGGTTGCCAAAATCGAGGCTAATGAAACATATTTTGAAACAAAAAGCGCCAGTGCAAAAACCACAAGACCTATGATTATTGCCAAGGGTGAACAAACAGCAAAAATACCAACGCTTATTGCCACACCCTTGCCACCTTTAAACCCAAAGAAAAAGGGGAAAACGTGTCCCAACATACAAGCAAGACCACATAAAAGAGCACCGATTTGTGGGTTAGAGAGGTCGGTAGCGGTAACTTCGTTAATATATTCAAAAACAATTTTACCCATATAGGTAGCTACAAACCCCTTTAAAGCATCAAAAACAAAGGTTAAAAGCCCGGGCAAAAAACCAGCACTACGCATAACGTTAGTAGCACCTGCATTACCGCTTCCAAGTTCTCTTACGTCCCTTTGGGTAAAAGCCTTAGCAAAAATAACGGCAAAATTTATACTGCCTATTAAATAGGCGGCCATAATTGTTACTATTACGGTCATTGCCATTATTTATCGCCCCTTTCTCTGATTACAAATCTTACAGGTGTACCTTCAAGTCCAAAGGTTGAACGTATTTGGTTTTCCAAATATCTTTGATAAGAAAAATGGAAAAGCTCAGCGTTGTTGCAAAAACAAACAAATGTTGGCGGCTTAGTAGAAGCCTGAGTCATATAATAAATTTTAAGGCGCTTACCCTTGTCAGACGGTGGTTGCACACGTGCCGTAGCATCCGCCAAAATATCATTAAGCTTACCTGTGGATATACGCATTGTGTTTTGCTCATTAACATATTTAATAAGACTAAACAATCTATCCACACGTTGACCTGTCTTTGCCGAAATAAAAATAATAGGAGCATAAGGCATAAATGAAAAATCGTTCATAAGCTTTTTGCGGTAAGAATCCATTGTTTTGCCGTCTTTTTCGACTGCATCCCACTTATTAACCGCAATAATACAAGCCTTACCCTGTTCTAAGGCCAAACCTGCCACCTTTGAATCCTGCTCGGTAAAGCCATCTTCACCGTCAAGCATAATAACGCACACATCGGCACGTTCGATAGCCATTTTAGCACGAAGCACACTGTATTTTTCAATCTTATCTTCAACCTTACTCTTTCTGCGAAGGCCCGCAGTATCAATAAAGTTGTATTTAACACCGCCACGCTCAATTTTAGTATCAATAGCATCACGGGTAGTACCCGCAATATTTGAAACTATAGAGCGTTGTTCCCCTGCAATTTGGTTTACAAGTGAAGATTTACCCGCATTGGGTTTGCCGATAATGGCAACGTTTATAATATCCTCGTCGCCGTCGTCAAAATCACTTTCGGGGATGTTTTCTATAACGGCATCGAGCAAATCGCCCGTACCGTGACCATGCACCGAAGAAACGGCAATAGGCTCGCCCAATCCTAAATTATAAAATTCGTAAAATTCAAGGGGTGTTTCGCCTATTTTATCGCACTTATTAACGCACAAAACAATCGGCTTACCGCTTTTTTGAAGCATTGCGGCAACATCCATATCAGCAGCAGTAACACCGCTTTTTAAATCGGTAACTAAAATTATAACCGAAGCGGTATCAATTGCTAATTGTGCTTGTGAACGCATACTTTTAAGTATAATATCATCGGTCTTAGGCTCAATACCACCGGTATCGACAAACATCATTTTTTTGCCAAGCCATTCGCCGTCACCGTAAATACGGTCTCTTGTTACACCCGGCGTATCATCCACAATGGAAAGCCGTTTGCCGATTATTTTATTAAAAAGTGTGGATTTACCCACGTTTGGTCTGCCCACAACGGCAACTATCGGTTTTGCCATAACTTACTCCTTTACACCTAATATACAGTCTATAAGCTCAAACCCATCAACCTCGACAGGTGTGATTTTTACATTCAACTTCTCCGAAAGTTCATCAACTGTTACACTATCCAAAAACATATCGCCCTGACTTCTAAGCATTACTTTAGGTATTAGTAGTTCTTCGCCCAAATCCATACCCTGTAACTGCTTTTCAATATCAGTGGCCGTAATTAAACCTGCAACCGTAATTGTCTCTCCAAAAAAGTCATTTAAAATAGCCTTTACACTACACTCCAAATTATCCCATTTTTTTGACGCTTTGTCAACTATTTGTGTAATAAAGGGATACGCATCCACCCCTGTAACAAGGGTGATTTTGCGTTTATTAGCTAATTTAAAATCACTGAGCTTTATAGCTTCATCCGCTTCTGACAATAGTAAAGCACAAAGACCCACGCCGTTTTCAAGCTGTAAAAACTCACCGTAATATTTAGCATCAGGCATCGGGCGGTCAGCCAAAATATAAAACTCATCCGAAGCGTAGCAACGGCGGTTGCCGTATTTTTCTAAGGTTTTATCACCAAAACGGTTGATAATATCAATAGTATCATTAGCTCTTTGTTTATCAAAGCGTTTAAGCTGTGGTAGTCCGTCACGGTGACGGGTCAGCCCCACAGGCACCGCCGCAACCGATTCAACGTTTTCTAGCGCTAAAAGGTCTGAAAGCGAAGACTCAAGCTCATCGCCGTCGTTAACTTCGGGCACTAAAACCAACTGGCAGTTAAGTTTAATACCTGCATCGTTAAATCGTTTAATAATAGATAGTACCTTACCCGCATTTTTATTCTTCATCATTTTAACACGAAGTTCGGGATTAGTGGTATGCACCGAAATATTAATAGGGCTTATGTGCATTTTTATAATACGCTCAATTTCGTGCTCGGTAATATTGGTAAGGGTAATATAATTGCCAAAAAGAAAGGAAAGACGTGAATCATCATCCTTAAAATAAAGGCTGTCTCGCATACCCTTTGGCAACTGGTCTATAAAGCAAAAAATACACTTATTACGGCAGGAATGTTGCTTATCCATTAAATAGGTAGCAAAATTTAAGCCCAATTCGCTTTCTTCTGCTTTTTTAATGCGTTTATTTTTTATTTTGCCCTTTTCATTAATAAACGAAACAATAACCTTTTCGTTTTTTTGGTAAAAGCGATAGTCAAGCACGTCTACTATCTCATTACCGTTAATTGTAAGCAAGGTATAACCGCTTTTTAAGCCTGCTTTGGCCGCAGGACTGCCCTTTTCAACCGACTCGATTATAACAGACATACTTCACCACCTAAAAAATCAATTTAGAAAAAAATCAGAGAAGGAATTACTCCCCCTCTGATTTTGAAAGTTACACTGAATTATTCAGCAACAGCAACAACTTCACGGCCGTCGTACTTACCGCAAGCTGCGCAAAGTCTGTGAGGACGCTTATAAGCACCACATTCGCACTTTACTAAAGTAGGAGCGCTTAACTTCCAAACGTTATTTCTTCTCTTATCTCTTCTTGCTTTAGAATGTTTTCTCTTTGGTACTGCCATTTTCAGCACCTCCTTAAATTAGTTATCAAAAATTTAATTATCAAGTAATTGGGCAAGAACTGCGAGTCTCGGGTCAATTTCCTTTTCGGGACAGTCGCACTTGCCGCCGTTCAGGTCTTTACCGCACTTTGAACAAACACCCTTGCAGTCATCCTTGCATAAATGCTTCATAGGAAGATTAACAACCGTTTCGGTATAAATAAAATCATCCAAATCAAGCTTCATATCGGGCACTAAAAGGATTGTGTCACTGTCTTCCCCTTCAATTGATGTGGCTAAAGCCTTGTCCACACTAATTGTATGCTTGGTTACGGTATTTTTACCGCAACGGTCACAAGGAGAATCGAACACGAATTCAACCTGTGCGCAAAGCCTTACAAGACTTGCTTTGTTAGATATTTTGCCACTTAAAGCCACAGGTTTTTTGAGCGGAAATTGACCTGCATACTCAAAATCGCTTAAATCTAACAAATAGTCCAACTGAAGTGAAGGATTCTTACCGGTAAAAACACTTTTTAAATCAATAATCATACTTCCACTCCTAATTGTCGCAATGACTATTATATATATTATAATTCACTTTGTCAAGATTTTTTCGAAAGTATTTTTAAAAAATTACGGGCAGTTTTAACCGCCCGTAGTTTTCATTAGTTGCAAAGTTCTGCAATCTCGAAGATTTTTTCAGGTAATTCTGCTTTATCTGCCGAAACAGTGAAGATAAATTCAACATCTGCTATCTTTGAAATTCTTTCAAAGAATGTGTAAAGTTCTTCATAATCACGGCTACCGATTCTAAGTGTTGCATCACCAAAAATGTGGGTAACGTCATGGTTGCCTGATTTAATACCAGCTACCATACCGTAGTATTCACCATAGCCTGAAATTCCAAAACTGTCAGCGTCGATAAGACGTGCTTTATGTGTAACAGAATAGGTTAAAGTGTCGCCTTTTTCTATGCAAACAACGTTACCAAGGCTTACCTTTGCAGCTTCGTTAACCATGTCAACTAGCAACTTAGTTTTGCCTGAACCTTTTCTTCCGATAATGATTTTAATCATTTATACCACTCCTTCTTATTATAACTACCAAACGGCAGTAATTTCTAAAAAATTATTTGTTTAAGCGTTTTTCAAGCTCTGCTTTTTGAGCTTCAAAACCAGGTTTACCCAAAAGGGCGAACATATTTTTCTTATAGCTTTCAACACCGGGTTGGTCAAAGGGATTAACACCCAACATATAACCTGATATTGCACATGCCTTTTCGAAGAAATAAATAAGTCTACCTAAGTTTTCTTCGTCGGGCTTTTCAACTTCAATTACAAGGTTGGGAACCAAGCCATCGGTATGAGCTAAAACTGTGCCTTCAAATGCCTTTTGGTTTACAAAGGATAAAGGCTTACCAGCTAAGAAGTTAAGTCCATCACCATCGTTAGCTTCTTCTTCGATAATAATGTCTTTATCGGTTTCACCGAAGGTTACAACAGTTTCAAACAAGATTCTTGCACCATCTTGTACGTATTGACCCATAGAGTGCAAATCGGTCGAGAATGTAACTGCTGCAGGGAAAAGACCCTTATTGTCCTTACCTTCGCTTTCACCGAAAAGCTGTTTAAACCATTCAGCCATCATAGTAAAACGAGGTTCATAGCTTACAAGCAATTCAACCGATTTACCCTTGCGGTAAAATGCATTTCTAAGAGCTGCATAAGTATAACAGTCATTTTCTTGAAGGTTAGGATTAGAATAATCCACACTTGCCTTTTGTGCGCCTTGCATTAAAGCATCAATATCTGCACCTGCGGCAGCAATTGGTAAAAGACCTACTGCAGTAAGCACCGAGAAACGACCGCCTACATCATCGGGTACTACAAAACATTCGTAACCCTTTTGGTCAGCAAGTTGTTTTAAAGTGCCACGTGCCTTATCGGTAGTGCAGTAAATACGCTTTGCGGCTTCTTCTTCACCGTAGCGTTCTTCCAACAATTTGCGAAGAACTCTAAATGCGATAGCAGGTTCGGTAGTGGTGCCCGATTTAGAAATAATATTAACCGAAACACGTTTATTTTCGCAAATCTTTAAAATATCGTTAAGATATGAACCGCTTATGTTGTTACCTGCAAAATAAATTTGGGGGCCGTCAGCTAAATCATTATAGAAGGGACCCTTCAAAAATTCGATAGCAGCACGTGCGCCTAAGTAACTGCCGCCGATACCGATAACTATTAAAACGTCGGTATCTTCTTTAATTTTTTGAGCCGCTTTTTTAATGCGGTCAAATTCTTCCTTATCATAATCAGTCGGAAGATTTACCCAACCCAAAAAGTCGTTACCAAGACCGTTCTTTTGGTTTACCATTTCGTGTGCAGCTTTAACCTGCGCTTCTAAACCTACAAGGTCGTTTTCGCGTAAAAAGTCTGCCGCGAAAGAAGAATTAAATTTAATCGCCATTTTCATTTCACCTATACTAAAATTCTTTTACATATATTGTACAATATTCTTTTGTTTTTTTCAAGTGTTATTATGCATATTTATTAAAAAAAGTTTATAAACTGCAAATTCCCCTTAAAATCCACCTTAAAGTAGTCCAAAGTGTAAGCCTTTCGACATCCTCACTTACTATAATCGGAAGGCTACCTACCTGATTTTCCCCCACAAAAACTTCTACACTGCCTACGATATCCCCTTTTTTAAGCGGGGCGATAATATTTTGCTTCCACTTCACTTCACGTGTAATCTTCTCTTTTGAAGTTTTAGGCAAAAGTACGCTGGCAGCCTCTTCACAGGTTACCGGCACCTCTTTTTTTACACCCTTCTGGATTTTGACCTTTTGGTCTGCCGCAAGTTCGGCACCAATTTCACTAAAACTGTAATTTGCAAAGCCGTAATCAAGCAGTTTTTTAGCACCCGTAAAGCGCAAATCACTGCTTTCTCCTGCCAAAATTACCGCTACAAGCTCCATTCCATCACGCTTGGCCGTAGCCGAAAGGCAGTATTTAGCTTTGCTTGTAGTGCCTGTTTTAAGCCCTGTCGTACCTTTATAAAACCTTACAAGTTTATTAGTATTTACAAGCTCGCTTTCGCCGTTGCGAAGCGAATCCATCCAAACGGTTGAATACTTTTTTATAAGTGGGTGCTTTATAAGCTCGGCAGACATTATTGCCACATCGTGTGCAGAGGTATAGTGGTCATCAGCATCAAGCCCTGTACAATTTACAAAATGTGTATTATTCATACCAAGTTCTTTGGCTCTTTGGTTCATTAAAGATACAAAACCTTCTTCGCTACCCGCCAAAAGCTCACCCAAAGCAACACAAGCATCATTTGCTGATGCTATAACGGTTGCCTTTAAAAGCTCGTCAACCGTCATACCCTCGCCGGGTTCTAGCCAAATTTGACTGCCACCCATACTACAGGCATGCTCACTGGCATAAACAGCCGTTTCAAGTGCTATATCCCCTCGGTCTAAGGCTTCCATAACGAGTAATAACGGCATTATTTTTGTAATAGAGGCTGGTGCCAACTTTTCATCGGCATTTTGTTCGTATAATATTTTGCCGGTATAAGCCTCTAAAAGTATTGCTGACTTTGCTTTTACATCAAGTTTTGTGCCAATTTCCGCCTTAGTAGAAGTAGCCTCAAACGGAACGTCTATATCCGAAATATCACACTCACTTGAAACTGTTTTAGCGGATGCCGTAACTGTAAAACACAAGGAGAATACCAACAACAAGCTCAAAAATCTTTTCAAAAAAAGCACATCCCTTTATAAACTCTATAAAAGGATATGCTTTTAAGTTTTATTCTATTCCCTTTACAATAGTGCCGCCACCCACAACAACATCACCATCATAAAACACTGCCGCTTGTCCACTGCTGGGGGCACGTTGTGGCGTTTCAAATTCGATTAAAACATCCCCGTTTTCTAAGGGTTTTATAACCGCTGGCTGTTCTTTTTGGCTGTAACGAAGCTTTGCACAAACCTTCATTTCATTTTCTAATTTATCAAAAGGAATAAAGTTAACATTTGTAACTATTACCTTTTTATAAAATAAAAATTCTTCATTGCCTAAAACAACCTTGTTGGTTTCGGCGTCTTTTTCTATAACAAAAGCAGGCTTGCCAAGTGCTATTCCAAGACCTTTGCGCTGACCTATTGTATAATGTATAACACCCTTATGCTCGCCTAATTTTTCACCTTCAAGGTTTACATAATCCCCTGCTTTTGAAAAATATCCCGAAGTTTTTTCAATAAAAGAAGCATAATCGCCGTCAGGCACAAAGCATATATCCTGACTGTCCTTACGTTTAGCATTTACAAGGTTTTCGTTCTCGGCTATTTGGCGCACCTGTGATTTTGAAAGCGCACCTAAGGGGAACTCCACCCCCGCCAACTGCTCTTGACTCAAACAGTAAAGCACGTAAGTTTGGTCTTTGGTGAGATCTTCTGACTTGCAAAGCAAATATCTGCCGTTTTCATCCTTTTTAATTTGAGCATAATGCCCCGTAGCAATTTTAGAATAGCCGTTTTCTTTTGCAATGCCGAGCATTTCGCCAAACTTAATATACTTGTTGCAAACAATGCACGGATTTGGTGTATTACCGTTTATATATTCTTCGGTAAAATTATTAATAACTCTATATTTAAATTCCTTTTGTAAATTTACCGTAAAATGCGGAATTTCAAGCTTTTCACACACTGCCTTAGCATCTTCAATGCTGCTAACATCAAAATTTTCAATAAGATTTAGGGTTACACCGCCAACCTCGAAGCCGTTTTGCTTTAATAGTGCGGCACAAACCGAGGAATCAACCCCGCCACTCATACCTACTAAAACCTTTTCCACCTTTGTACTCCTTTTAAAAAAGAGCCGATTTTCACCGACTCTTTTAATTTTATATTTGTGATTTTATATTGCTGTAATATCAGCCAAAGTGCAAAGATTTTCTTCTAAGCCCTTTGTCATATTAAGTGCTTCGTAAATATCGTAGTTTACTACTTCACCCAACTTGTAGGCTACAACACGGTTGCCGATGCCTTCCTTCAAAAGTTCAACTGCGGCAAAGCCCATTTGTGTAGCGATAAGACGGTCACGAAGTGTTGGGCTACCACCACGCTGAACGTGACCTAAAATGGTGCCACGAGTTTCGATACCGGTAGCTTCTTCAATTTTTGCCGCCATTTCGGTAACACCGCCAACACCTTCGGCTACCATAACGATAAAGTGCTTTTTGCCCATCTCCTGAGTTTCTTTAATCTTTTCGATTACGGCATCAAGGTCGTTTTCACGCTCGGGCACCATAACAGCCAAAGCACCAACACCGATAGCGGTGCGAAGAGCTATATGACCTGCGTGTCTACCCATAACCTCAACCACACTGCAACGCTCGTGAGAGTCGCAAGTGTCACGAAGTCTGTCTACCATTTCAATAACGGTGTTCATAGCAGTATCAAAACCTATTGTATATTCGGTTGAAGAAATATCGTTATCAATTGTTGCGGGAATACCAACACAAGGAATACCAGCCAAAGATAAATCACGAGCACCACGGAAAGAACCGTCACCGCCGATTACTACAATACCTTCAATGCCGTGCTTTTTGCAGTTTGCAACTGCTTCAGCTACACCTTCCTCAGTTTTAAAGCGAGGACTTCTTGCACTGTAAAGCATTGTACCGCCTAATTGTATTATACCCGAAACTGCACGAGAATCCAAATCAATAATATCGCCTTCCATAAGACCATTATAGCCACGGCGAATGCCTTTTACGGTAATACCGTTATATACTGCTGTTCTAACAACTGCACGAACAGCCGCGTTCATACCAGGTGCGTCGCCACCGCTAGTAAGTACACCAATAGTTTTCATTATTATATCAACTCCATAATTTTCTAAAATACAGTATAATGCAAATTAAAACATTTTTCAACCTTAATTTTAATTTACATATTTAACATTGTCATTACCTACAATTTTTTCAAGCTCATTTATGAGTTCTGTAGAATACTTTATATAAAGATGCCTTGGCGCTTCAAGCTTTTTGTTAGCATCACTACAAACAATATAAACCGGTGAATCGCCGCTAAAGCTACTTAAAATTGTTTTGATTTTTTCGAAAGCCGGGTCATTTGTATTTTTAATTTTTAAATACAAACCGCTTTTGATTTTAGATGGTTTATAATTTTTATAACTTTCATCTATAAGCTGACACTTTTCAAAAACAATTTCGGTTTCACGGTCTTCACGCTCAGATATTCTACCAGACAAAATCACAGGCTTGTTTGCCGTAAGAAGCGGCTTGTACATTTCGTAAGCGTTGCCAAAAACCGTAACTGTCACAGCCGAATTAAAATCTTCCACCTTTAAAGTGCACAAAAGGTTATTGTTTTTAAGCTGTCGCACCTTGAGTCCGCTAATAATACCTGCCACGCTAACACGCTTACCGTCGGGATATTTACCTGCTAAAATATCGGTTATTTCCTGCAGCTTTGCACCCTTTAAAAATTCCTTGTAATCATCCATTGGGTGACCTGTAAGGTAAAGCCCTGTGGCTTCTTTTTCAAACT
>JAZORK010000031.1:0-6263 GCA_045656485.1 Acutalibacteraceae bacterium | reverse complement strand
TGCAAAGCGATATGCCGATAATTCCCGTTTGTTACCGCACGGCTGTGCTATTTTGTAATGAAAATATTGAAAATGTAAATAATGCTTCGGCAAGTGATATTTACTTTTCGATAGAATCATATAAAATTAAAATTGATTAGGAGTGTTATTATGATAACTTACGAAACCAGATTAGGTAAAGTTAATATAAGCGAAGCATATTTGTCTAAGCTTATCGGCCACGAAGTTATATCCTGTTTCGGTGTTGTGGGAATGGTACCCAGTAATAGCAAACAAAAGATTTTTAATAAATTTTCCAAAACCGAGCAGATTGACACCGGCATTAAGGTGATCGGCGACGCCGATAACCTTGAAATTGAGCTTCACATTGTTGTAACCTATGGTATGAATATTAGCGCAATTGCGCAAAGTATTACCGAGAAGGTTAAGTATGTTGTTAATGAAGCTATCGGTATTGAGGTTAAAAAGGTAACCGTTAAGGTTGTCGGTATTAAAGAGTAGTTATTTACTTTTATTAAGGAGTGTACTATTTTGATAAACGGTGATATTTTACGTGATGCCTGGATTTCGGCGGCTAATAATATTGGCAACCAGCGCAAAGCGGTAGATGATCTTAATATTTTCCCTGTGCCCGACGGTGACACTGGTACAAATATGTCTATGACCCTTTCTAATGCGGCACGTGAGCTTGAAAAGTTAAGCGGTGAAACTGCAGGCAAGGTGGCTTCGGTTAACTCTTCTGCATTACTTCGAGGGGCGCGAGGTAACTCGGGTGTTATTACATCCTTGCTTTTCCGTGGCTTTGCAAAGGGTATTGGTAACGATGAATTTGTAACCCCCGAAAATATTAAAAACGCGTTTGCTTATGGCGTTGAGGCGGCTTATAAAGCAGTTATGAAGCCTACCGAAGGGACTATTTTAACTGTAGCAAGAGTAGCAAGTGAATATGCTACCGAAGCGTTCGGCCAAGGCAAAGACGAACTTGCAATTTTTGAATATGCATTAGAAGGTGCTAAAAAGGCGCTTGACGAAACACCCGAATTATTACCTGTGCTTAAAAAAGCAGGTGTTGTTGATGCGGGTGGACGTGGCTTTGTAGTTATACTTGAAGGTATGCTTTCGGTATTTAAGGATGGCGTTATCATTAAGTCTAACGCTGCTGCTGTAGCAGAAGATGAGGGAGAAGAAGAATCCTTTAATGCTGCTGGTGAATTTGAAACCGAAATTACATTCACATATTGTACTGAATTTATTGTTAACCGTAACCCCGAAGTAACCAAAGAACCTAACGAACTTCGTATGTTCTTAGAAACTATTGGTGACTGTGTTGTTGTGGTTGATGATGAAGAAATTATTAAGGTTCACGTTCATACCGATCATCCCGGTAACGCAATTGAAAATGCGCTTACCTTTGGTTCACTTGTTAACCTAAAGATTGAAAATATGCGTGACCAGCACGAAAAGGCTAAGCATGACGCTCAAAACGCTAAAAAGAAGCCTGCTAAGAGTGCTGACCGCACCGAAACCTTTACCCCTGTAGAGCCTACTAAGGACTTTGGTTTTGTATCGGTTTGTGCAGGTGATGGTGTTGCTGCATTATTCCGTGATTTAGGTGTTGATACCATCGTTTCAGGCGGTCAAACAATGAACCCCAGTACCGATGATATTTTAAAGGCTATTGAAGCTACACCTGCTCACACAGTTTATGTATTACCTAATAATAAAAATATTATTATGGCGGCAGAACAGGCTATTCCGATAAGCACTCGTAAGGTTATTGTTATTCATACAAGAACTATTCCGCAGGGTGTTTCGGCAATGCTTTCTTTCGACCCCGATAGTGATGATAACGCAAACGCTATTGAAATGCAAAAAGCTACTGAACGTGTTGCAACAGGTCAAATCACCTTTGCTGCTCGTGACGCTGACTTTGACGGCTTTAAGATTAAGCAGGGCGAATTAATGGCCCTTTTAGGCGGCAAGGTTACCTTTACTGAAACTGACCTTGAAAAGAGCGTTTTAAAGCTTCTCAAAAAGATGATTAAACCCGATAGCGAGTTTGTAACCGTTATTTACGGTGAAGATGTTACCGAAGCTCAGGCTAATAATATTGAAGCAAAGATTCAAGAAAAGTTTGGCTCTAAGGTAGAAATCACTATGATAAACGGCGGTCAACCGATTTATTACTATATCCTTTCTGTAGAATAGGAGTGTTACTTGTGACAGCTAATACTGATATTCGTTTTTTAAAGGGTGTCGGTTTAAAAAGGGCTGAAGTTTTAAAATCAAAGGGCATCGATACAATCGGTGCCCTTTTGCGCTTTTACCCTAGAAAATATCTTGACTGGACTAATGTCACTAAGGTTTCAGATGCGCCATTCCACCAAAATGTATGTATTAAGGCCAAAATTGTAACCCCTATTGAAACGGTCGAAACACGTAAAGGTATTACCATTTACAAATTTTTGGCAGAGGATGAAAGCGGTCGCTTTGCAGTGAGCCTTTTTAATCAAGTTTATTTGGCCAACCGCTTGAATTTTGGCGGCGAGTATTTGTTTTATGGCAAGCTTGAGGGTAATTTTATTATAAAGCAAATGAATTCACCTATCATAAAAGAGGGCTATTATAACGGTATCGAGCCTATATACCCTGCTAGTAAGGATATGAGCTCGAAAACGCTTGAAAAACTTGTAAAAACTGCACTTTCATCTGTAGAAATGTCCGATGTTTTGCCTGAAAGCATAAGAGAACAAAACAATCTTTGTGACATTAAATATGCATTAGAGAATATACATTTTCCAAAAACTAAGGAATCTTTTGACAGGGCGAAACAACGTTTGGCTTTTGAAGAACTGTTTTGCTTGCAGGTGGCCCTCACGGTTATAAAGCTTAAAACACATCGTTTTAGCGGTTGTGTTATTAAAGACGCTGACTTTGCCGAGTTTGAAAATGCCTTGCCGTATTCCTTGACTAACGCTCAAAAAAGGGTTATAAGCGAATGTATAGCTGATATGCAGTCAGGTCGCCCAATGTCACGTCTTGTTCAAGGTGACGTAGGAAGCGGTAAGACTGTGGTTGCGGCGGCGCTTATGTTTTTGGCTGCTCGTGGCGGCTATCAGTCGGCACTAATGGCGCCAACCGAAATTTTGGCCGAACAGCACTATAAAACCTTTTTGACTATTACCGAAAAAATGGGTATTCGCTGTGCTTTACTTACAGGCTCGCTTACTAAAAAGCAAAAAAGCGAAATTAAAGACCGCCTTAAAAAAGGTGAAGTTGATGTTATAATCGGCACACACGCCCTGATTGTAAAGGATGTTGAATTTAGTAATTTGGGGTTAGTTATTACCGACGAACAGCATCGCTTTGGTGCGGCACAGCGTGATAAGCTTTCAAATAAGGGTGAAAATCCGCATAAATTGGTTATGTCGGCAACACCTATTCCGCAAACCTTGGCTTATATACTTTACGGTGACCTTGATATAAGTATTATTGACGAATACCCAAAAGGCAGGCAAAAGATTGATACTTATAGTGTGGATTCAAGCTACCGCCCAAGAATTTATAATTATATTAAGAAATTTTTAAACCAAGGCAGACAAGCCTACATAGTTTGTCCTTTGGTCGAAGAAAATGAAGAGCTCCAATTATCCTCGGCCAATGAATATTACGAAAAACTTAAAAATAACGAGTTTAAGGATTATGCCTTGGGGCTTTTGCACGGCAAAATGTCGGCAAAAGATAGGGAAGCGGTAATGACACGCTTTGCCAAAGGTGAGCTTCAATTGCTTGTTTCTACCACTGTTATTGAGGTGGGCATAGATGTGCCGAATGCTGTTATAATGCTCATAGAAAATGCCGATAGGTTCGGTCTTTCACAGCTTCATCAGTTGCGTGGCAGAATAGGTAGAGGACAGCATAAGTCTGATTGTATTTTGATTTCAGATTCAACTTCACCCGATACTCAAAAACGGCTTGATATTATTAAAAATACCGCCGATGGCTTTAAAATTGCCGATTTCGACTTGGCGCTTCGTGGGCCTGGTGATTTTTTAGGCAACCGCCAGCACGGCATACCCGAAATGCGCATAGCCGACCTTTTTGCCGACAGGGAAGTGCTTGTAAAAGCGAAAGAAGAAGCACAAAAATTGTTATCCCTTGACCCGCAATTAAAATTACCCGAAAATGCAAATTTACGGCAAGAGGTTATTGAAATTTATAGGAAATTGAAATAAAAAAACTCCCTTCGGGGAGTTTTTTTAGTGACAAGAGGAGAGTTGATTTGATGTGAAATACGGTAAATCGAAAGTGCTGCCTTCTGTAAAAATCTCATATAGATACATAGGAAGGGAAAACCGATGTATTTTTATATTTTGTGAAAATCGATTAATTTCATTAATGTTCATTGACTTTTTTGTAGCATTTGCTATAATAATTGTGTGATAGCTATGCTCACAATTATAAGGAGGAGATTATATGAAAAAATTTTTAAGCGTAGTTTTAGTTATGGTGTTGTTATTATGTGTAATACCCATTAGTTCGGCATCAGCTGCAGAAGCAGGAACTTTAACATCAAATGCCATTGTATTATCCAAAGGGAAATGGCACACAAAGTATTGGACTAATCAAAATTACGATCTAAATTGTTATAATAAGATTAATGTTTCAAAGCGTGGTTATATAACTTTTACTGCGACTAAGCCGTTTGATCATGAGGGCGAGATATGTTCGTATGACTTTATTTTATATAGTGCAGATGGAAAAATAGTTTGGACTGCTGATACGGGGCCACAACAGGATAGTTTTAGTGATACTTATGTGTATAAAATTGGATTAGCTGCCGGTACATATTATATGAACATTAAACCGAGTTTCTATGTTTATAGGAATTCTGCACCAATCGAAACACAACATAAATATGAATTTACCGCAACAAATTATTGGGAAATAGAGTCTAATAATGATTTGTCTAAGGCTACTGAAATAAAGTTAGGCAAAAAGTATACCGGTGTTTATAGAGAGGAATCTTATGATTCTTCTTGTATGGATTATTTTAAGTTCTATTTAACTAAAGGCAAAGAATATAAATTACAAATATATAATTATAATGAGTTGGATGCAGATACTTTAATTGAGGATTTATATGATCCTAACAATAATGAAATTAGTATAAGTAGTTATAATGCAAAGGAAAGTGGAAATTCAAAATACTGGTATTTTAAAGCTACAAAAACAGGTTGGCATTATTTAAGATTTGATAATGATGGTAATGATGCTGGTACAGAATATCAAGTTTTAGTTGCGGCGAAAAAAATTTCGGCTAGCAAATGTTCAGCTAAACTTTCAACAACAAAATACACTTATACCGGCAAAACTAAAAAGCCAAGTGTAAAGGTGTACGATTCTAAGGGTAATAAACTTACTTACGGTGAAGATTATAAGTACACTCGCCCTACTAGCAGTAAAAAGGTTGGCAAGTATAAAATCAAAGTAACCTTTATGGGTGATTACAGCGGCACAAAGAATTTATATTACACAATTAATCCGCCTAAAACATCGGTTTCTAAGCTTACTGCCGGTAAAAAGAGCCTTAAGGTTAAAATAAAGAAGCAAAGCAGCCAAACTACAGGCTATGAAATTCAGTATTCAACATCTAAGAGTTTTAAATCTGCAAAACTTAAGAAGGTAAGCAGTTATAAAACAACATCTTATACACTCAATAGCTTGAAAGCTAAAAAGACTTACTATGTAAGAGTTCGCACTTATAAGACAGTTAGCGGTAAGAAGTATTATTCAAGTTGGTCAAGCTATAAGTATAAAAAGACTAAATAAAACACAAAAAACTCTCGCTTCGGCGAGAGTTTTGCATTAGATAATAGAAAAGGTGTGCAATCGACTAGAATTGTATTAATTTTGCAAATAAATTTGTTCTTTTGTGATGAGGGGGTAGCAAATAAGGTCATTACCGTCTAAATTTTCACGATGCATATCTACAGCGGTAATTTGTCGGTTTTGGTAAGTGGTGTAGTAGTATATGCCTTTGTTAGCATTACAGCAAGAGGTGTATTGGGTAATTTCATAATTTTCATTACCCACATCACAGCAACCACGTGTTTGCGAAACTGTTTCTAATATATGGAAAAATTGGCCCAGAGCGGCATTTTCAGCTTTAAAGGGCACCGAGTTTAGTTTGCTGAAAGAAGCCCTTACAAAGCGAGACCCAGACGATAAATCCCCTGGTAGCCCCAAAGCGCCCATGCCAC
>JAZORK010000030.1:0-6836 GCA_045656485.1 Acutalibacteraceae bacterium | reverse complement strand
CAGGTAGCAACAAGGGTAACAACACTACCAATGAAAAAAGTTGGTGCTTTTTTTACAATTGCCTTTGCAAAATTTGAAATCCATTCACCCACTACTGTTATAAGCCTTTCAAAGGTATCTTGAAGCAAATTATCAAGGTTTAGATTAAAATTTTCAGATAAATAATTGAAAAATGAAGAATATTTGCTCTTTATAACCTCTAAAGCAGGGTTAAATTTGTTAAAAAAATCAGGTAAAAGGTCTGATATGTCGATTAAAAAAATCGCTAAACGGTAAACCAAAAAACAAAATAAAGCACCGATAATCAAATATAAAATAATAGATAAAAATGCCGCCGCATTACCACTTTTAACACCAAATTTTCCACTCAAAAATTGTGCAGGTTTTTGCACAGAGAAAGCAATTATACTGCCTAAAACAAAGGGAAACAAATATTTAATTAAAACGAATGAAGCCAAAAAGATAAGCAACCCTACAATAAAGTAAAAGGCGGTGTTTATCAAAAAGTTCTTTTTTAATGTTTTATCCAAACCTCAAACCCCAATTTTTAAAAAATTTGTACTGCATTACAAATATATTATTCTACTTGATTTTTTAATCATAATTAAATATAATAGTATATATTATATTATTTTCAAAAGTTACAAAATTATTGAAGGTGTAAAAATGATTGATGTTGCTATTATGGGACACGGGGTCGTAGGCTCCGGCGTTGCCGAAATTTTAATAAACCATAACGACCGTATTGGTAGCAGAGTTAAAAATCCCGTAAACGTTAAATATATCCTTGATTTAAGAGATTTTGACAACCTACCCTATAGCGAAAAATTTATTAAGGATTTTAATATTATTCTCGAAGATCCCGCCGTTAAGGTAGTTGCCGAAGTTATGGGTGGCGTAAACCCCGCTTATGATTTTGTAAAAAAATGCTTACTTTCAGGCAAAAGCGTTGTAACATCTAATAAAGAGCTTGTTGCCGCTAAGGGTGCCGAACTTATTAAAATCGCAAGTGACAACAATGTTAACTTCCTTTTTGAAGCAAGTGTTGGCGGCGGTATTCCCGTACTTCACCCCATTACTGAATGTATGTGTGCAAACGACATTAACGAAATTTGGGGTATTCTTAACGGAACCACCAACTACATTTTAAATAAAATGATAGTGGATAATATGGACTTTGATACTGCCTTAAAGTTAGCGCAGGATTTAGGTTTTGCTGAAAAAGACCCCACAGCCGATATTGAAGGTCACGATGCTTGCCGTAAGGTTTGTATTTTAGCAGCTCTCGGCTTTGGTAAGCATGTTTATCCCAACCAAGTCAAAACCGAAGGTATTACAAAAATCACCCTTCAAGACGTTGCTTACGCTAACGAATTTGGTTGTGTTATAAAACTTATCGGTCACACCAAAAAATTAGATAACGGCAAAATCACTGCTTCTGTTGCTCCTACACTTGTAAGCCGTGACTGTATATTATCAGGTGTTAACGGCGTATTTAACGCAGTAATGCTTAACGGCGACCAAACAGGCGAAGTCGTTTTCTACGGCAAGGGCGCCGGTAAAGAGGCTACCGCAAGCGCTGTTGTAGCTGATATTATGGACTGCATCAAGCATTTAGATACTCGTAAATTACTTTACTGGGAAGACGGAGATAACGATTATGTTGATACCGACTACAATCCCGAAACACGTCTTTTCGTTGTAATTAAGTCAGATGATTTTGATGGTTTAGTTTCACAATTTAACGATATTTTCGGTGAAAACACTAAGTGCGTTAAATCCACAGAAACCTGTGAAATCGCTTTCATAACACCTAAAGACACTTTAAGCAAAATTCAAGATAAGCTTTCACTCTTCAACAACGGCATTGCTGTTAAAACACTTAAAACTATGCTCTAATCGGAGGTAAAATAATGGCATTAATAGTAAAAAAATTCGGCGGTTCTTCTGTTGCCGATGCGAAAAAGGTTATGAATGTTGCAAATCTTATTGTTGATGACTACAAGAAAGGTAACGATGTTATTGTTGTAGTTTCAGCTCAGGGTGACACTACCGACGACCTTATTGCAAAAGCAAAAGAAATCAACCCCACTAACCCCTCAAAGCGTGAAATGGATATGCTTTTATCTGCTGGTGAACAAATTTCTATTTCACTTCTCGCTATGGCGATTGAAACCTTAGGTTGTCCTGTAGTTTCACTTCTCGGTTGGCAAGCAGGTTTCAATACCGACTCTCACCACACTATCGCACGTATTAAAAACATTAACGGCGAACGCTTAAAGACCGAAGTTGGTAAAAAGAAAATTGTTATTGTTGCAGGTTTCCAAGGCCTTAATAAGTATGACGATATTACAACCTTAGGCCGTGGTGGTTCTGACACAAGCGCAGTTGCTATTGCCGCCGCTTTAAAGGCTGATTTATGCCAAATTTATACCGACGTTGACGGCGTTTACACTGCTGACCCACGCAAAGTTCCCACTGCTCAAAAGATGGATGAAATCTGCTATGACGAAATGTTAGAGCTTGCTACTTTGGGCGCACAGGTGCTTAATAACCGTTCGG
Source organism: Acutalibacteraceae bacterium (assembly GCA_045656485.1). GTDB lineage: Bacteria > Bacillota > Clostridia > Oscillospirales > Acutalibacteraceae > UBA737. Next base: position 4,274 of record JAZORK010000030.1, on the reverse strand, counting down.
TAGAAATGGCTAAAAAATATAATGTTGAGCTTGAAGTTCGTTCAAGCCTTGAACCCCAAAAATCTGGTACAATTGTTAAGGAGATAGTTAAAATGGAAAAAACTTTAATCAAAGGTGTTGCTAAAGATAATAACGTTGCAAGTATTTCAATCGTAGGCTTGGCTGATAAGCCCGGTATCGCTTTCAAAGTTTTCAACAAATTAGCTCAAGCTAAAATTAACGTTGATATTATTTTACAGTCTATTGGTAGACACAACACAAAGGATATTACCTTCACCGTTTCTCAAGACAACCGCGCTGCTGCTGTTGAAGTTATTGAAAATATGAAGGAAAGCCTTTGCTTTAACGAAATCCCCTTTGATGAAGCTGTTTCTAAGGTTTCTATTGTTGGTGCAGGTATGGAAAGTAACCCCGGTGTTGCTGCTAAGATGTTTGAAGCACTCTATGATGCAGGTATCAATATCCGTATGATTTCTACCAGCGAAATTAAGGTTTCTGTTCTTATTGACGAAAAGTATGCCGATGCTGCAGTTACTGCTGTTCACGATAAGTTTGTAATTTAATTTAAAGGAGAATATTTCCTTGGAAAAAGATGCTTTAACAGCCGGTGTTTCCGAAATTGGCGGTCTTTTTACCACCGCTGAAATACGTGTTTTAATATGTTATATCTTATCTAAAATTGATGATGCCGTTCCGGGCAATTTACTTGCTAATACCTTGCATTATGAAGGTATCGCAAACTGCTTTGAGGTTAATGATTCTATTGAGCACCTTTGCAAAAGCGGTCAGTTGGAACTTGTAAGCCCCGAGGACGACACCTACCGCATTACCGAAAGCGGCAAAAACGTTGCTGAAACACTTAAAACCACCCTTTCAATTGTGGTAAAGGAAAGGGCCTATAATGCGGCAATTAAAATGGTATCCCGTTTTAGAAACACAAAAGAAACCGATATTAAAATCTCACGTGATGATAATAAAATCTTTATCACCTGCTCTGCTATTGATAACGAAACCCCTTTTATGAGTGTAAAGTTATTGGTATCGGACGAAGACCAGGCTGTTCATATTAAAGAAAAGTTTTTATCCGACCCTATAAAAATTTATTCTTCTATTATTGATTTACTTACAAAATAGTATTAATTAAAACGCCCGAAAAAATCGGGCGTTTTTTAAAAATAATGCTTGACTTTATTGTTTCTTTTAAGTATAATATTATAGTCGTCTAACGACATGCTGCTATGGCTCAGGAGGTAGAGCGCATCCTTGGTAAGGATGAGGTCACCAGTTCGACTCTGGTTAGCAGCTCCAAAAAAGAACGAAGCAATTGCTTCGTTCTTTTTTTATCCATTGCGAACGCAATGGTATATCATCAACGATAGCGTTGCTTTGACGATATGCAATTTCTCCGAAATTGGTGATATACATCGACTTTGCCGATGATTCCCCTTGCACCCAAAGGACCAATATGCTATAATACACTAAGGCGGTGATATGATGAAAAAAGTTTTTAAAAAATTTGGGCAAGTTCTTATATATTATTTTGCCTCAATGATTATCACGCAGATTATCGCAATTATTTTAAATGTACCATTAAAATTTTTTATCCCTAATTTCAATAATCTAACCAATTTTATAATTGATTTATTAGGTCTTTGTGCGACCTTATTTTTTATATTTTTTAACGATGGCTATAACGACAAAAAATTCGAATTAAAACCTCTTTTGTTTGCCTTAGGTTTGCTTTTATGTTTTGTAACACTCGTATCAACGATTATAGGTTACGCTGTATATATTTCCGGTCCTACTGTTTATTTGGCTGATTATATTCTTCATCTCAAAGAACCTATGAAAATCTTCGACCCCATTATTGTTAACCGTTTCTGTCTTTATTTATTCCTATTAGCTTTCGTATTAATTTATGCACCAATAATGCTGACCGCAAATTATTTAGGAGTAAAATTCAAAAAAAGAAAATTTACATATACTAAAAAATAAATTGCAAAAAAGCACTTCTTTCGAAGTGCTTTTTTTATCCTATTTTAAGTTTCAATCGCATTTTATCGCTTATCATTGCAATAAACTCGCTATTAGTCGGTTTTCCACGCTCAACTTGGATTGTATAGCCGAAATATCCGTTTAAAACGTCAATATCTCCCCTATCCCACGCAACCTCTATAGCGTGGCGTATTGCCCTTTCTACACGTGAAGGTGTTGTAGAGTATTTTTTTGCAACGGTAGGATATAGTAATTTTGTAACCGAATTTATAATTTCGCTATTCTTAATTGAAAGTATAATTGCTTCACGCAAATAGTGGTAGCCCTTAATATGAGCAGGCACCCCGATTTGATGAATAATATCGGTTACCATTACCTCTAAATCGCTATCCGTTACACAAGATTTATCGACCATAAGCGGTGTTTTTTCACTTTGCCAACCCGATAATTTAATTATTCTTTCAGCCATAATATTAATATCAAAAGGCTTTATAAAATAATATGTTGCTCCCGCTTCTAAAATTTCTTTTTCAAGACGTGGATTAGCATAACTCGACAAAGCCATAACCAAAGGTCTTGATTTTTGCTCGGTTTTACTTAATTCGTCCAATATACCTAAAATATCAATATTAGGCATAAATACGTCGGCTATAAGTACATCAGGGTTTTCGGATTTTATCTTTGATAAAACCTTTAAACCATCTTTTTCACATAAAATTACCTGCATACCGTAGCTTTTTAGTATTTTAGTGCTAACATTTGAAAATTCTGTCGAATCATCCGCTATCAAAATTTTTAGATTTTTTACCATAAAATGTCACCTTCATTGTTTCGTTTTACATATATTAACATAAATTTTGGTATATTGCAATACTTTTTTCAAAATTAGTGAAAATAATTCCGTTTTTTTGACATTAATTGTTATTTCGACAGTTTCTTGCAAATTTGCTTGACAAAATTTTACACGACAATTAAAATAATAATGAAAAATTAAAGGAGAATATTATGGAATATGAATTTTCCCGCCTTGAAGCTTTAATAGGCAAAAATAATCTTGAAAAATTAAAGAACAAACATATAGCGATTTTTGGTATTGGCGGCGTTGGCGGTTACACTTGTGAAGCCCTTGTACGCAGCGGTATTCAAAACATTGATATTATTGATAACGACACCGTTTCTATAACCAATATTAACCGACAAATTATTGCAACACATTCTACAGTTGGACAATATAAAACCGAAGTTATGAAGAATAGAATTTTGGATATTAACCCCAAAGCCAAGGTTACTATTCATAACATTTTATACCTACCCGAAACTGCAAATTTATTTGATTTTTCTAAATATGATTATGTTGTAGACGCTATAGATAATATTACGGGAAAGATTAATCTTGTATTACAAGCAAATGCAACCAATACACCTATTATTTCTTGTATGGGTACGGGCAACAAGCTAGACCCAACAAGATTTGAGGTTGCCGATATTTATAAAACAAGCGTTTGCCCTTTAGCTAAGGTTATGCGATACGAACTAAAAAAACGTGGTACCCCAAAATTAAAGGTTGTATTTTCAAAAGAAGAGCCTATAAAAGACAAGCAAAACCCAACAAGATTACCCGCAAGTAACGCCTTTGTGCCCGCAACTGCCGGTCTTTTAATTGCGAGTGAAGTTATTAATGACATATTAAAAAGTGCAGAAACTTAAAGTTTCTGCACTTTTCTTATACATTTGTTAATTGTTTTTCTTGTTGTTTTAAAGGTATTTGATAAGTAGGAACAATTTGTTTTACAAGTTGCCTAATATCGGCCGATTCATCATACATAACAGCCTTCATTTCATTTAAGGTTTTATACAAGGCATCAGGGTCAATATCAATCGGTCTACCAATATGTATTAACTCATTTTCGGTAGCGGTTAAGCCTTCTTCAGACATTAAAAGCTCTTCATAAAGCTTTTCACCCGGGCGAAGACCTGTAAATACAATACCAATATCCTTATATGGTTCAAAACCTGAAAGCCTGATTAAATTTTCAGCCAAGGTTAAAATCTTAACGGGTTGTCCCATATCAAGGACAAATATTTCGCCGCCTTTTGCATTAGCACCCGCCTGTAAAACAAGTGATACTGCTTCGGGAATAGTCATAAAATAGCGTATAATATTAGGGTCAGTTACGGTTAATGGGCCACCCTGCTCTAACTGCTTTTTAAACAATGGGATTACACTACCATTAGAGCCTAAAACGTTACCAAAACGCACTGCTACAAACTCAGTATCG
>JAZORK010000029.1:0-3212 GCA_045656485.1 Acutalibacteraceae bacterium | reverse complement strand
GAACGGGTGCGGCTTGCTATGGGTATGTCCCTTCGTCCTGCGGATAAGCCCGTGCATATCACCGAAGGGCTTGATCAAAGCAATATTTCCGACAAGTATTACGAACCGCCGCTTATGCAGGTAATTCCTTCCGCTTGCGACTTCGTGCACTTCTTTAAAGCCGATATCAAGCAGCGCGCCTTTAATGATTGCAGGCGTAATACCTTCGCCGAACTGACCCATAATCGCGGGCGCAACTTCCGCCACCACGTAATCGCCTTTGCGAATAGCACGAATAAGCTGGAAAATTTGCGACTTGTCGGCAATCGCCCCGAACGGGCAACTCACCATACACTGTCCGCAACCCACGCATTTATCGTTATCAATTTTTGCCCGCCCAAGCTCGTCGGTGGAGATGGCTTTAATTCCGCACGCTTTGGAGCACGGTCTTTCCTTGTGCGCGATCGCGTCGTACGGGCACGCCTTTTTGCATTTTCCGCACTTGATACACTTTTCCTGATCAATCACCGTTTCGCCGTTTACAACCTTGATCGCATTTCTCGGGCACGCCGCCACACACGCCTTTGCCACACAGCTACGGCATTAGTTGCTTACTTCATACACGTTATCAGGACATTTATCACACGCGGAAGGAATTACCTGCATAAGCGGCGGTTCGTAATATTTATCGGAAATATCGCTTTGGTCGATACCCGCGGTGATATGCACGGGCTTATCGGCAGGCCGAAGGGACATACCCATGGCAAGGCGCACCTGCTCGGCGGCAATCGCACGCTCACGGTAGATATTTTCCCGATACACAGGCTCTTCCGTGGGCGAAATTTTATAGGGAATGGCTTCGATTGCGTCGTTTACCTTTTCAGTCTCTTCTTCAAACGCCACCCGCGCCACTTCTTTAAAGACGTTATGACGCAGTTTGACAACGGACGTTTTTAATCCTCTCATCTAAAAGTACCTCTATTTGATTATTTGATCTTTTGTATACATTATATAAAATAAAATAAACTTTGTCAATCTTTCAAAGATACTTTTTAAAACCATTCGTTTATTTATAAGGTTTAGGATTATCCGTACGACCAAGCAAATAATCCACGCTCGTGTTATAAAAATCTGCAAGTTCAATCAAAATTTTCGTGGGAATATCGTTCTCTCCTGTTTCATATTTAGAATAGCCTGTTTGCGACATATTCAATTTTTTCGCTAATTCAGTTTGATTCATATCGTGATCTTCTCTTAAATCCCTTATTCTTCTATACATAAATACTCCAAAAAAATTATTCAAAAAATTATAACACACTATGCGCATTTCGCTTGACTTTTAACCTGTTTCAGGTTATAATATGTTTGCGAACGTCAAAATTCGACAATTTTTTTGGAGGTGTCATAGTATGGCATATGTAGAAAACAACCTTGGCAAGAACGAAGTAATTGTCAAAAAAGCAGACAGAAACGGTTTGTTTCTTTTGGGCGCGTGGATCAAAGGGATCCTTTTGTGTTGGTTGCTATTGATCCCTACGATCAAAGCAATTGCCGCTACCATTCGTTTTAAAAACGTGGAGCTTGCAATCACTAATAAGCGCGTTGTCGGTAAAGTCGGTGTATTTAACACTAAAGCTTTGGACGCACCCTTAAATAAGATTCAAAACGTTTCCGAGTCCCAAAAATTCTTTGGTAAGCTTTTCAATTACAGTACGATCACGATTGATACAGCGGCAGGACAATTCGCTTTTGATTGCATCAAATCGGGTGCGCAATTCAAAAGCATGATCATGGCGCAAATCGACCAATACGAAGAAGACCGTCTTACGCAACAAGCCAATCAAATGGCAAGCGCGATGGCTGGCGTTATCAATAAATAATGCCGAATATTAAAGGTATTCTCGACGCCGACGAACGCGTTCACACAAAAGCAAAAATCAGTAAGTCTGCCGTTTTTGTTTGTTGGTTTTCTATTCCTTGTGTATTCCTTGCTACGTTTCTTTTTGTCTATCTCCCTAAACTCATAAAAGAAAAAATTGAAGATGTGGTAAAAGAAAAAATAGGTCTTAGAGGAATTGAAGAGCTTAACCCCTTTAACGTTATTAAAGACGAATTGATTTCTTCGGCTTTTGAAGCGTATTTGCCTATTCTCACGGTTACAATTGTATTATTTATCGTTGTATGGCTTTGTTTTTCATTATATTTGACACAACGCCATTTTCAATACGAGCTTGCAATAACCACCTATGACGTTATTGCGAGAGCAGGCAAAAAAATCGTTCGTATCCCATTGAGATCCATAACTAATATTTATTTAGAAAATTCTTTATGGGGGAAAATATTTCGCTACGGAACGATTACCGTCGTTTCATCAAGATATTCCATTTCCATAAAGAATGTGGCTCAGCCAAAACAATTTGTTAAAAAGCTTGCTACGCTCAGTATAGAGGACGAAAACCATTTTCTGAATCTATAAAAGTACTTCCAAGTCATAACCACTAGTAAACTAGTGGTTTGCACAACCCCTAGAAGGGGTTAATACTTGCCAACCACTATAAGTGGTATCGAAATTTGGCAACGCATCACTATCTCTGGCAACCGCTAAAAGCGGTTGTCTTTTTTTGCCTACTTGTTCTTATTACCCGTAAACGGGTCTATATATTCTTTGATACTGATTTGGTCTGCCATATAATCTTCTTCGAGTTGATTTTTTATATACTCTTCGATTATTCTTGCATTCTTCCCCACCGTATCGACATAGTATCCCCGACACCAAAAATTTCGACTTCCGTATTTGTATTTCAAATTTGCATGTCGGTCGAATATCATTAGACTACTTTTTCCCTTGATAAATCCCACAAATTGTGCTATACTTATGTACGGTGGTATTGTCACTAACATATGTACATGGTCAGGACAAATTTCCGCTTCGATTATTTCTACTTTCTTTTCGTTGCATAACTTTCTCAAAATTTCGCCTATATCTTTCTTGATTGTCCCATATATTTCTTTCCTTCTATATTTGGGCGCAAATACTATGTGATATTCACATCTATATGTTGAATGTGCTGTGTGTTTTAATTCATTTTTCATTTGTTAAAAATCTCCTGGTATTTATTTTTATAGTGATGCGGTCGCCAAACCGTCACTATTATACCATGAGATTTTTATTTTTGCTAAAGCTTTTTATCTCCCCCAGTAGAACTGGGGGTTAAATCAAGCTAAAGCGCCAA
>JAZORK010000028.1:0-1479 GCA_045656485.1 Acutalibacteraceae bacterium | reverse complement strand
CTGATGCAGTAATTTCTTCGAATGTACCAATAATTTTATGTCTTTGCCCCGGTGTTGTGGGCTTAAATTTACGTACTGCCATTTCTATTAAATATTGCTATAAAAATCAATAGTATCTCCTTCTTTCAACGTTACAATTGCTTTTTTCAAAGCATTTGTACGGCCGTTGATAAGGCCTGAGCGTGTATAACGGCTTTTGCTTTTGCCAGCATAACGCATAGTATTTACATCAACTACCGTAACATTGTAAAGGGCTTCAACTTCGTTCTTAATTTCCACTTTATTAGCTTCAGGACGCACAATGAAGCCGAAACGATTTTCCTGCTTCTCTGTGATTGCGGTCATTTTTTCTGTTACCAACGGTTTAATAATAATTCCCATTATTTAAGCCTCCTTTTACATTAAGATATTGTCAATAGCAGAAAGTGCACTTTCAGTAAGCACAACAACGCCAGCGTTCAATACTCTGTAAGTATTTAAACCTGAAACAGTCTGCACATTAGCACCCTGAATATTACGGGCCGACAAATATACGTTTTTATTTGCTTCGGCGAACACCATTAATAACTTTTTATCAGAAACTTTAAGATTTTTTACGATTCCGATAAACTCTTTAGTCTTTGGAGCTTCAAAATTGAAGTCTTCAACTACTACGATGGCATTATTTTGAGCCTTGTATGACAAAGCTGATTTACGAGCCAAAGCCTTTACTTTTTTATTCAATTTGAAGTGATAATCTCTTGGTTGAGGACCAAATACACGTCCACCACCAACCAATACTGGAGAATTCATATCACCACGACGTGCACCGCCACCGCCTTTTTGACGACCGATTTTACGTGTAGAACCGCTGATTTCACTTCTTTCTTTTGACTTGTGAGTACCTTGACGCATATTTGCCAAGTATTGCTTCACATCCAAGTAAATAGCGTGATCGTTTGGCTCAATTCCGAAGATAGATTCGTTTAACGTAACCTTTCTTCCGGTGTCCTCACCTTTAATGTTATATACGTTAACTTCCATTATTTCTCAATTAAAACGATTGAACCTTTGCAACCAGGAACAGAACCCTTAATCAAAAGCAAATTGTGTTCCGCGATCACTTTTAATACTTGCAAGTTTTGAACAGTAACTCTGTCACCGCCCATTTGTCCACCCATGCGCATTCCCTTGAATACCTTTGCAGGGTAAGAACAAGCACCGATAGAACCCGGCTTACGAGCGCGGTTGTGCTGACCGTGAGTAGTCTGACCTACACCACCAAAACCATGACGCTTAACAACACCTTGGAAACCCTTACCCTTAGAAGTACCAACTACGTCTACATAATCAACGCCGTCGAACAATTCTACAGTGATAGTGTCACCGAGGTTCAATTCTGTTTCAAAATTCTTGAACTCAGCCAAGTGGCGCTTTGGAGTTACACCAGCCTTCTTAAAGTGACCCATCAAAGGCTTTGTAGTATGCTTTTCCTTCTTG
>JAZORK010000027.1:0-1639 GCA_045656485.1 Acutalibacteraceae bacterium | reverse complement strand
AGTTTGCCTTTTCGCTTTCAAAATTTTCTACGAAGCGGCATATACTATGTTCAATATCCCGATGGGTTCACTTCTTTCGGCAATGTCGACCAATGACTCTGCACGCGCATCCCTCTCATCTGCACGCGGCGTAGGCTCTATGATAGGTAATATGATTCCCGGTATGGCAGGTCCTGTTATTATCGGTATGTTTGGCGACAGAAGCTCCACAGGTTATATGATAACAGGTATTGCTTGTGCTATTATTGGTTTTGTTATTTGCTTTATGCACTATGCTTGGACCGAAGAACGCACAGTTGTTGGCGCAGAAACCAAAGCAGATGATATTAAATTCACCGACATTCTCGTTGTTATTAAGAAAAACCGTCCCTTCATTGCTTTATGCATTCATGGTGTTTGCATTTGCTTAATGCAATATGCCGCACAAACCTTGGGGCTTTATATGTACTCAGGTGTTTACCATGATGTTACATACCAAACCATCAGCTCAGCACTATCTTCTCCCTTTATGATAGGCTCTATGATAGCTGTTCCCTTTATATGTAAGAAGCTTGGCCTCGAAAAACTTATCCGATATTCACTTCTCATAGGTGGTCTTATTTGTGCAATACTCTTTGGTATGCACTTAGTATTGGACGTTCATCCACTACTTCACGGCGTTATTTTAGGTATCGGCTCAGGCTTTGCTATGGTTTCTATCCAGATGCAGTGGGGTCTTGTGGGCGAAGCTATCGACTATAACGAATACATCACAGGCAAACGTACCGAAGGCTCTATTTATGGTACATTTAACCTTTCACGCCGTATCGGTCAGGCTATTGGTAGCGGTGTTGCTTTCTACGCACTTGCTTGGATAGGTTATGACGGCAAAGCCGCTGTTCAAAGTGCAGGCACAGTATTTGGCCTTAAGGTTTTATGCGTATTAGTTCCTGCTGTATTTATTCTCGGCTCTTGGGCTGCATTCAAATTTGTTTGGAATATTACTCCCGAAGTTCGCGCCGCTATGCTTGCTAAGAAAACTAGCACAGCAGAAGCTACCGAAACTGAAGAAGTTGTAGCTGAATAACCCTTTAAACACATCGGCACGGCAAAAGCCGTGCCGATATTTGCTAGGAGAAAATTATGGATTATATTGTAAATACCCCATGCGGTCAAGTTAAAGGCTGTAAAGGCCGTGTTGAAGGCACAGTAGCCTACAAAGGCATACGCTACGCTACCGCAAACCGTTGGGAATACCCAAAACAAGTAACCGAATGGCAAGGCATTTACGATGCCACAAATTACGGTGCTTGCAGTTATCAACCCCGTGCCTTTTATAACGAAGAAGAAAATTTAAAAAAGATTTTTTATTATAACGAATTTCGCAAAGGTGAAACCTATACTTATAGCGAAGACTGCCTTTTCTTAAATATTTTTACCCCCGAAAATATTGAAAGTGGTGCTAAACTGCCTGTGCTTATTTATATACACGGTGGCGGTTTTACAGGCGGTTGCGGTACTGAAAAGCATTTTGACGGTCCTGTTTGGCCCCAAAAAAACGTTATTGGCGTTACGATAAACTACCGTTTAGGACCTATGGGATTTTTATGCTTACCCGAACTCAAAACCGAAGCAGGTCACACAGGTAACTACGGCCTTT
>JAZORK010000026.1:0-6506 GCA_045656485.1 Acutalibacteraceae bacterium | reverse complement strand
TTATGTTGAAAAGGGCGTTAAATCCACTAAAACAACACTTGTTAAATACAACGGTACTTGGTATTATGTAGAAAAAGGTATTAAGAAGACTGCTACTAAGCTTGTTAAGTATAATGGTAAATACTATTATGTTAAGAGTGGCAAGTGGGATTCTTCCGCGAAGGGAATTATAAAGATTAGCGGCAAGTACTACTACATTAAGGGTGGCAAGTGGAGCAAAACTACCACACTTTATAAGAAGAGTGGCAAATACTACGCTGTTAAGAGTGGTATGTGGTACAAGAGCAAAGCAATTATCAAGTACAACGGCAAAAAGTACTATGTAAATAAGGGCTACGCTCAAACCAAATACTCAGGTAAAGTTACTATTAGCGGTAAGAAGTATACTATTAAAAAAGGTATAGTAAAATAAAGCACAAAACTCCTGCTTCGGCAGGAGTTTTGATTTATAAATGAATAATGAAAAATCTAGGTCTTCCTTCGGCACGGATGTAAAAGGCTTATATAGAAACACAAAAAATCACCCAAGCTATCGTTTTGATAACTTGGGTGGGGGATTATTTCTTATTATCTTTATAGGGGATATATCTTACCTTGCGTTTCTTTTTGCCGGAGTTTAATAATATGCACCAAAGGATGAACAGGGCAACTATTATGCCGATTACGGCGTAAATAATTTTCATATACTTACTTACAAAAAAGCCTTTAACACTGCGCATTGCTGAAAGTAAAGAGCTTTTTTGAAGGTCGTTACCGGCAACTAAGTCAACCTTGCCGATAACTTTTTCTGCATAATAAATTTCGGCTTCACCTAACACGTCACCTTTTTTTATTGGTGCATCTACCGATTCGGAACGTAGGTTTGTTTTTACCACAAGGGTAGACTCATCGGCGCCGTTAGGTAAAATGGTTGCGAATGGCTTTTTAAAATAAAGGGGAACAAAATCAGCTTCCATACAAAGCTCTACGGGAATTTCGCAAACAGGCTCGGTAGAATTGGCAACCTCTTTGCGAGAAAAATTGTTAAATGCCCAACGGTAAAGCTCTTTTGTTTCTACAAAGTCATAGCGCTTTGCCGCACTGTTTTGACAACCAAAGAGTAAGCACATATAGTTATAGCCGTTATATGACGCGGTGCTTACAAGGCAACGACCTGCGACGTCGGTATATCCGGTTTTTACACCGCCGGCATACATATAATAGTAATTTGTGTTTTTATCCAACAAAAAGTTGGTGGTAGAAAGGGTGCGAGTGGTGCCCTTTGTGGTGGTGAATCTATAACGTGAAGCATTGGTTACGGTTTTGAAAAGGTCGTACTGCAAGGCGTATTTTGTAAGGGTGTAGGTATCCCTTACGGTAGTGTAGGTTTCCTCTTCGTGAAGACCTACAGGGTTGGAATAATGTGTGCCACTAAGCCCTAATTCCTTTGCTTTGTCGTTCATCATGCTAACAAAGTTTTCATAGCTTCCGCCAAAAATTTCAGCCGCTAAGTAGGTGCAGTCACCAAAGGAGGAAAGCAGTACGGTATAGAGTAGGTCTAATTGTGTAAGCTCTTCACCTTCTTCTAAAAGTGAAACCGAAAGCCCCGTGCCCAAAACCTTATCAAGACAAGCTTTATTGATTTTAACCTTTGCTTGAGGGTCAAATTTGTTACTTTCTATCATAAGTACTGCCGTCATAATTTTGGTAATAGAGGCAGGGTAGACCTTCTCATCTATGTTATTTTGGTATAAAATTTCACCAGTATCAAGTGAAATTAGCATACCTGCTTTTGCGGTAAGCTCAATATCTGTAAATTCGTAAGCAGAGGCGTTTATGGGTGTAAAAATATATAAAAATGTAAAAAAACATATAAAAATAATGGAAAAAAGCTTTTTTGCCATAGAAATCTCTCCAAAAGTGTGGTATAGTATGTATATTATAATGGTTCTAGTTTCGACTAACTATAACTATTATAGCATAATATTTCTTTTTTTAAAGTGTTTTTTGCAAAAAGAGGTGAAAAATTTGGTATACGTAACAGGAGATATGCACGGCGAGATTGAACGCCTTTACGATAAAAATTTTAGAAAGCTTAAAAGCGGCGACGTTCTTATTGTTTGCGGTGATTTTGGCTATATTTTCGGCGGTGGCAAGCAGGAAAGAGAGGTTATTGACTATCTTTCAACCCGACGCTTTGTAACAGCCTTTGTGGATGGAACGCATGATAATCTTGAAAAAATAAACAGCTGTCGTGTTACCTATTGGCATGGCGGTATGGTACATAGAATAAAGGGTAATCTTATTCACCTGATGCGCGGTCAGATTTTTAATATTGAGGGACACTCCTTTTTCACTTTTGGCGGTGGTGAAAGCCTTGATAAAGATATGCGCCGAGAACATGGTAATTGGTGGAGTGATGAAGAACCTACTGCGGTTGAAATGGCTGAAGGGGCAAAGGTGCTTGATGAGGCGGACTGTAAGGTTGATTATATTATAACCCACGAGCCACCGTCCCTTGTAAAAAGCGCAATGCTTTTACGCAAAGGTGATATTGACCGTGTTAATAAGCTTAACGGTTATTTTGAAGAAATAGGGCGCTCGGTTGAATTTAAGCACTGGTATTTTGGCTCTTTGCATGAAGACCGTCTTATTACTCCGCACCATACCTGTGTTTTCAAAAAAGCGATAGCAATACCGCCTAAATCCGACGAATAGAATACCCCACTTGACAAGTGTGATATAATATAAGTGTACTACAATATTTTTGGAGGTAGTTTATGGTAAATACCGAAAAATTATGTATGGGTTGTATGAACGACTGCGATGGTCAACAAATTTGTCCAATATGCGGTTATGATTCAACACTCCAAAACCACAGCGAGTGCTTACCTGTAAGATTTGCAATTAACAGTCGTTATATTATAGGCAAGGCGATTGCAGTTAACGGCGAGGGTGTAACCTATATTGGTTGGGACAATGTAAACGATGCGATCGTTAAGATTAAGGAGTATTTCCCTGTGGGAATTGCTATTCGTAATCCTGACACATCGGTTTCTATTGACCCCGATAAGAAATATGCTTTTAATGAAGGCTTGCTTGAATTTTTGGAAATCAACCGCTTGATAATGAAGCAATCTTTAGCTTCTTTACAGGTTGTTAACGATGTTTTCGAGCACGGTGGTACCGCTTATGTTGTGTATCAAAATATTCAGGGCATAACCTTGAGTGATTTTCTTGCACGTAACGGCGGCACATTAAAATGGGAACAGGCACGTGCCCTTTTACTACCACTTATTGACACCATTAAAGCAATGAACGATTTAGGCATAATACATAAGGGTATTTCACCTGAAACTATTATAGTAGGTCGTGACGGTAAGCTTCGTATTACTGATTACAGCATAAATAAATTGCGTTACGCCGATGCCGAGTTCGAACCCGAGCTTTATGAAGGCTATGCTGCGGTAGAACAGTATGGTATTGTGGATATGCACACAGGTACATATACCGACGTTTACGGCTTTTGTGCTACACTCTTTAATGTGCTTATAGGTACAGTTGTGCCTAAGGCAACATTAAGGCTTGAAGATGAAAGTATGTCGATTCCTTCAAGATTTGCTGAAGAATTACCAAGACACGTATTGGCGGCTTTGGCTAATGGTTTAAAGGTTAAACCGCAGGAACGTACACCTGATATTGAAGCCCTTAAAAACGAATTGGTTTACGGTGAAATTTCCACCCCGACACCTACAGAAACTAAGGAAGATGTTGTAAGCAGCAGTAAAACCGTTAAAAAGAATAAAAAATCTAAATCATCGGTTAAATACGTGCTTATTTCGGCTTTGGCAACTGCACTTATATTCTTAGTAATCGGCGGTGTGTTAGCGGTTACAGTTTTTAAGGATGATTTATTCCCAACCGAATCTACCCCTAGTCAGAATGTTTCGGTGCCTTCGGCTCCTGAAGTTGATAAAATCGGTTCGGTAGATAGTGAAATGGTTGAAAGTGTTAAGCTATATCGTGTTCCGAATTTTGCGGGCAAAACTTATGCCGAAATTTTGGATGATGATGAAAGCGAAAACTTTAAAATTGTAATAAAGAGTAAGGCATATTCTAACAGTTATCCTATGGGACAGGTTTGCAAACAGTCGATTAAGAAGGGTAGCGAAGTTGAAAAGGAAACCAAGATAGAGCTTACTATAAGTCTTGGCGCTAAGGAATTTAAAATGCCTAATTTATTAGGTTTAGATGAGCAAACCGCTAAGCTTGAGCTTTTAAAATTGGGCTTCCTTTATGAAAATATAGAAGTTCTTAAAAAGCATGATGAAAACAGCGAACCTAGTGTTATTTTGGAACAAAATCCCGCCTATGGCAATAAGGTTAACGGTGAGCTTAAGGTTCAAATTTATATAAACGAATATAAAGGTGAAGAACCTATGGGCGGCGGTGACGATGACGAAATATTGTCACAAATAATTGATAGCACAAATTTTCAAAATTAATACTTGATTTTTAAATATATATATGTTATAATGCTTGCAGTTAGAAAGAAAGGTGAGTGGCAAAAAGCCGCTCACTTTTGTTTTGCAAGGAGGTAAGAGAATGGCAAGCGCTGCTGAAAGGGTTTATTCCCTTATTAAAGAAACGGTAGAAGCCTTAGGAATCGAGCTTTGGGACGTGCGTTTTCTTAAGGAGGGTGCTTCGTGGTATTTGCGTGTTTTTATCGATAAGGAAGACGGCATTACTATTGATGACTGCACTAATGTTTCCCACGCTATTGACCCTGTTATTGATGAGGCTGACCCTATTGATAAATCCTATTATTTAGAGGTTTGCTCCTGCGGGATTGAAAGAGAACTTTCACGCCTTGAGCATTTTGAAAAAATGATAGGTAATCAAATAAAGTTAAAACTTTATAAGGCACTCGATGGTGTAAAGGAATTTACGGGTGAGTTAATAGGCTTCGACGGTAAGGTTAAAATAAATACCGACGGTGAAGTAAAAGAATTTGATTTGAAAGAAATTTCAAAAGCTAATTTATGCGATTTTGATTAAATAAATATTTGTTTGGAGGAATAAAGAAAAAATGGCAAAGCAGAAGAAAACAAAAAATGTTGATAACACAGCGGAATTTTTTGCCGCACTTAAAATGATGGAGGAAGAAA
The DNA here is from genome assembly GCA_045656485.1 of Acutalibacteraceae bacterium. Lineage (GTDB taxonomy): Bacteria > Bacillota > Clostridia > Oscillospirales > Acutalibacteraceae > UBA737. The sequence goes on along the minus strand of JAZORK010000026.1, from coordinate 1,359 downwards.
GAGGTATACCTAAGGAATTTATTGCACAAAAGATTTCAGAAGCAATCGTTGTTGCTGCCCGTAAGGATTACGGCGGAAACGAAATTGTTTCTTGCATAATTGACTGCGAAAAGGAAATTTTCTCGGTTACTGCCCGTAAAACTGTAGTAGATGAGGTTTTAGACCCTTATACCGAAATCTCTAAGGAAGAAGCTGCAGCTATTGACCCTAAATCTATTGAAGAAGGCTTTGTAGATATTAAGCTTGATACAAGAAAGTTTGGTCGTGTAGTGGCGCAAAATTCTAAGAACAACTTCCGCCAGGGTGTACGTGAAGCCGAAAGAGGACAGACTTTGGCTGAATTCCAAAGCAAAACACGTGAGCTTGTTACTGCAGTTGTTCAAAAAATCGACCCCAAAACAGGTAATGCTATTTTGACTATCGGTCATAGCGAAGCAACCTTACCCAAGCTTGAACAAGTACCCGATGAACTCTTAAAAGAAGGCGACCATATTAAAGTTTATGTGGTTGACGTTAAGGAAACCGACCGTGGCGCTCGTATTATGCTTTCTCGTACACATCCGGGTCTTGTAAAGCGTTTATTTGAAAAAGAAGTACCCGAAATTTTTGACGGTACTATTGAAATTAAGGCAGTATCTCGCCAAGCAGGTTCGAGAACTAAGATTGCAGTTTATTCACCCGACCCCGAAGTTGATGCAGTTGGTGCATGTATAGGTCCTAAGGGCGAGCGTGTTAATAACATTGTTAACGAGCTTGCAGGCGAAAAAATTGACATTGTAAAATACAGCGAAGACCCAACCTTGTTCGTTGCAGAAGCATTATCTCCTGCAAGGGTTGCAAGGGTTGAAATTGAGTCGGAAGAACCCAAGGTTTGCAAAGCAAGTGTTCCTGAAGAACAGTTGTCGCTTGCAATTGGTAACAAGGGTCAAAATGTACGCCTTGCCGCAAAACTTACAGGCTGGAAAATTGATATTCATCCCGAAAGCGGTTTCTTTGGCGAATAAAAATTTAAGTGAGATTTTATTATGAGTGCAAAAAAAATACCAATGCGCATGTGTACTGCATGTCGTGAAATGAAACCTAAAAGAGAGCTTGTTCGTGTGGTTAAAACCCCCGAAGGCGAAATTAAACTTGATTTTACAGGCAAACTTAACGGTAGGGGAGCATACATTTGCAAATCGTTAGAGTGTCTTAAAAAAGCTGAAAAAGCTAATGCTTTATCCCGTGCTTTCTCATGCCAGGTTTCTAATGAAATTTATACGCAGCTTTCAAGGGAGTTAGAAAATGCCGAACAATAAAGCGTTAACCCTTTTAGGCTTTGCTTCAAAAGCAGGTAAGCTTCAGTTTGGAATGGCTAAA
>JAZORK010000025.1:0-10946 GCA_045656485.1 Acutalibacteraceae bacterium | reverse complement strand
CGTGGAACAACCGCTTGACTATAAAAACCGACCCTTACCCACAGGCAACACTAAACCCGAAAAAATGGCACGTATTAAAAATTATGCAGTAAATAGTACTATTTTCGGTTTAGTTTTCGGTGTTATGGATATTGTTTTATTGCTCTTTTCTGAAAATGAAGTAAGCGAGTATGAATTAACACAAATAATTTTCCCTTCACTTAATAAGGGGTTAACTTTGGTTGTAACTGCTGTTTTAGCATTTGCTATAATGTTTTTAGTTTCATTTGTGTTTGAGTATTTGGTGGGTGAATTTTTCAAGGTTAAGCGCTATAACAAAATGATAGCCGAACTTGAAGCGGATGAATAAAATTTAAAGCGGAGTGGTTACACTCCGCTTTTTTCTATGCTTTTTTATTTTGCAATAATTCGGGGATTTGGGCGACGATTATGGCAATAAACATAACCGCACAACCTAAAATTTCGTTTATGGTGAGATGCCCCGACGAAAACAGAACACCGCCTAATACTGCAAACACACTTTCAAAACTCATGGTAATTGATGCTACGGCAGGTTGAGCGTACTTTTGACCGACGATTTGAAGTGTATAAGCCACACCACTTGACATTATGCCAAGGTATAAAATCGGTAAGGCACCGTCAATTAAATTATGTAACGTTACGGTTTTAAGGTCGAATATTAGCGCACCTATAAGTGAAAGCACACCGACCACCAAAAACTGCATAATTGATAGCTTTACGCCGCCTGTTATATCAACATATTTATCAACCGATAAAATATGGAATGTAAAGGCAATAGCACAAGCGAAAAGCACGATATCACCCGTGTAAAAACCGCCCATACCGCCCGAAAAACAAAGCAGATAAATACCCGCAGCGGCGATAATACCGCCAACACCGACTAAAACACCAACCCTTTTACGCAAGAATACCGAGAAAATCGGCACTAGAATAACGTAAAGTGCGGTTAAAAAGCCTGCGTGGGCTTCGGTTGGGGCGTTTTCGGGGTACATAGCAATACCAAATTGCTGTAGGTTTGCGGCAATTGTAAGGCAAGTACCGCAAACAAGTCCCCCGATATAATATTTTTTACGTTGCACCTTATCCTTAGGGAAGAAGGGTGCTTTTTTGTTGCGTGTGGTAATTTTCCAAAAACCAAACAAGAAAATTGCCGCAATAAAGGAACGGCTGGCGTTTACGGTGAATGACGGTATAGTGTCACTTATCATATTTTGCGCCACAAATGCCATACCCCATATAAGTGAGGCTACAGCCAGAATAAGCGTGCCTTTAAGGTTGTTAGTTTTCATTTAGTTTATCCTTTCGCATTGTAAGGGAAATGCGCTTTTTCTGGACGTCAACACCTAAAACCCAAACCTTTACAATGTCGCCAACCTTTAAAACCTCGCTTGGATGCTTTATAAAACGGTTGGTAATTTGGGATATGTGAACAAGTCCGTCTTGGTGAACACCGATGTCGATAAACGCACCAAAGTCGATAACGTTACGCACAGTACCCGTAAGCTCCATACCTGTTTTAAGGTCTTCCATAGACATAATGTCACTACGTAAAAGAGGTGGGGGTAATTCGTCACGCGGGTCACGGCCTGGGCGTTCAAGTTCTTTTACAATATCGTTTAAAGTAGGCACACCAACACCGATTTCTTCGGCTAAGGTAGAAGCGCCCATTTCTTCGACCTTAACCGACAAGTTTTTCATTTTTTCGGTGTTAAGGTCGGCTGTTTCGAGCTTACAAATTTTTAAAAGTTTTTCGGCGGCTTTATAACTTTCGGGGTGAACACCGGTGTTGTCGAAGGCGTTTTTGCCGTCAATTATTCTAAGGAAGCCTGCACATTGCTCGAATGCTTTTGGTCCTAATTTAGAAACCTTTAAAATTTCTTTTCGGCTTTCGAATTTGCCGTTTTCTTCACGGTAGTTTACCACATTTTTAGCCACCGCAGGGCCTAAACCTGCCACGTGGGAGAGTAACTGCACCGAAGCAGTATTAAGGTCAACACCAACGCTGTTTACACAGGTTTCAACCACACCGTCAAGCGCACCGCTTAGGCGGTTTTGGGGCATATCGTGTTGATACTGCCCAACACCAATAGCCTTGGGGTCAATTTTAACAAGCTCTGCTAATGGGTCTTGCAAACGGCGGGCGATAGACACCGCACTTCTTAGAGATACATCAAATTCGGGGAATTCTTCTGCCGCAAGTTTTGAAGCCGAGTAAACACTTGCCCCCGCTTCGCTTACAACCATATAGGATACGTTTCGGTTAAGTTCTTTAATAACATCGGCGGCAAAAACTTCGGTTTCGTGACTTGCTGTGCCGTTGCCAATTGCAAAAACTTCAACGTTATGCTTTTTAACTAATGCTTTAATAATGATTTTTGCGTTTTCAATGTCATTTTTTGGTGGAACAGGGTAGATAACCCCTGTGTCAAGCACCTTGCCTGTGCCGTCAACAACGGCAACCTTACAGCCTGTTCTGTACCCTGGGTCAAGACCTAATGTAACCTTGTCCTTAAGGGGTGGTTGCATAAGAAGTTGTCTAAGGTTGGTAGAGAATACCTTAATAGCCGATTCACTTGCCTTTTCGGTAAGGCTGGACCTAATTTCACGCTCGATTGAAGGGAATATAAGGCGTGAATACGCATCCTCGGCGGCGGTTTTAACTGTGGCGGTTGCAGGTGAGCCTTCTTTAATATGGTTTTTGGCTATTATAAACATAGCCTTGTCTTTATCGAAATCAATCGAAACCTTTAAAAACTCCTCGTTTTCACCACGGTTTATAGCAAGTATGCGGTGGTCAGCGATTTTGGAAACGGCTTCTGAGTATTCACGGTACATTTCGTAAACGTCAAGGTCATCCTTAGCACCCTTTACGGTTAAAACACCGTGCGCCTGGCATACAAAACGCATACGTTTTCTAACATCGGCATCGTCCGAAATTTTTTCGGCAATAATGTCCATAGCGCCCTGCAAGGCATCCTGTGCGGTTTCTACGCCTAATTCGGTATTAATATATTCTTCAGCCAAAACAATGGGGTCTTTACAGTCGGGGGCCTGTTCGTAAATAATGTTAGCCAAAGGTTCAAGACCTTTTTCTTTAGCAACACTTGCCCTTGTTTTACGCTTTTTCTTATATGGGCGGTAGATGTCGTCAAGCTCGGTTAAAGTGGTAGCGTTGTCGATAGCGGTAATTAACTCTTCGGTTAATGCGCCCTGTTCTTCAATAGATTTCTTTATCTTTTCCCTTGTTTCGTCCATATTGCGAAGGTACAAAAGGCGGTCATTAAGCTCACGCAAAATTTGGTCATCAAGCGAGCCAGTGGCTTCCTTACGGTAACGGGCTATAAAGGGGATAGTGTTACCGTCGTCAATAAGTTTAACGGTATTTTCAACCTGAAAAGGTTTCAAATTAAATTCTTCTGTAAGTTTTTTTAAAATATCCATTTTAACACCTCAATTAAATACATTATACCATTTTATGCTAATATTAACAATATAAAAATTCCATTCACAAACTCGCTGTTTTTATTTACATTGCGAAAACTTTGTGATACAATGTATTGGTTAATAAAATAAGGGAGTTTTATTATGCAGACTTGGATAGATATTCGTACCATTGCTTTTGCGGTACTTGCAGTCCTTACCTTTTATAAAACGGTTTATAAATGGATTGGTTTTTTTGTAAAAGCAAAAAAGTTTGGCCCAGCCGAGCCAACAAAAAAATACGGCATAGTTATCGCCGCGCGTAATGAAGAGTTGGTTATCGGTAACCTTGTTGATAGTCTACATGAGCAGACCTATCCGAGAGATAAATTTCAGGTGTTTGTTGTTGCCGATAATTGCGACCCTGACGACCGCACCGCCGAAATTGCCCGTGAACACGGCGCCACTGTTTATGAACGCCACTGCCCCGAAAAAGCAAGAAAAGGTTGGGCGCTTGAATATTTATTTGAAAATATAGAAAAAGATTATGGTATCAGGAGCTTTGACGGCTATTTGTTCTTCGATGCCGATAATGTTGTATCACGTGATTATTTAGAGCGAATGAACGAAGCCTTTTCAACAGGGGTTGACGGTGTTATCGGTTACCGTAACTCTAAAAACTTTGAACAAAACTGGATTTCGGCGCACTATTCTATTCACTTTATGCGTAGTTCGAAGAATCTTCACCGTCCCCGTGGCAGATTAAATCTTGGCACACATATTGCAGGTACAGGGTATTTACTTTCGTCAGAGATGCTTAAAGACGGTTGGCATTATAGCTGCCTTACCGAAGATACCCAAGCAACAATGGATTTTGCCGTTCAGGGTAGGCGTATTGAATACTGTGAAGCCGCCGAATTTTACGATGAACAACCCTATCAAACTAAGGTTATGCTTCGTCAACGTTTGCGTTGGGCAAAGGGGCGTATGGCTTGTTTCTTTGGCTATGGCGCAAAGTTGCTTATCGGTTTGGTGAAAATTTTCAAACTTCCCAAAGTAAAAGAACAACCGCTTAAACTTTTTAATTATGAAAAGGGGATATTCCCCACACTTTCTTTTTGGAAAAAGGTAGGCTTTATATTAGACCGCTTTGCTGATATATGCTCCTTTATCGTCGACGTATTCGCTATTCCTTTTAAGTTTATAGCAAAGAATTTCACTAATTTTGATATGATATTCTATCTTTTGCCGATAAGTTTCATAAAACGAATGGTGTGGATAGGTTTTTACATAGCTGAGTTTAGCATTGGCTGGTATTACGGCACACTTTTAGCAGACGGTATGATTCCTGTTTTTACTGCTTTAATTGGTGCATTCTTCGGCACACTTCCTTCTTATATTCGCAACATAGTAAGCGGTGTAATTGTTGTTATCCGTGAATGGAAACATATCCATTGCCCCAATAAATTCAAATTGGCATTTTACCTAATCACTTGGCCGTTACACGATATGATTTATCCATTCATTTGTTTTGCTTCGCTCTTTATGCACGTTACTTGGAAGCCGATTAAGCACGACGTTGTAAAAACATTGGACGATATGAAATAAATAATAATCCAATAATACAAGTTATCCCCTTGAAGAAATTCAAGGGGATTTTTATTTACTTTGTAAAAATTTTGTGATATAATACAGCGGTTGATAAAATAAAGGAGTGGTGTTATGCAGACTTTGGTGGATATTCGTACTATTGCATTTGCAGTAATTGCAGTTCTCACCTTTTATAAAACGGTCTATAGATGTATGGGCTTTTTAATAAAATCAAAAAAGTTTGACCCCGCACCGCAAACCAAAAAATACGGTATAGTTATTGCTGCACGTAATGAAGAGTTGGTTATAGGCAACCTTGTCGACAGTCTATACCAGCAGACCTACCCGAAAGATAAGTTTCAGGTGTTTGTTGTTGCCGACAACTGCGACCCTGACGACCGCACCGCCGAAATTGCCAGAGAGCATGGCGCTACTGTATATGAGCGCCACTGCCCCGAAAAAGCAAGAAAAGGTTGGGCGCTTGAGTATTTATTCGAAAATATAGAAAAAGATTATGGTATCAAGAGTTTTGACGGTTATTTGTTCTTCGATGCCGATAATGTTGTATCACGTGATTATTTAGAGCGAATGAATGAAGCCTTTGCAACGGGGGTTGACGGTGTTATAGGTTACCGTAACTCTAAAAATTTTGAACAAAACTGGATTTCGGCGCACTATTCCATTCACTTTATGTCAAGCTCAATGACTTATCACCGTCCACGAGGTAGATTAAACCTTTGCACACACATTGCAGGTACGGGTTATTTACTCTCGTCAGATATGCTTAAAGACGGTTGGCATTACAGCAGTCTTACCGAGGACACCCAAGCCACAATGGACTTTGCTGTTCAGGGTAAGCGTATTGAATACTGTGAAGCCGCCGAATTTTATGACGAACAACCCTATCAAATTAAGGTTATGCTTCGTCAACGTTTGCGTTGGGCAAAGGGGCGTATGGCTTGTTTTTTCCGCTACGGCGCAAAGTTGTTTATTGGTTTAGTAAAAACTTTCAAACGCCCTAAAGTAAAAGAGCAACCGCTAAAGGTTTTTAACTATGAAAAGGGGATATTCCCAAAACTTTCATTTTGGAAAAAGATAGGCTTTATAATCGAACGAGTTGGTGATTTGTGCACCTATTTAGTTGATGTATTCGCTATCCCTTTTAAGTTTATAGCAAAGAATTATACCAATTTTGATATGATATTCTATCTTTTGCCGATAAGTTTTATCAGACGAATGTTATCACTAAGTTTTTACATAGCCGAATTTTGCATAGGCTGTTATTACGGCACACTTTTAGCAGACGGAATGCTCCCTGTTTTCACCGCTTTAATTGTCGCCTTATTCGGCACGCTACCCTCTTATATTCGCAATATAATCGGCGGTACGGTTGTTGTTATTCGTGAATGGAAGCATATCCATTGCCCCAATAAATTTAAATTGGTATTTTACTTACTCACTTGGCCGCTGCATTATATGATTTACCCCTACATTTGCTTTGCTTCGCTCTTTATGCACGTTACTTGGAAGCCGATTAAGCACGACGTTGTTAAAACGTTGGATGATATTGGAAACAAACCAGCTTAAAATATAAACAAGAGGTGACACAGTAAAATTTTATGAAAAGTGAAAATAAAATACTTATAGCTTTTTTGCTCAATTTGTTTTTCTCGATTTTTGAGTTTATAGGCGGTGTTATTACAGGCAGTGTGGCTATCGCTTCGGATGCGGTGCACGACTTGGGCGACAGTATAAGCATTGGCGTATCCTATTTGCTTGAACGTTTAAGCCATAAAAAGCCCGATGATAAATTCACCTACGGTTATGTACGTTTTTCAGTGCTTGGTAGTATTATAACAACCGTTATATTGCTTTCAGGCTCGGCAATAGTTATTTATAACGCAGTTTTGCGAATTATAAACCCTGTCAGCATTGATTACAATGGTATGTTGATTTTCGCCTGTGTGGGTGTTGTGGTTAATATATTAGCTTCGGTTTTCACCCACGGCGGCGAGTCGCTTAATCAAAAAGCAGTTAATTTACACATGCTTGAGGATGTTTTAGGTTGGCTTGTGGTTTTAATAGGCGCAGTTGTAATGAAGTTTACAGACTTTAAGGTTTTAGACCCCTTGCTTTCGGTAGCGGTGGCTATGTTTATTTTGGTCAATGCTTTAAAGGGGCTTAAAAGTGCGCTTGATATTTTTCTCGAAAAAACCCCAACGGGTATTAATCTTACTTCCTTAAAGGCTCACCTTTTGGAAATAGACGGCGTTTTGGATGTTCATCACCTGCATGTGTGGAGCATGGACGGCTTTAACAACCGTGCAACCTTGCATATAGTAGCTGACGGTGATTTTAAAGAAATTAAAAACGCTGTGAAAGAAGAAATGCGAGAACACGGCATAGCACATACTACGGTTGAATGTGAAACTCCGCTTGAAAATTGTGACGAAAAGGAATGTTCACACCAAGTATGCGAGCATTCGCACCATCATCACCAACATTAAATAGAAAAAATTAAAGCCGCTAGGTTTACCTAGCGGCTTTTGTATTGCAATATTATTTCTTTGCTTTGGTTGCTTTGTATCTTTTCCAGATAACCCATAACGGACCTGAAAGGAAGATAGAAGAAATTGAACCCGAGATAAGACCAAATGCCATAGGAATAGCAAAGGTACGAAGTGTGGTAAGACCAAAGAGTTCAGCAGTAACAACGATGGTGATAACTGCCATAATGGTTGTTATGGTGGTAACAATGTTACGAATCATAACAACGTTTACGCTCTTATTAACCAAAGTGCCGATTTCCATATCGGGATAAAGTCTTTCGTTTTCACGAACACGGTCGTAAACAACGATGGTATCGTTAAGAGAGTAACCTAAGATTGTAAGCACTACTGCGATATAGTTAGAGTCGATTTGAAGTCTGAAAATAACGCAGGTGAAGAAGGTGATTAAAATATCAAACACAAGTGCGAACAATGCGGTAAGAGCCGCCGAAACACCACCGATTTTTCTAAAGCGAAGACCTACGTAAATTACCACCAAAATAGCGGTAATAAGAACGGCAACCATACTCTTAAGGAAGAAGGAGCCTGCGATTGTGGGGCTTACAGAGTTAGAGTTGTAAAGGGTGATTTTATTGTCCTTAAAAGCTTTTGTAAGAGCAGAGGTGAGTTCTTCTTGCTTTTCAGCCGATAAAGCGTTTTTACCAACAAGTGCAATTTCAAAGGTCTGGGTGTCGCCCGCTAAGGAAGTGCTTTGTGTAACGGTAAAGGATTTATCGATTGTCTTTTTGGTGGTTTCTTCAATTTTAGCGGTTTCAATTTCGCCTGTGTAGGAGTAAGAAATTTTGGTACCGCCTGAGAAGTTGATGTCTAAATTCACACCAAAGATACAGGCCATAATCACGCCGATAAGGAATATGCTTAAATAAACGATAAGCACAGGTTTAAAGGTCTTGTTATAATCAATGTTAAATTCACGCATTTTTGCTACCTCCGTAAAGCCAGGGTTTTCTAAGAGCCTTGAACTGTGAAACGCTCTTAAGCATAAGCTTAGAGGCATAAACGCCCATGATAAGGTTGAATATTGTACCTACTAAAAGGGTGTAACCGAATGAGTAGATAGAACCTGTGATTTGTGTGCCGAAGAGTGACATCAAGGGAGCGAAGATTTTAGCAAGTAAGCTGTCGGGAGTACCGAAAGCACCCATAAGCACGATTGATACGATAGTAATGGTTACGTTACCGTCGATAATAGCACTTAATGAGTTCTTATAACCTGAATCAATTGCGCCGTCAATGGTTTTGCCCTTCTTAAATTCGTCACGGATACGTTCAGCTGCGATAACGTTACAGTCAACACCCACACCGATAGAAAGGATAATACCTGCAATACCGGGGATGGTAAGTGTAAAGCTGTCGGCATTAGCAAAGTAGCCCGAAATACAAGCAATAGAACCTGCTAACTGACCTAAAAGTGCAACTGATGCAACAACACCGTTAAGACGGTAGCGTAAAATCATAAGTAAGCAGATAAGACCAAATGCAATAGAACCTGCAATAAGCATTACCTGTAATGCATTAGAACCTAAAGAGGGAGAAATGATTTGTAATTTGCTGTCGTCAACTGTGAGTGCAAAGGGAAGTGAACCTGCGTTAATCTTGTTAGCAAGGTCGGTAGCTTGGTCAGCATCGGTCTGGCCTGTTATGTATGCAGTACCGCCTGTAATAGCTTCGTTAACGGTGGGGGCTGAAAGTAAAACGTCGTCCATCCAGATAGAGATGGTTTGTCCTACTAATTTTGCGGTGGCAGTAGCAAACTTCGATGTACCTGCATCATTGAAATCTAAGTAAACAACGTAGTTGTTTTGCTCATCAACACCGGCAGTTGCTTTTTTAACGTCACTACCACTTAAGATAATCTTATCATTGGTTTCGCCTTCGCAGAAGGTGAGCATTGCAGTTTCGCCCAATTCCTTAACAGCCTTAGCAGCGTCAAAGTTGTTTTCGTCAGCAGCCCAGGGGAAACGAACGATAATCTGATGGTTGTCGTTGTCAGCAAAAACTTCATAGTCGGTGATGTTTTTGTTTACAAGACGGGTTTCAATAATAGATTTTGCGGCGTCCATATCTTCATCGGTAATATCAACGTCAGCTTTGTCGGGTGAGAACACAGCCTCAACACCGCCCTTGATGTCAATACCCCAACGGATATCATTTGCGCCTTTGGTGTAAACAACCCTAGTATCACCGTAGTAACTGCTGATTCCGAAGAAAGCGGTAAATGCTAATGCTAGAATCAAAATCAATACTACGAAAAATACCGGCTTGCCTGTTCTTTTCGCGTTCATTGGCAAATCCTCCAAAATTTAATAATAATTATTATACAAAATTCATTCGACAAAGTCAAATAAATTAATCGTTCAATAATTTTTCTAATGCGGCATACTTAACCGCTACGCAAAGTACCTTTGCGGCAACTGTAATCCCCTCAACAGAGGGGAAAGAAGGTGCAATACGGATATTGCTATCTTTAGGGTCTATGCCGTATGGGTAGGTGGCGCCTGCGGGGGTAAGGGTCATACCTGCGTTTGCGCAAAGCTCAACCACACGTTTAGCACAGCCTTCAAGCACGTGAAGACTAATAAAGTAGCCACCGTTGGGTTTTCTCCATTCGGCAATGCCAAGACCTGCAAGCTTGTTGTCAAGTTCTGCCAAAACGGCGTCAAACTTGGGACGAAGCTTACCTGCCAATTTTTCCATATGCTTTTCAACATCCTTAATATCGTGAAGCAAGCGGGCATGGCGCAATTGGTTCAACTTGTCGGGACCGATTGTCTGATATTGCATTCTTTCCTTCAAAATGGCTACGTTGTTGGGGCTAGCAGCCTGTGCTGCAACACCTGCACCCGGGAAGGTGATTTTTGAAGAAGATGTGAAAATAATCGGTAAATCGGGGTTAGATTGTTTTACACATTCGGTATAAATATTTAACAAGGTGTCACGTGTTTCGTAAAGGTGGTGAACAACGTAGGCGTTGTCCCAAAAAATGCGAAAATCCTTTGCGGCAGGTTTTAATGCTGCCATTCTTTTAACAACCTCGTCAGAATAGGTGGTACCTTCGGGGTTGGAGTATTTCGGAACACACCAAATACCCTTAACACTGGGGTCCTTTACCCATTCTTCAACGGCGTCCATATCGGGACCGTTTGCATCGGTTTCAATCGGGATAAGCTGGAAACCAAAATATTCGGTAATTGCAAAGTGGCGGTCATAACCGGGCACAGGGCATAAGAACTTGCGGTCTTTACATTCGTACCAAGGCTCAGCACCTAAACCGTGAGTCATAGCCTGTGCGATAGTGTCAAACATCATATTAAGAGATGAGTTACCACCAACTATAATTTGTTC
>JAZORK010000024.1:0-2034 GCA_045656485.1 Acutalibacteraceae bacterium | reverse complement strand
CCTCTACTGCACTCTAGTCTGCCAGTATCCGAAACAAACTATGGTTGAGCCATAGCCTTTCATCTCAGACTTAACAAACCGCCTACACACGCTTTACGCCCAATAAATCCGGATAACGCTCGCCCCCTACGTATTACCGCGGCTGCTGGCACGTAGTTAGCCGGGGCTTATTCAAAAGGTACCGTCAAGTAAGTATCATTTCCTATACTTACAGTTCTTTCCTAATAAAAGTGGTTTACAATCCAAAGGACCTTCATCCCACACGCGGCATTGCTCGGTCAGGGTTTCCCCCATTGCCGAATATTCCTAACTGCTGTCTCCCGTAGGAGTCTGGGCCGTGTCTCAGTCCCAGTGTGGCCGTTCAACCTCTCAGTCCGGCTATGCATCGTTGCCTTGGTAGGCCATTACCCCACCAACTAGCTAATACACCGCAGGCTCATCTTCAAGCGACGCTTTAGAGCGCCTTTACTATTTCTAGCACATTCGGTATTAGCAGTCATTTCTAACTGTTATCCCCAACTTACAGGCAGATTACCCACGTGTTACTCACCCGTTCGCCACTGAGCGCAGAATCCACATCCGTCTTCATCCATTTCCGAGCAAGCTCTTCTACTTCATCCAACTTCAGTGGGGCGCTCCGTTCGACTTGCATGTCTTAGGCATGCCGCCAGCGTTAATCCTGAGCCAGGATCAAACTCTCAATAAAAATTGTATTCAATCTTTATTTTTAAAGAATTGATTTGCTTTATTTAATCCTGTCTACAAAACTCATTATTTTACTTAGTTTTCAAAGATCATTCGCAACCTCTCTCGTGGTTGCCTTAATAATATAACATGTTCATTTACTAAAATCAAGAACTTTTTTCATTTTTTTTGCTTTTTTTACAAATTTCTTAATTTTTCCTTTGAAGGTCAACCTTTTTTGGTTTTTTCCCTTATTTACTGAACATATTTACTATTTTTGCTACTTTTCTCAAGTGCCAAATTAATATAACTCTTTTCATTTTTATTGTCAACATATTTTTTTATTTTTTTTGTTTTTTTTATTTTTTTCGCTTCCTTGTCAACTCTTTTTGGTTAAACTGTCGATTTATGCAACTACAAGATTATATAATAAAAACAGTAAAAACTAAATTAAAAATAATTAAAATCTAATGAAATGTAATCAACAATTAAAAAGATATATATAAATAAAAAACTCATCCAAAAGAATGAGCTATTTTTAAACAAAAAAAAATTGGCAACTTGCTATCTTCGCTTACACTATTTTCGCCGTTAAAGTGCTTAACTTCTCTGTTCGGTATGGGAAGAGGTGTATCCACTTTGCTATCGTCACCAATCAAATGTATTATAACACAATTGTTCACTGAAAACAAGATAATGTGATTTATATCAAATTAAATTAAATGATTAAATTGTCGATCTATTAGTATTAGTCAGCTCAACATATCACTATGCTTACACACCTAACCTATCAACCTTGTCGTCTACAAGGGATCTTATATCTTTAAGATAGAGAAAACTCATCTTGGAGGGGGCTTCTCGCTTAGATGCCTTCAGCGATTATCCCTTCCGCACATAGCTACTCTGCACTGCCACTGGCGTGACAACAGATACACCATCGGTGCGTCCTTTCCGGTCCTCTCGTACTAGGAAAAGCTCTCCTCAATTTTCTAACGCCCACTACGGATAGAGACCGAACTGTCTCACGACGTTCTGAACCCAGCTCGCGTGCCGTTTTAATGGGCGAACAGCCCAACCCTTGGAAGCGATTCCACCTCCAGGATACGACGAGCCGACATCGAGGTGCCAAACCCCACCGTCTATATGAACTATTGGGTGGGATCAGCCTGTTATCCCCGGGGTAACTTTTATCCGTTAAGCAACGACCCTTCCATTCGGGATCGCAAGATCACTATGCCCTGCTTTCGCATCTGCTTGACTTGTAGGTCTCGCAGTTAAGCTCCCTTATGCCATTACACTCTGCGAATGATTTCCAACCATTCTGAGGGAACCTTTGGGCGCCTCCGTTAC
>JAZORK010000023.1:0-4539 GCA_045656485.1 Acutalibacteraceae bacterium | reverse complement strand
TATATCACTTGCCAAAGATTATCCCGAAAGTGCGGTAGTGCTATTAGAAAAATATCCCGAAGCCAAGCGCTATGCCGACGAAAACATAAAGTTAAACGATGCATACAACGCTATGGCGGTTTTGGGTGATGTTTTCGAAGGTACGGCAAACAGCGAAAAATATGACCTTATTGTAAGTAATCCGCCCTATATTCCCCCAAGTGAAATGAATATAGTCTCCCCCGAAACTAAGTTTGAACCACAAACTGCGCTTTTAGGCGGGGAAGACGGCTTAGACTTTTACCGTGCAATAATAGAAAATTATAAAAACGCCCTAAAGGATGGCGGTATGTTAGCCTTTGAGGTTGGCATAAACGAAGCCCAAAAGGTTTTGGCACTTTTAAAGGAAAACGGTTTTGAAAAGACCGAAATTATTAAAGATTTAAATATGGTAGAGCGTGTAGTAACCGCTATAAAGGAGTAATATTATGGCTTCAAAAAGTTCACAAACTAAAACTGCAGTAAAAATAACCGAAATGGAAGAAAAACAAAAGGCTTTAAAAACTGCGATAGACTATATTGAAAAGCAATTTGGCAAGGGTGCAGTTATGCGCCTTGGTGAAAATGCCGCAATGAATGTGGAGCATATTAAAACAGGCTCCTTAACACTTGACGTAGCTTTGGGTATTGGCGGTATTCCTAAGGGAAGAATAGTTGAAATCTATGGTCCTGAATCTTCGGGTAAAACCACTGTTGCACTCCACTGTGTAGCCGAAGCGCAAAAAGCAGGCGGTACCGCTGCATTTATCGACGTTGAACACGCACTAGACCCCATTTATGCTGCCGCATTGGGTGTTGATATTGATTCTTTGTTAGTTGCTCAACCCGATTCGGGCGAACAAGCTTTAGAAATTGCCGAAAGCCTTGTGCGTTCGGGCGCTATTGATATTATTGTTATCGACTCGGTAGCGGCGCTTGTTACCAAGGCCGAAATTGAGGGCGAAATGGGCGACAATCACGTTGGTCAGTTGGCACGTTTAATGTCACAGGCTTTACGTAAGCTTACAGGTGCACTTTCTAAAACAAACTGTGCCGCAATATTTATCAACCAGTTGCGTGAAAAAATTGGTGTAATGTACGGCAACCCCGAAGTTACCACAGGTGGTAGAGCGCTTAAGTTCTATTCATCAGTTCGTATTGACGTTCGCAAGGGCGAGGTTATTAAGGATGGTAGCGAAATTATTGGTGTTCACACCAAGGCAAAAATCGTTAAAAACAAGGTAGCACCACCCTTTAAGGTTGCCGAGTTTGACATTATGTATGGCAAGGGTATTTCTCACACAGGCGAAATTGTAGATGCAGGTGTAGAAACAGGTGTTATTAAGCGTTCGGGCGCTTGGTTCTATTACGGCGAAACAAGACTTGGCCAAGGTAGAGATAACGTTAAAAAGTTGTTTGAAGACAATGTGGAACTTGCAACCGAAATTGAAGATAAGATTATGGCGATTATAACCAACAAGGAAACCGAAGCGGTTATAGATGAAGCGGAAGTTATAATGCCTTCAGAACCTGTGGCATCACCCCGCAAGGTTATTGATATTGACATTGCAGTAGACGACTAATGCAAATTGTAAATTTACAAAAGGATAAACTACACCTTGTAAGGGTTTTCTTGTCGGACGGTAGAGAAGTGACCTTAGACAAGGATGTAGTCTACGAAAAATCCTTGAAAAAGGGATTAGAAATAACCGAAGAGTATTTGGAAGAGCTTTTGTTTTTGTCGGACTATGTAAGAGCAAAATCAAGGGCGGTATGGTACATTGACCGAAGCGCTCATACCGAAAAAGGTCTTTACGAAAAATTAGTAAGGGCAGGTTTTAGTAAAGAGGCGTGTGCCAAGGTTATTGCAAGGTTTATTGAAGTAGGGCTTTTAGATGATAAACGCTTTGCCGAAACTCTCGCCGAAAGGCTTATGGAAGCCAACATTTCGAAGCGTGAAGCCTTGCAAAAAATGCTACAAAAGGGTGTGCCTTACGATTTAGCAAAATCGGTTTTACAAGAAACCGAAACCGATGAGCAAACCCAAATACAAAATTTAATTGAAAAAAAGTACCGTAATAAATTACAACAGGAAAACGGTCCTAAAAAGGTTTTTGAAGCATTGGTGCGTAAGGGTTTTTCCTTTAGCGCCGTGCGTGAAGCCTTAAAAAGATATATAGAAGAATTAGAGGAAGACTATGTATAAAGTGAGTATGGTATCTCTTGGATGCCCAAAAAATCAGGTAGATGCCGAAATGATGCTTTATTCTCTAAAGCAAGCAGGGTTTGAACTTTCCCCCGAAGAAGCACAGGCAGATGCAATTATTATAAACACCTGTGGCTTTATTGAAGATGCTAAGGCAGAAGCTATTGAAAATATTTTAGAAGCGGCACGCTACAAGGATGAAGGCAACTTAAAAGCACTTATAGTTACAGGCTGTTTGGCTGAAAGATATAAGGACGACGTAACCGAAGAAATCCCGGAAGTTGACGTTTGCGTTGGTATTGGTTCTAACGGCAAAATTGCCGAAATTGTGAAAAACGCTATTGAAGGCAACTGTAAAAACTCGTTTGGTGACAAGTGCGACCTTGATTTAAACGGCAAACGTATTTTAGGCGGTATGCCCTTTACTGCATATTTAAAGGTTGCTGACGGTTGTGATAATTGTTGTACCTATTGCGCAATACCTAAAATCCGTGGCAGACTTCGTAGCCGTACTATTGAAGACTGTGTTAAGGAAGCAACCGAACTAGCCCTTAACGGCGTTCGTGAGCTTATTGTAGTAGCGCAAGATACTACCGCTTACGGTACCGATATTTACGGAGAACCTAAATTAGCCGAGCTTTTAAAGGAACTTTGTAAGGTTGATGGTATTCATTGGATACGCACCCTTTATACTTATCCCGATAAAATTACCGATGAATTATTAGATGTAATTGCAAGTGAAGAAAAACTTGTAAAATATTTGGATATACCGCTTCAGCACGTAAATGGTGAAATTTTAAAGAAAATGAACCGCAAGGGCGATAAGGAAAGTTTAGTAAAACTTATCGAAAAAATCCGTGCAAAAATCCCCGATATTACCCTTAGAACAACCTTTATAACAGGCTTCCCAGGGGAAACGGAAGAACAGTTCTGTGAATTAGCAGAGTTTGTAAAGGCAACACGCTTTGATAGACTCGGTTGCTTTACATATTCGGCAGAAGAAGACACAATAGCAGGTGAAATGCCCGACCAAATAGATGAGCAAACTAAGGTTTCGCGTATGGAAAATATTATGGATATGCAAACTGTCATCGCCGCGGGGAAGAACGAAGAAAAAATCGGCACGGTGATTGAAACCTTAATCGAAGGTTGGGACGATTACATTAAATGTTACTTTGGCAGAACAACAGGCGATGCCCCCGAAGTTGACGGTAAAATTTTCTTTATGTCCACCCGCCCGCTAGTAATTGGCGACTTTGTAAAGGTGCAAATAAACGACTGTATCGAATATGATTTGTTAGGAGAACTCTACGAATGAATACACCCAATAAATTAACACTCGCCCGAATGATTGCAACCCCAATTTTTATGGCGGTTATGCTAATACCCTTTAAGTTTCATTATACAGTGGCTCTTGTCTTATTTGCATTAGCATCTATTACCGATGCAATTGATGGCAACATGGCAAGAAAATATAATATGGTAACCGATTTTGGTAAATTTATGGACCCGTTAGCCGATAAAATGCTAACCACCAGCGCATATTTAGGCTTTATGTTCCTTTTTAGCGGTCTTATCGGGCCTTATGGTTGGCAAATTACCGCCATTACCTTTATTGTGCTTTTCCGTGAATTTGCGGTTTCTTCTATTCGTTTGGTTGCTGTAAATAATGGCGGAGAAGTTGTAGCAGCAAATATGTGGGGCAAGTGCAAAACTGCAAGTCAAATGGTAGGTATCGTTTTTGCGCTTGGCGTTTTTGCAGTGTCGGAATTTGTGCAAATGCCTTATGATTTGCTTGTAAAACTAATCGGCGTAATTATGGTATTGTTCTGGCTTTCGGCTGTGCTTTGTGCTATTTCGGGCGCAATTTACATCTGGAACGGCAGAAAGTATATCCTCAACGCAAAATAAACAGTAGGTGACCGTTTTGTTTAAAAGATTAATTGAAGATGTTAACGCCGTGCGTGAGCGTGACCCTGCGGCACGTAGCTTTTTTGAGGTATTTTTTCTTTACCCCGGCGTTAAGGCGATAAGAATGCACCGCCGTGCGAATTTTTACTACAGGCATAATTTAATGTTTTTAGCACGTTTAGTTTCGCAAAGGGCGGCACGTAAAACAGGTATAGAAATTCACCCCGGTGCTACCATTGGCAGACGCTTGGTTATTGACCACGGTACAGGGGTTGTAATAGGTGAAACCACCGAAATTGGTGATGATGTACTGATTTATCAGGGTGTAACCCTTGGTGGTACAGGTAAGGACACAGGCAGACGCCACCCTACTATTGGTAACAATGTTATGATAAGTGCGGGTG
>JAZORK010000022.1:0-12727 GCA_045656485.1 Acutalibacteraceae bacterium | reverse complement strand
CCTTTGGCTATGACCTTGTGAAAAGCGGTAGATTCAACAAGCGAAAACACGAGCTTTACGATTTAAAGGTCAATGAAGCCGAAGCATTAGTGGTTAAAATTATCTTTGATAAATACACAAGCGAGGGCTACGGTGCTCAGCGAATCACTACTTGGCTCAATAACAATGGATATCGTGCAAGAACGGGCAAAAACTGGCACGCGGCGAGCATACGCGGAATTTTATGCAACCTAACCTACACGGGCGTGCTCCGCAGTGGCGAATCCCGTTCGGAGGTACTGCCCCATTTGCAGATAATCTCACCCGCGCAATACGAAAAAGCACAATTTATTATGAAAGAGCGTTCGGATAAGAAAAAGGCAAACCCGACTGTACCGCTAAACACCAAAGGAAAGGCTTTGGTTTCGGGCAAGGTTTACTGCGGGCATTGCGGTTCAAAACTTAATCTTACAACAAGCGGTCGCTGCCGCAAGAAAAAGGACGGCACTATCGATACCACCAAGCGCATCCGCTACGCTTGCTACGGCAAAACCCGAAAGCAGACCGAATGCGACGGGCAAACCGGTTACACTATGCACATTCTTGACGATATTGTGGATAATATTATCAAAGACATTTTTGCTAAAATGCGCGGTGTTTCTAAAAGTGATATTGTCAGTTCAAAATATTCGAACGAGCTGGAGCTTCGCAAAGCGCGACTGATAATGGTGAATGCCGATTACAGTAAAGAGAACGACAATCTCAGTCTTTTAAAATCCGAGGTGGTAAAAGCACTAAGGGGCGAAAGTTCTTTTTCGGCCGATATGCTATCGGAGCTTATTGCCGAATCGGAACGCGAGTGCGAGCGTTTGGCAAGGCTTTGCGAAGATGCGAAAAAGCAAGTAAACGACACCGAGAATTTACTAAGGGAGCTTAGCGATAATTTTGATGAACTAATTTCTTGGGCGGATATTTATGAAAATTCGAGCTTTGAAAAGAAGAAAATGATCGCAAATTTACTTATTAAGCGAATAGATGTTTGCAGCGGTTATAAATTAAATATTGACTTTAATTTCGACTTTGAGCAGTTTATGATAGGACTCGATAAAGTGGCATAAATAGAAAAACCGAGTAGAGTGTGATACTCTGCTCGGTAAATTGGAATTGGTTTATTTCCTTGCTATTACAATCGGTTGATAAAATCCTGTTTCTTCTGGAAATAACCACAACACATTCTTACAACCACTCTTTATAAAAATGTTTGTCATTTCCTCTCTTTTGGTCGCTCTGTATTCACATTCAAACTTACTTATTTTTAAGGGTTCAGTATCATCAATTATATACTGAACAAGTTTGTAGTGGTCTTCATTCCAATCCCAAGTTTGAAAAGAAACCCGTTGTCCTTTATCGGTTTTGTGAATGTAGGGTGGAGAGTAAGGTGGTTTATCTTTAAGTAAAGCATCATAATCTCGGATACTACCCACAAAAATACCGTTTTCTTTAATTTGATTTGTAATGCTCCTTATCGCTCTTTCTAAATCTTCGCTTGAAAGCATATGAGGTAAAGCATTATCCATAGCAATAACAATATCAAACTGTTCTGTAAAAGTTTTTGACAATTCGCAAAAATCAGCATTTTCAAAACGGATTTTGACATTAGTGTTTTTGGCTCTTGCTTTTGCTTCCGCAATTTCGCCACTACTTATATCAGAAGCAGTTACACAATAACCAAGACAAGCAAGTCCTATCGCTTGTGTTCCAATGCCACAAGCACAATCAAGAATATGTGCTGTATTATCAAACCCATTATTTTCAAAGAGTTTGTGTAGAATTGTTGCTTGTTCGTGGGTGGTAGATTGCCAATCAAGAAACAGTTTGTCATATTGTGTTGCTAAATTATCATAAAATGTCTGTGTTATATTCATACAGACACCTCCGTTAAATTCTTATTTATCGGTTTCTTTATTATATCATACAACTCAAAGCATTTCAACGGATATAAAAAACCGAGCAGAGTGTGATGCTCTGCTCGGTAAATTGGACTATGTTAATTATTAGTTATTGAAGATAAATAAGACTTCATATCTCCAACAAATTGATTCCCACAACGTGCGAGTTCGCCCAATACTCTGTCAATACCTTTTTCAGTCGTAAACCAATTATCTTTTGTTATATTGTAGCAATGAACGGGACATACTTTCATCTCGACTTTTGGAAAAGCCATTTGATAAAGCATAAGGCAACGTCTGGCGTGAAACGCTTTACAGACAATCAATGCCTTTTTTATCTCTACGCCACTTTTGTCAACGACTTTACGTGAAAGAAAAGCATTATCACGAGTATGTCCTGATTTATCTTCTCCCATAATTGCTTCCGTAGGCACACCGTTTTTAATAAATACATCAGTAAAAAACTCACAGTCGGTTTGATAGTCGCCATTATATACATCTGCTTTTGAGCGAACCCCTGGCCATTTATCCCGCTTAACACTAACTCCACCCGATGGAATAAGCCACTTCGCATATCCCTTACGATAAAGTTCGGCAGCATACTCAGGTTGCTCGGGATGTGAACCTCCTGGCAGAAAGATTGCATCAACTTTTTCGGGTTCATCAGAAACAAAAATATAATTAGAAATATCTGAGATAATCTTATTCAATTTGTACCTCCACTACTTTAACCATACTTTTCTCAATAGGAACATATAGATTGAATTTATCGATTCAGTTCTATCCATTTACTCAATGCCGTACGAATGGGCTTTGAGATATTATCTGGGATTTCGTCAATCCGAAAGAATTTCAAATCATCGACTTCTCCATCTTGGCATTTCAATTCTCCTGTGTACTGCTTGCACACATAAACGATATCAACATTTGACACTTCATCACCGTTAGGATAAATGTAGTGTGTATCTTCTCCAGAGAATACCCCAAACAATTCCAATTTCTCTGCAACCAAGCAAGTTTCTTCAAACGATTCTCTCTTGGCGGCCTCTTCCACAACCTCGTCTAGTTCAACTGAGCCACCCGCATATCCCCAACAATTGTTATCGCTTCTAAGTTGCAGTAAAATCCGATTTTCAGAGTCCACAACAATAACGCTGGCACCAACTTGTAACAAAGGACGGTGACCAACAATTGCTCTCAAATCCATAATATAATTCGACATACAATCCTCTTTCAAATTCTTATTTATCGGTTGATTTATTATATCATACAACTCAAAGCATTTCAACGGATATAAAAAGTAAAAACCGCCGACTTGAAGTCGACGGTTCTTGGTGGAGCTAAGGGGATTCGAACCCCTGACCCCCACACTGCCAGTGTGGTGCGCTACCAACTGCGCTATAACCCCGAATGTGATAGATAAATTGTTTTGTGTTATGAATTTGTAGGTTGGGGTGCGTGACTGCGTGCTTTGCGCTCCCAGTTGAGCTACGCCCCAAGCATATACATATTAACATATTGAAGGGATTTTTTCAAGATAATTTTTATTTTGTTCTTGACATAATTTAAAAAAGGGGTATAATATTTTTGTTATGTAAATTTTGGGGCATCGCCAAACGGTAAGGCAACGGACTCTGACTCCGTCATTTCAAGGTTCGAATCCTTGTGCCCCAGCCAAAAATCTCCTCGGACAAAGTTCGGGGAGATTTTATTTTTTCACTATTAAATCTTCACTTTTTGCGAAAACCATTTGAGTGGATTTTGAAGAAGTCCGTGAGTTTGACGTTAAGGCAACCATAATTAAACAAAACGGCGTTTACGTATTAGATGATATAAAAGAAATTGAAGAATAAAAAAGAACTACCCAGCAAGGATAACACTTGCTCGGTAGTTTTAATGTTTTTGGCGTTGTTTTAATTTTTCTTGTTATTTGGGGACTAATATGGTAAAATTCAATTAAGACCTATATTATGGAGGGTTAATATGGAAAATTTGATGAACAAAAAGGGCTTTATATGCGATATGGACGGTGTTATCTATCACGGTGACCGTGTGCTCGACGGCGTTCAAGATTTTATTAACTGGCTTATTGAAAATGATAAGAAGTTTGTGTTTTTAACTAACAGTAGCGAAAAAACACCCCACGAGCTTAGTATGAAGCTTGAGCGAATGGGTCTTAACGTTAGTCCCGACCATTTTTATACAAGCGCTATGGCTACTGCTGAATTTTTGCACAGCCAAAACCCCGGCAGCACCGCTTACGTTATTGGTGAAGCGGCACTCACTAAGGCGCTTTACGACCATAAAATTTATATGAATGACGTTAACCCCGATTATGTTATCGTGGGCGAAACCCGTACTTATAGCTTTGAAAAAATTGAAAAGGCTATCGAGCTTGTGCTTAAAGGCGCAAAGCTTATCGGTACCAACCCTGATATTACAGGTCCTACCGAAAAGGGTATTATGCCGGCTACTGGCGCACTTATTGCTCCGATTGAGATTGCAACAGGCAAAAAGGCTTATTTTGTGGGCAAGCCCAACCCATTAATGCTTCGTCACGGGCTTAACCGCCTTAATTGCCACAGCCAAGATATTGCCTTTATCGGTGATAGAATGGATACCGATATTATTGCGGGTATTGAATCAAACGTAGACGCTGTGCTTGTGCTTTCGGGCGTTACCAAGCGTGAGGATATTGACCTTTACCCTTATAGACCTAAATATATCTTCGGCGGAGTCGGCGATATTATAAAATAATATATATTAAATTTTTTCAAAGATGAGATTTTGAGATGAAACATGAAAAAATTGGTAATGTAATCGAAGGTCAGGACGGCGCTATATGGAATAATTTAATTTTCCGTTTTAATCATGCTGCAAAGTGTGCGGTTTACGATGCAAAGAAAATGGTAAATGGCGACTCTACCCCGATTACTTATTTTGAACTTGACAAAAAGGAACTTATTATGCCCCACAGCAATGCGGTATTTTTCGGTAACGAATATTATGAAGAGGGCGATGAATTCCCCCTTTTATACAGTAATGTATATAACAACTATAAGTTCCATGAAAACAGACAACCCGGCGTTTGCTGTGTTTACCGTTTGCAGCGCGATGGCGAAGGCTTTACCACAACATTGGTTCAAGTTATTGAAATTGGCTTTGTTTATGACGATACAGTTTGGTGTTCGGCAGAAAAAAATGACGTAAGAGATTACGGCAACTTTGTTATTGATAGAGAAAAGGGCATCTATTACGCCTTTACAATGATTGACGATATTAGAAAGGCACGTTATTTTGCTTTTGATTTGCCTAAATGCCGTGACGGTAAGGACGATGAAACCATCGGTGTTAAACGTGTTGTTTTAACTAAAGAGGATATAAAGGACCAATTTGACTGCGAATATCACCGCTTTATTCAGGGTGCGTGTTGTTACAATGGCAAAATCTATTCACTCGAAGGCTTTGGCCACGATAAGGAAAACCCACCTGCAATAAGGGTTATTAATCCCGAAACTAAAACTCAAGAAATCTTCGAAGTGTTCGAGAATTTTGAAAGCCCCACCGAGCCTGAGTTAATTGATTTTTGGGACGGAGTTTGCTATTATGGCGATAATCCGGGCAATATGTATATTTTAACCGAATTAGAACATTAAAATTTATTAAAGGGAGAATTAATGCCATGAAAAAAATCACCGCATTAATGTTAGCTTTTGCACTGTTAATATCTTTGGCTTTTACTGCAACCCCCACCGTTTCTGCGGCGGATGCTAATGTTATTACAAAGAAAAATCCTGCCGTTGTTATAAGGGTTTCCTTTGCGACCTGCGGTTACAGTGAAGGTTGGGGCGGTGTTCATACTGCCGCACCGATTAAGGACAAGGAAGGCTATACCCTTTATGATGTTATTATTTGGGAAGACCGTATAAATTTATATAAATTCCCTAATAATGCCGAGCATAACGAAGAAAAAGGCTTTGATTTTTCTTGCGATGTTTCTACAAAAAGCGGACTTAAAAAATACGTCAAGTGGCGTGAAAGCTTTTGCATTAAAAGTGTAAAATGCAAAAACACCGATAATATCGCAAAGTGCAGTTCTACTATGAAGAGCGCATTTATAAGCTTTTTCAAAATTGTTAAAAAGAAGTCACCCACAAAGAATATGATTTTAAAATATGCGGGTCACGGTAATATCGGTCTTTGCGGTTGTATGAATGTTGAAGACACCAAAGCTACCTTGGATAAGGGTGTTGAAATTTTCGGTACAAAGTTTGCCCTTATAGATTTTGGCACAAACTGCCAAACTTCAAACACAAGCTTTTTTAACGTTTATTATCCCTTTACCAATTATATGTTAGCTTCCCAGTTTGATGCGGGTGCAATTTCTATGGACAAATGGGATTCTGAAACCTTTAACAAATGTGATACAAGTGCGCAGTATCATAATATGTTTAAAATCGGCGAATCGGTGCGCAAAGCTGGTGAAAACATTGTAAAAACCAAAGCAAAGTATTGGAGCTATGGC
Source organism: Acutalibacteraceae bacterium (assembly GCA_045656485.1). GTDB lineage: Bacteria > Bacillota > Clostridia > Oscillospirales > Acutalibacteraceae > UBA737. Next base: position 6,274 of record JAZORK010000022.1, on the reverse strand, counting down.
AAAAAGAATGTTAAAAAGGGTAAGATTAAGGAATCTATGACCCTTTTAGATATGCGCGAGTATGAAGATTTTATAAAGGAATATTCCAAAACTCATAAAAAGATTTCTAACCCGTGGGGTAAGGATTTGTATTCCCTTGTAAAGAAATACGGCAATAGCAAATTAAAGGAAAAATATAAGGATTTTGCTATTTATTATAAGGATACCAACAGCAGTAAAAACTTTTTCAAGTGGGATAGTGCGTCTTACGGTATAACGGTATATAACATTATGCCAACGATTAAGCTTTCAGCTACTTCCTACACCTACGATGGCAAGGTGCATAAGCCAACGGTTAAGGTAACAAGCAGCAACGGCTATTCGCTTTCAAAGGGCTCGCATTACAGCGTTTCTTATATTGATAACCAAAAATATGTCGGCACATATAAGGTTAAAATAACCGTAAAGGGTAGCGAAGGCAGTATTGTTTATAAAACCTTTAAAATTAATCCAAAACCTACTACCATTAAAAAGCTTACCGCTAAGAATGACGCCTTTAAGGTGGAATGGAGCAAGAAAACTACCCAAAGCACAGGCTATCAAATAAGATATAGCACAAGTAAATCCTTTTCTTCGTATAAAGATGTTTTAATCGAAAAAGATACCACCACATCGAAAACTATCACTAAGTTAAAATCCAAAAAGACTTATTACGTTAAGGTGAGAACTTATAAGGTTACCGACGGTAAGAAGTTCTATTCTTCTTGGTCGAGTGTAAAAAGTGTTAAAACCAAATAAAAATTGATTAAAAAACGGACTGTCTGAGATAATTTGGCAGTCCGTTTGTTATATTTTAGTTTAATATTGCAAATTGGTATGAAAAATGATAAAATATTTTAAAAAGTTAAAAAATTTTTGCAATAAAAACGGCATTTGATGCATTGTATAAGTAGGAGGGTGAAAAAAGCATTGGTTTTTTTAATGATGGTATACGAAAATTTACAAGAAGAAAAGCCCGAAAAATTAGAAAATATGCTTTCTTTAATTTGCACGGGCGACCAAGATGCTTTTAGTGAATTTTATGAAAAAACAAAAACAGCAGTTTACGGCTTTGCACTTTCTCTGCTTCGAAACACATACGATGCCGAAGACGTTATGCAAAGCACATACGTTAACATTTACCGCACAGCCACACAGTACCAAAAACAAGGTAAGCCTATGGCGTGGGTGCTTACAATCGTTAAGAATTTATGTTTTGAAAAAATGCGTAAAACAAAACATGAGATTGACTCATCCGAACTTGGTGATTATAGCGCTTCATATACAGAAGAAATGTCGGTGGATGACAAGCTATTGATTGAATTTTCTTTAAATAAGTTAAAGCCCAACGAAAGAAAAATTGTTATTTTACATACCGTTTCGGGCTTAAAACACCGTGAAATTGCAAATTTACTAGATATGCCCTTGGGTACGGTGCTTTCACTTTATCAAAGGGCGATAGCAAAAACCAAAAAATATTTACAAGGAGGCGAGTACGGTGACGAATAAAGATATTGAAAAAAGATACCAAACGGCATTTTCGCACGCTGTTCCGGATGTGTTCGACAAGGTTTTAGAGGAATGTAAAAACACCGAAGAACAAAAAACAGTTGTATTCCACCAACCGAAAATAATAAAGCCTATGTGGCGTAAAATGGTAAGCGTTGCCGCTGCTATAGCAATTGTGTTAACATCCGGCATTGCGGGATTTATGTTTTCTAAAATAGATGTTGTTGATTCTATCGTAAGCTTCGATGTTAACCCCAGTATAGAAATCAAGGTAAACCAAAAAGAGCAAATTGTAGAAGCCTTTGCCCGTAACAAAGACGGCGAAAAGGTTTTGGATGGTATGAATCTTGAGGGTAGCAACATTACGGTGGCGGTAAACGCCATTGTGGGCTCTATGCTTCGCAACGGGTATATTGGTGAGTTATCCAACTCTATATTAATTAGTGTGGAAAACCAAAACGCTAAAAAAGGGCAAGAGCTTGAAGACCGCATATCCGACGAAATTGACCGTTTGCTTCAGGCCTATGCTATCGATGGTGCAGTTATAAGCCAAACCTTGAAAAACCAAAAGAAAGCTAACGAAATGGCCGAAAAATATGGCATTACACGTGGTAAGGCTCAACTTATACTTCAAATAACAAACGGCAATAAAAATTACACCTTTAAGGATTTAGCCCCACTTACTATAAACGAGCTTGTTTTACTTGCTTCTAATGATGATAAGCTTAAAGAAACGGTAAAGGTAAAGGGCAAGGCTAGTGAGAAAAAGTATATCGGCAAGAAAAAGGCCAAGAAAATAGCCCTTTCGCATGATAACGTTGCAGAAAATGATGTTATCAATTACAACTGCGACCTTGATTATAAAAGCGGTAAAATGGTTTATAAAATCGGATTTATCGCAGGCGAGGCAAAATACGATTATATTATAAATGCAACAAGCGGAAAAATTATAGAAGCCGAGATTGAACGAAAGCAGTATCAACCCGAACCGCCGGTTGAAAGCCAACCTGTTGTACACACACCCGAAACTATTGATGAAGCAACCGCTAAGAGCGTGGCGTTAGGCGTGGCAGGTGTGACTGAGATTGATATTCATACCTTTGTTTCACAATTTTACGATACCGCCGAGACACCTTATTATAATATAAGCTTTTTTGTGGGTGAAACCCAGTATACTTATAATATAAATGCTCAAACGGGCGAGTTAATACCCATTGCTGAGGAAGAACCTCTAGAAAGTGAACCGGTTTCAAGCGATACCGAATCACAACAAACCGAAAGCGATGTTACCGAATCGGTAATTACCGATAGCTCAGAGATTGAAAGTTCGCAAGAAGTTTCATCGGTCGAATAAAAACGAACTAATAAAAAAGGCACACTCGATAAAGAGTGTGCCTTTAAAATTTAGGTTATTATATTAGTCGTGCTTTTTAAAACCTCTGCGGTTGTTATCACGGCGGGGTTTACGGGGTGCTTCCTCGTCTGCGCCTTCTTCAACAACTGCGCCGTTAATTTCAACTAATGCATCACGGCGGGAAAGGTTAATTCTGCCTTGGTCGTCAATTTCGGTTACCTTTACGATTACCTGGTCGCCAACTGCAACAACGTCTTCAACCTTTTCAACACGCTTAACATCTAATTTAGAGATATGAACAAGACCTTCCTTACCGGGTGCGATTTCAACAAATGCGCCAAAGGTCATAAGTCTTGTTACCTTACCGCTGTAGATAGCGCCGATTTCGGGGTCGTTTGCGATAAGTTCAATAATAGCGATAGCTTGTTTTGCCTTTTCGGTGTCAAGACCTGCAACGAATACTCTACCGTCTTCTTCAATATTGATGGTAACGTCGCATTGTTCTTGAATACCTTGAATAACCTTACCCTGCTTACCGATAACGTCACCAATCTTTTCGGGGTTGATAGAGGTGGTGAGCATCTTGGGTGCGTAGGGTGAAAGTTCGGTACGGCATTCAGGAATGCACTTGAGCATTACGTCGTCAAGGATGTGCATACGAGCCTTGTTTGTTTTTGCAAATGCTTCTTTAATAATAGCGGGTGTAAGACCGTGAACTTTGAGGTCCATTTGAATAGCGGTGATACCCTTGTGAGTACCTGCTACCTTAAAGTCCATATCGCCGTAGAAGTCTTCAAGACCTTGAATGTCAACCATTGTCATAAAGTCGCCGTAAACGCCTTCGTCACCAGTGATAAGACCGCAAGAAATACCTGCAACAGGTGCCGTAAACGGAACACCTGCAGCCATAAGAGCCAAGGTAGAACCACAAATTGAACCTTGTGAAGTAGAACCGTTTGAAGAAAGAACTTCGGATACTACACGGATAGCATATGGGAATTCGTCAACGCTGGGGATTACAGGAACTAAAGCCTTTTCAGCCAATGCGCCATGACCAATTTCACGTCTACCAGGGCCACGTGAAGGCTTGGTTTCACCAACTGAATAGGATGGGAAATTGTAGTGGTGGATATATCTCTTAGAAACTTCTTCATCAAGACCGTCAAGCTTTTGTGCTTCGCTAACGGGTGCTAAAGTTGCGATTGAAAGAACCTGAGTTTGACCACGGGTGAACATACCGCTACCGTGTACACGGGGGAGTAAGTCAACCTTAGCATCAAGTGGACGGATTTCGTCAATACCACGGCCGTCAACACGCTTCTTTTCGTCCTTAAGCCAAGCGCGAACAACGTGCTTTTGAACGAGGTACATAATTTCGTCTAATTTGCCTTCGCAACCTTCAAAGCGTTCGTCAAACTTTTCGTGAACAGCGTTGTAAATAGGAAGTAAAGCAGCGTCACGTACTAACTTATCGTCGGTGTCGAGTGCCTTTTTAACGTCTTCAATGCAGAATTCTTCAATTTCTGCCATAATTGCGGGGTCGGGATCGTTAGACTGAAATTGGAACTTTTCTTTACCGATTTCAGCCACAATGCCGTTAATAAACTTAACTACTTCCTTATTAACTTCGTGACCTGCCATAATGCAGTCGAACATTAAGTCATCGGGAATTTCGTTACCGCCTGCTTCAATCATAGCAACCAAGTCAGCAGTAGAAGAAACGGTTAAGTTAAGGTCGGTCTTTGCTCTTTGTTCGAGTGTGGGGTTGATAACGATTTCGCCATCAACTAAACCTACGTTTACGCTAGAGATAGGACCAGCCCAGGGGATGTCCGAAATAGCGATAGCGGTTGAAACACCGATAGCAGCTGCAACTTCGGGTGAGCAGTCGGGGTCAACTGACATAATAGTAGCTACAACCGAGCAGTCGTTACGCATATCTTTGGGGAACAAGGGGCGGATAGGACGGTCAATACAACGGGAAGCCAAAACAGCCTTGTCCGATGCTTTACCTTCACGGCGTGTGAAAGAACCGGGAATACGACCTACCGAGTACATTTTTTCTTCATAGTCAACTGAAAGTGGGAAGAAGTCCACACCTTCACGTGGTTTTGCCGAAGCGGTAACGGTACAAAGTACACGTGTGTCGCCGTAGCAAGACATAATTGCGGCGTTTGCAAGACCTGCCATCATACCTGTTTCAAGTCTTAAAGGTCTGCCTGCAAGAGTGGTTTCATAAACTTTGTAGTTTTCAAACATTTTACATTCTCCTTTTTTGATTTGAGACCTTCGGTTAGCAATAAATCCAATGTATAGTATAGGCAAATTTGCTTCTATACACTCGATTTACCGCTAAATCACGAAAATCCCATTTTTGTTTTAAATATTTTACAAGGCAGACTGCATAATACAGCCTGCCTTATTTTGCGTAAATTACTTACGAAGACCGAGTCTCTTAACGATAGAACGGTATCTTTCAACATCGTTCTTCATGAGGTAAGCAAGAAGGTTTCTTCTGTGACCTACCATCTTGAGAAGACCACGGTAAGAGTGCTTATCCTTAGGATGTGTCTTAAGGTGAGCATTAAGTTCATTGATTCTTGTGGTAAGAAGAGCAATTTGAACTTCAGGTGAACCTGTGTCGCCTTCATGAGTAGCGTATTCAGCTAAAACCTGATTCTTAACGTCTTTAGTCATTGTGTTTTCACTCCTTTTTAAAATTTACCCTGCGTAAACCAAGCCAAAGGTCAAAGTGAGTCCCAAAGGGCAGACGCCTAAAGCATAGTATACGTAAGCCATAATAGTATAACACGGCGATTTTAAAATGTAAAGTATTTTTTAAAAAAATATAAAAAGATTATAAAAAGCTTTATTTAACACTTAAACATTCTAAAAATTAAAAAAATGTATTGTTTTAGTAAACTAATGATGGTATAATAAAATAGAATATATATGCATAGAATCGGGTGATTATGTGAAAGCCTTATTTAAAGTGGCGGTTTTGGGCTTAAGAGTAATATATTTTTTCTTTAAGCTTTTCTTAAAACCTAAAAATAAAATTACCTTTTTAAGCCGTCAAAGCAATACCCCGTCGATAGATTTTGAATATTTGCAAAAAGCAATAATAGAGCAAAATTACAATGGCGAAATTAAAATGCTTTGCAAAATGATAGCTCCATCTATAAAGGGTAAAATCGCCTACGCTTTCCATATTTTAGAGCAAATGTATCACATAGCCACCTCGAAGGTTGTTATTGTTGATGGTTACTCAATAACGGTTTGTGTTTTAAAGCATAGCAAAGAAACACGGGTTATTCAGGTGTGGCATGCTTTAAGCGCACTTAAAAAGTTTGGGTATCAGTCGGTGGGTACAAAAGCCGGTTCGGACAAGGC
>JAZORK010000021.1:0-13988 GCA_045656485.1 Acutalibacteraceae bacterium | reverse complement strand
TCCATAACAAGAAAGACCAATTCAAACGTAACTTGGCTGTATTTTTGCAACTGTTGCATACACTTTGCCATAATCATAGAGTCCTTACCGCCCGAAATACAAACCGCTATTTTATCGTTTTCTTTTATAAGTTCATATTCCTGCACAGCGGCAATAAAATTGCTCCATATAGTTTTGCGGTATTTCTTAATAATACTGCGTTCAATCAAAATATGTTTTTCAAGTTCTCTTTTAGACATTTCCTGCACCTCAAAAAAATAGCCGTTACAGGTATTATACCTGTAACGGCAAAATTTTTCAACCTATATTACGCCTTCTTTTTTGTAATTGCTTTAATTACAAATAAAGCGGCAACGGTCATTACACTTGCAATTGCTAATGAGATATAAACATTTTGAACAAATGCTGCAATTATGTAGCAAACAAAAGAAACACCTGCAACAGTTAAAGCGTAAGGCAACTGTGTAGAAACGTGGTTGATATGGTCACACTGAGCGCCTGCGGATGACATAATTGTAGTATCCGAAATTGGTGAGCAGTGGTCACCGCAAACAGAACCTGCAAGACAAGCAGACATACTCATAATACCAAGTGTGCTTCCAACGTCGAAAATACTTGTAACGATAGGAATAAGGATACCGAAAGTACCCCAAGAAGTACCTGTAGCAAAAGAAATACCACAAGCTACTAAGAAGATAATTGCGGGTAAGAAATTGTTAAGACCGCTTGCACTCGCCAAAGCTTCTTTTACAAATGTATCAGAGTCCAAAAGACCAGTCATATTCTTAAGAGAAGTTGCCATAGTGAGAATTAATATTGCAGGAACCATTGCCTTAAAGCCCTTCGGAATACAATCCATTGCTTCTTTAAAGGTCACCAAACGGCGTGCCACAAAGTAGATAACAACAACAATCAATGCTATAAGACCGCCCCAGGGAAGACCAATAGTAGCATCGGTATTTGAAAAAGCATCAACAAAACCCATAGAACCGTCATAATTTGCTGAATTAAAGCCCCAGATAAGCTCTTCACACTTATCACTACAACCGCAAGGAATATCAGTCATGCATCTGCCAATATAGAAAAGTGCAAATACGCAAACAACGATGAGAACAACAATCGGGAAAATTAAATCAATAACTCGTGCACGATCGGAAGAAACAACATCCTCTTCTTCGTCGTTAGCTTCACCTTTACCCGAAGTGAAAAGGTCACCGTTTGCAGCGTTAAATTCATGTAATTTCATCGGGCCGTAGTCAAACTTCATAAGGGTAATAGCGATAATGAACACAAATGTCATTAAAGAATAGAAATTGTAAGGAATAGCCCTTATAAACATAGCAAGACCGCTAACACCTTCGGGTGCATAGTCAGAAACGGCAGCCGCCCAAGAAGAAATAGGAGCTATCATACAAATAGGTGCTGCAGTAGCGTCGATTAGATATGCTAATTTTGAACGTGAAATTTTTGCCTTGTCAGTAACAGGACGCATAACCGCACCAACTGTAAGACAGTTGAAATAGTCATCAATAAAGATTAAAACACCAAAAGCAAATGTAGCAAGCGAAGCGCCAATTTTGCCCTTAACGTGCTTTGCAGCCCAGCTACCGAAAGCCTGTGCGCCGCCTGCTTTGTTAAGCAATGCAACGATTACGCCTAAGATTACCAAGAATACAAAAATACCTGCAGTACCTGCAACCGAAGCAATTAAACCTTCATTAATTACAGCATCAACAGTATTAATCGGCTTGAAACCTGTAGCGAGTAAGCCACCTGCCAAAATACCTACAAAGAGTGAGGAATAAACCTCCTTTGTAATAAGTGCTAAGCCAATAGCAATAATGGGCGGAAGAAGTGACCACAGAGTACCAACAGGGCTTGTAACAGAGCCTGTGAAAGCACAAAGTACACCAAAACCAACCACGAAAGCAACTATAAGCAAACTAGGAATTAACTTTTTAACTTTCATAAGTTTTTACCTCCAAAAATAATGTTAAAATAATACCATATATTGTGTATATTGTCAAATAAAAGTTCAAAATTTGTTAAAAAATTGTATAATTTCGTCGGCATTTTGTGAAGTTATCCCTTTAATTTTCAAAAGTTCTTCCCTACTTGATGATTTGATTCTTGAAATTGTTTTAAAATGCTTTAAGAGTGCGTCAGCCTTTTTTACACCGATACCGTTGATTTGTGTCAATTCCCTGCTTAACAATTTTTTAGACTGCAATTTTCGTTGATAGGTTATAGCAAATCGGTGAACCTCATCCTGAATTGCCGTTATAAAGGTGAATATAAATCGGTTTGATTTAATTTCAATATCTTCACCCGTTGTAGCAATTGCACGAGTTCGGTGCTTTGAGTCCTTTACCATACCAAAAATCGGAACATTTATATTGTGTTTTTTTAAAACGGGTAAAACTGCCGAAATTTGACCTTTTGCACCGTCCAAAAGTATTAAATCGGGCAAGGTAGAAAATGCTTCATCTTCCCCTTTTTCATATTCTAAAAATCTTCTATCCAAAACTTCAGCCATAGAGCGATAATCATCCTGACCTACAAAACTTTTAATCTTAAAGCGTTTATAAGCCTTTTTATACGGTTTACCGTCTTTAAAAACAATCATGCCTGCAACATTGTTTTCGCCTGCAGTGTTAGAAATATCGTAAGCTTCGATATATTTAGGCGGATTTGCAAGACCCAATAACTTTGCAAGTTCGTTAAGCACAGCCATTTCTTTTGTGTCACGATTTGTACGGTCGGACAAATTTTGTGCCGCATTACTAAGGCACATATCAACAAGACCCTTGCTTTCACCTTGTTTTGGGCAGATGATATTTACTTTTTTACCTGATTTTTCACACAGCCATTCCTCAATAAGTAAAAAATCAACAGTTTCAACGTCTAATAATATTCGGTTAGGAATATCCGTAGAATCCATATAGTACTGCTGTAAAAACTCTAAATAAATCTCATTTTTATTGTTAGTACCATTAATAAAATAGTGCTTTTTGTCGGCTAGGCGGTAATTACGGAAAATTAGCACTTCAACACAAGCATCGTTTTCAAATGTAGCAGTCGCAATAACGTCTTGATTTTTATAAGCCACACTTACGACGCTTTGCTTTTGGTTAATTTTAGAAATAGCGTTAATCCTATCCCTTAATCTTGCGGCAGCTTCAAATTGCAAATTTTCGGCGGCAAGTTCCATTTTATTTCGCAAAATATCAATAGTTTCTTCGGTAAGCTCACCTTTTTTAATATATTCCTTTGCGGAATTCACTGTATCTTTATATTCTTCAATAGAAATACTGTTTTTACAAGGCGCAAAGCAAATACCAATATGGTAATTTAAGCACGGCTTTGATTTTGTATCAAAACTACGATTACAAGTTGGCAGTTTGAAAATTTTGTTAACCTGGTCAACAGTTTCTTTTACAATAAAACCCGAATTATATGGACCTATAAATTCACCTGTTTTATCAACCTGCTTCGAGGTTTCAATTTTGGGCCACTTTTCATCGGTGATTTTAATATAAAAATACCCCTTATCGTCTTTAAGCAGTATATTATACTTAGGTTGATTTTGCTTTATTAAAGAGTTTTCAAGAATAAGAGCTTCGAATTCGCTTTTACAAATTATATATTCAAAATCGTTTACGTTTTCAACCATTCTACGCACCTTTTCGGTGTGCTGATTACCAGCCCCAAAGTACTGCGTAACACGGTTTTTTAAAGCCTTGGCTTTGCCAATGTAAATAATTTTGCCCGATTTATCCTTCATAATATAAACACCGGGTTCAAGAGGTAAATTATTAGCCTTTTGTTTTAACTGCTTTAAATCCACAAAAATCACCTGCCTTTAAAACATATTTTATATTATTTTGCTGTTTACTTCAACTATTATTTTTGGTATTATAATATCGGTGATTTTATGAAGAAAATATTACTTTTATTTGTCTTAATAATCTTAATTTTAAGTGGTTGCGCCAATTCGGGTAATACAATGCCTCAAAAAGAGGCTGTAAAAATCAATTTACCACAAGACGATAAGGTTAACGGATACCGTAATGAAGATTACATCAGTTCTGACAAAATCAGTTGGGATGATATAACAATAGGCGATAAAATCAGCACCGAAAATTTATACTGCGGTAATAAAAATTCTAAAAAACTTCATAAAATATCTTGCGGCGCACTAAAAAACACTAAAGAAGAAAATAAGGTCTATTATAACACCAAAGAAGAATATATTAATCTAGGCTATTCCCCTTGCCAAATATGCAAACCATAAAGAAACTGCATCGTTAAATACGGTGCAGTTTTTTAAAATAAAACTAATATTTTTTTCATATAATAGTCTTGGTGATAAAATGAAAATTAAATACAATATTTTTGCATTTGCAGTTATTGGCATTTTAGGAGCACTTAGCCACTTTGTTTATGAATGGAAGGGCGAAAATATAATTGTAGGCTACTTTTTTGCAACAAACGAAAGTACGTGGGAGCATTTAAAATTATTATTTTTCCCTACTTTATTTTATTCGGGATTTGAGTACTGTTTTGCAAAAGAAAAACCGAAAAATTATATACCTAGTGTTACCTTTTCGCTTATAATAGGTATGCTTTCAATTATTGTTTTGTTTTATACCTATTCTGGTGTGCTAGGATTTACAATAGATTTTATAAACATTCTAATCTATTATATTTCGCTTATTATAATGCTTGTTTGCAAAAATAAATTTATACCGAGCCAAAAATTTTTGGGTAGTAATTATACTATTTTTTCGTTTGTTGTGTTATTTGTAATTGCACTATTGTTTATATTTTTCACCTATAACCCACCAAAAATTGCATTATTTATACCGCCGACAATGTAATTATTCAGTTATAAACCAAAACTCCTGCCGAAGCAGGAGTTTTTAAATTTTAGTTTTCCATTATTGCAATAAATTCTTCACCCGAAATTTTTTCCTTTTCGAAAAGAACTTTTGCAGTTTCGTGAAGTTTCGGCATTGCATCGGTTAAAAGCTTTAAAGCTCTTTGATACTGTGTTGTCACAACCGATTCAATTTCTTCATCGATTATAGCCGCAGTCTTTTCGGAATAGTTGGGTGTTGACGAGAAATCGCGACCTAAGAATACCTGACTTTCGTCATTGCCGTAAGCCACAAGACCCAACTTATCACTCATACCAAAGCGAGTAACGATTTTACGAGCTAAATCGGTAGCACGTTCAATATCATTAGATGCGCCTGTACAAACATCATCTTGAGTTAACTGTTCGGCTGCACGGCCACCTAAAAGTGAACAAATTTGCTCAAGCATTTGGTTTTTAGAAACGTGACCCTTATCATCATTAGGCAAGTACATTGTATAACCTGCCGCCATACCACGACGGATAATAGAAATTTGATGGACGGGGTCTTGAGTTGGCAAGAAGTAAGAAACAACAGCGTGACCTGCCTCGTGATAAGCAGTAATCATTTTGTCCTTATCGGATATAATGTGGGATTTCTTTTCGGCACCCATAACAACCTTAATGGTAGCTTCTTCAATCTCTTGTTGAGTAATTGCCTTTTTACCGTTACGAACAGCCAAAAGTGCAGCTTCGTTTAAAAGGTTTTCAAGGTCAGCACCGGTAAAGCCTGAGCAAGATTTAGCAATAGTAGCCAAGTTAACGTCAGGACCCAAGGGCTTGCCGCGTGAGTGAACCTTTAAAATTTCTTCTCTACCCTTAACATCAGGGTAGTTAACCATAATCTGACGGTCAAAACGACCGGGACGTAAAAGTGCTTTATCAAGAATGTCAGGGCGGGTTGTAGCCGCAATAACAATTACACCTTCATTAACACCGAAACCATCCATTTCAACGAGCAACTGGTTAAGGGTTTGTTCACGTTCATCGTGACCACCGCCAAGACCTGCGCCACGTTGACGACCAACGGCGTCAATTTCGTCAATAAATATGATTGCAGGAGCTTCCTTTTTAGCTTCGGAGAATAAATCTCTAACACGAGAAGCACCGACACCAACGTATAATTCAACAAAGTCAGAGCCCGAAATTGAGAAGAACGGAACACCAGCTTCACCCGCAACAGCACGGGCTAAAAGGGTTTTACCAGTACCGGGAGGGCCAACTAAAAGTACACCCTTAGGAATACGGGCACCTAATTCGTTAAACTTTTTGGGGTCCTTGAGGAAGTCGACAATTTCAGCCATTTCTTCCTTTTCTTCATCGGCACCGGCAACGTCAGCAAAGGTTGTCTTTCTGCGATTGTCAGCCTTTTTGGCTTTGATTTTGCCAAAGCCCATTGTCCTATCGCCACCCATAACGTTGTTCATACGCTTTGTCATAAATACAACAAGCAATACTGAACCGCCTAAAAGCAACAATATTGGGAAAATATTACCAAGCCAAGCACGTTCATTTCCACGTTCATGGTGGTAAATGATATCGTTTTCAGTACCGGGTGTTTCACGATTAATACGCTTAACTTCATCTTCAACGTCGCATATAAAAATGCGAGGGTCAGCAACTGTGAAACAATAAGTTTTTCCATCGGAACGCAATTTATAAGTCAATTGACCGCTATATAAATTAAGCTCGTATTCTGATACTTGGTTTGTTATAAACAAATCAATAATTTCAGAGTATTTTTTCTTTTCTGTCTTTTTGTTTAAAAAGGAAATTAAGCTTACCGAAAGAATTAAAATAATCGGTATACAAATATACAAAAGGACATTTTTAAAATTCTTCTTCAAGAGTTTTCTCCTTTCCCTCTATGCATATACCTCAGGTGCAAGTACAGCAACATAGGGTAAATTTCTATATTTTTCGTTATAATCAAGTCCGTAACCGACAACAAATTCATCGGGGACGACTTTACCTACATAATCGGCTTCAATATCAATTTTATGGTTTGTGGGTTTATCAAGGAAGGTGCAAATTTTAATACTTCTAGCATTACGGTCAGCAAGAACTTTTTTAAGATAAGAAAGTGTAATGCCTGAATCTAAAATATCCTCAACAATAAGTATGTCACAGCCTTCAGGATTTAAATCCAAATCTTTTTTAAATGCAACGTGACCTGTGGTTTTCACACCGTTATATGAAGAAACCGATAAAAAGTCAATCTTGCAGTCACAGGTGATATTGCGCATAAGGTCAGCCATGAAAACAACACCGCCCTTAAGCACACTAACAAGCAATAAATTTTTGCCTTCATAATCGGCCGAAATTTCTTTACCTAATCTTTGGCAAATTTCATTAATTTCTTCGGTGGTTACTAAAATTTCTTTAAAGTCCTTTTTCATTATAATTCTCCCGTTAAATTTCTAAAACTTCAATATTAAATGCCTTTTTTGTGTTATTTGTCACAGCGACACGCTGTGCTACACCTATTTTGTAAATCCAGATAACACCTTTATCATCTGCAACCAGAGGTAAATTTTTACGTAGGCTTAAATCGATTTTACATTCGGTAAAAAGCTTTTTAAGAGTTTTGGTGCAACCACGGTTATACAACCTAATCGCATCGCCCTCTTCACGATTGCGAACCACCAATTCGCCTACTATCTTATCACAATCAATTAAATCATTTATCAACAAATTATTAATTTTTTGTGTTTCGGTAATTTTAACACTAAATTGCTTTTCCGTTTTTTCGTTTGAAACAAACCTTAAGCTACCGCAATTAACCGTTGCAAATAAATTTAATGGCAAATTAATTTTACCTTTTTGTGCTAAGCAAATGTTGTAAATTTCGTTAATATGATGATTTTCAAGTAAAACATCAGGATAGCAGATGTTAAAGTATTGCTTTATGACCATTTTGCAAAGTGCCGAATCATTTTCTAAAACGAAAGCAATATCTAAATAATCATCACATATAAAGCGCTGTAAAACTTCGTTAGCTTCTTTTTCTAAATAGGTATCATATTCCCTTAATGAATGGCTTGTTCTTAAAACTGCACTTTCGATAGATGGGTTTAGTTCACGAAGAACAGGTATAACATTATGCCTTATTTTGTTTCGTGAATAATCATTCGATAAATTTGTGCTATCGGTTACAAATTCAAGCTTATTTGCCTTACAATACTCTTCAACATCAAGCCTTGTTGCAAAAATAAGCGGTCTTACAATATTATCACGAACAGCAGGTATACCGCAAAGCCCTTTTAAAGCAGTACCACGTGTTAAATTGAAGAGTACCGTTTCCAAATTGTCGCTAGCAGTATGTGCGGTGGCAATTTTTCCTTTTGCTACACCTTCTAAAAAGCTGTATCTCACCTGTCTTGCGGCAAGTTCGAGACTTAAGTGATTATCCCGAGCGTATTTAGGAACATCAATTTGCTCACAAAAAAGCTCGACACCTAACTTTTGGCAAAAGCTTTTTACAAAAAGTTCATCTCGCATAGCTTCATCGCCACGGATTAAATGGTTTAAATGCGCCGCATTAACCGTAATGCCCAATTCATCCTTCAAAGAAAAAAGCGAATGTAAAAGTGCAACCGAATCGGCGCCACCCGAAAGAGCAACTGTAACAGTATCACCTTTTTCAAAAAGTGAAAACTGTGTTGCGGCTTTTAAAACTAAATCCTTCATTATCTGAACACATCCACCGAAGTAAATCTTGTAAACTGACCATCCCAATGCATATCTACAGTACCAATTTCACCATGACGGTTTTTGGCCACAATACATTCAGCTTTATTAGGGTCAGACATATCCTGGTCTTCGGATTTTTCGCTATCATAATACTTTTCACGATAAAGGAAAAGTACAATATCAGCATCCTGTTCAATAGAGCCCGATTCACGAAGGTCGGCCAAAGCCGGTCGGTGAGATTTACCCTTAGCTTCAGTAGCACGCGAAAGCTGAGCACAAGCAATAACAGGTACCTTTAAGTCCTTAGCCATTGTTTTAAGGTTTCGTGTAATTTCAGACACTTCTTGCACACGGTTTTCGGTAGACTTTGCAGACTTCATAAGTCCCAAATAGTCAATTATAACCAAATCCACTTGTCGCATACGGCGAAGTTTTGCCTTCATTTCGGGTACGGTGATAGAGGAAGTTTCATCAAAGAAAATATTAGACTTTGAAAGATTATCACCTGCTTGAGCGAGTCTTGTCCATTCATCAGGTGTAAGTTCACCTGTGCGAAGCTTTTCACTCTTAATACCCGCTTCACTTGATAACATACGCTGCGCCAATTGGTCACGTGTCATTTCAAGTGAAAAGAAGCAAACCGTTTTATTAGTATTAACCGCAACATTACGTGCAATATTAAGCGCAAAAGAGGTTTTACCCATACCAGGACGGGCACCCAAAATAATAAGGTCGGATTTATTAAGGCCGGTTATCATTTTATCAAGGTCGCCAATACCTGAAGGAATACCAATATAATCAGCCCTAGTAACAGGGTCTGCCATTTTTGAAAGGCGGTCGTAGGTTTCGTTTTCAATAACACTTTTAATGTGGGTAAGACCGCTTATTTCTCTACCTTGGCGAATTTCGTAAATTTGCTGTTCGGCATTATCAATAAGCTTACCCGAATCCTCGGTATTTTCGTTAATATCCTTAATGATATTTTGTGCGGCATTCATAAGTGCCCTTGCATAGTAACGTTCACGAATGATTGCTACGTATGTAAGAACGTTGGCAGAGCTAGGCACAGTTTGAACCAACTGTGTAAGATACGCCTTGCCGCCCGTTTCATCATATACACCGTTCTTTTTTAACTTTTCAAGCAAAGAAACAAAGTCAATAGCTTGGCTAAGCTCATACATTGAAGATAACGTAGTGTAAATTTCCTTATGCTGTGGAATGTAAAAATAATCGGTCTTAATCTGAACGGCAACCTCATTAAGACAGCTAGGGTCAACGATAATAGAACCTAAAACTGCTTGCTCAGCCTCTACCGAGTATGGCAAACGAGCACCGTCAAGATTATAAATAAGTTTTTCATCACTCATTTTATTATTCCGTAACCTTTACTGTTAATTTAGCAGTTATTCCTGTATATAATTTAATTTCAGCTGTATATTCGCCAAAGTTTTTAATGTCAGCCACATTCATTTTTTTACGGTCAACTTCAATATTTAATGATTTTTTAATTTCGGCAGCAATTTCCTTTGAAGTAACCGAGCCAAAAAGCTTACCGTTAGCACCTGCTTTAGCAGAAATTGTAACAGTTTTACCGTTCAATGCCTTTGCAGTAGCATTTGCAGCGTTAATCTCTTCTTGTTTGTGGTGAGCTGCTGATGCTTCTCTATTTTTAAATTCGTTCATTGCGGTATTATCAGCAACAACTGCCAATTTTTTGGGGAATAAAAAGTTTCTTGCGTATCCGTCAGATACGTTGCAAAGTTCGCCCTTTTTTCCGTGTCCTTTAACGTCTTGTAATAAAATAACCTTCATTTTTTAAACCTCCATTATTATAGGTAATACCATCGGGCTTCGTTTTGTTCTTGTAAACAAGAAACGTGAAACACCATCTTTAATTTTTGTTTTTATAGTTGCCCAATCACGAATATTGTTTATATAACAACGCTCTAAAATATCGCAGACAACATCGTTTATTTCGTTCATAAGGTCTTCAGATTCCTTAACATAAACAAACCCACGCGAAACAATATCAGGACCTGATACAACCTCACGGGAAACCTTGTCAATAGAAACCGCAACAACAATAAGACCATTATCCGACAAATGCTTACGGTCACGAAGTACGATACTACCAACGTCACCTACACCCAAGCCGTCCACAAATACTCTACCTGCCGGAACAGTTTCGGTCCATTTAATACCTTGTTTAGAAAGTTCGATAACTGCGCCGTTTGTACCGATAATAGTATTTTCGGTAGGTATTCCCATTTCTTTCGCCAACATTTGATGCTTCATTAAATGCTTTTGTTCGCCGTGTAGCGGAATAAAATACTTAGGCTTGGTTATGCTCATCATAAGCTTTAATTCTTCCTGACAAGCGTGACCCGAAACGTGAACGTCATACATACGTTCATACACAACCTCGGCGCCGTGCTTCATAAGTTCATTTATAACCTTATCAACAAACTTTTCATTACCGGGTATCGGTGTAGCCGAAATAATTATCATATCACCCGGCATAATAGCCACTTGGCGATGGTCGGCAAAAGCCATTCGGTGTAACGCCGAAAGTGGTTCACCCTGGCTACCTGTTGTAATAATAACAATTTGTTCGGGTGTATAGTTTTTTATCGCTTCAATTTCTATTAAAACATTTTGAGGAACCTTCAAATAGCCAAGCTCAGACGCAACGTTAACAACGTTTAGCATACTCCTGCCCGATATTGCTACTTTACGGCCACACTTGACCGCTTCGTCAATTATTTGCTGAATACGGTGAATATTTGAAGAAAAGGTTGCAACGATTATTCTTCTACCCTCTGCCTTTTTAAATAAATTTGAAAAAGAACCGCCAACAAGTTTTTCAGAGGATGTGTAACCAGGTCTTTCGGCATTAGTAGAATCAGCAAGAAGTGCTAAAACACCTTGTTTACCAAGCTCGGCAAACTTTGGAATATCAATTACATAATCATCAATAGGTGTGGTATCAATTTTAAAGTCACCTGTATGAACGACTGTGCCAGCACCGCATTTAATCGCAAAAGCAGTAGCATCTGGTATAGAATGATTAACGTGAATAAATTCTACACTAAATTTTCCAAAATTTAAAACCTGTCCCGGTTTTACGGTGTTAAGAATAGCATTACTTAAAAGCTTATGCTCCTTTAACTTGCCTTCAATAAGACCAATTGTAAGCCTTGTTGCATAAATCGGCAAATTAAAATCCCTTAAAAGATAAGGAATCGCACCGATATGGTCTTCGTGACCATGGGTTACAACCATACCCTTGATTTTATCTTTATTTTCTAAAATATAAGAAAAATCAGGAATTACAATATCAATACCCGGCATATCTTCATCTGGGAAAGCCATACCGCAATCAACAAGAAGCATATCGCCCTCGTATTCATAAAGGGTAATATTTTTACCAATTTCACCAAGTCCGCCAAGCGGAATAATTCTTAAAGGACTTTTAGAAGCTTTTGGTTTTTTGGGGGTATTTTTTTTAGGGGTATAATTTGTTCTTTTTTTGTTTTGATGAGCTTTTGTTAATGTATTCTTTTTAGAATTTTTCTTTTGAGTTGATTTTTTAACGTCTTTTTTTACGTTTTTTTCGCTCATATATTTCCTCCGTTAAAAATTTATGTAAACGCCAAATCTAAAATTTGGGCAAAATTTCCCTTTTAAATATATCTTATAATATAATACTATTATTAATGCAAAAAATCAAGTAAATTATACAAATATTATGCACAATTTACCAAAAGTATAAACAAATAAAAATTCCTGTAAAAGCTTTACGCCTTTACAGGAATTTTCACATCTTAACGACTACATCACCCGAAGATAAAACCTTTATAGATTTATCGGGCAATTCTACAATTAAACGGCAATTATCATCAATAGAAACAGCCTTGCCGATTTGCCATTTTTCATCAATCAAAAAGCTTATTTCTTTTCCTAAAACCAAATTTGAATTTCGGTATTTTTCTAAAAATGTTTTACTGCCGATTTTTTCATAATAAGAAAAAAATGTGTCAATTAAGAATGCTGTAAATTCTTCCTTAATTTGCATATTCTCTTGGTCAAAAACCGACGTTGCAATATCAACTATTTCAGGGTCAAAATCCCCTTTAGGTTTAAACAAATTAACACCTATTCCCACAATAACAAAAGGCTTTCCGTTATTATCAAAACCTGCTTCACACAAAATTCCGCAAACCTTTTTACCATCTAAATAAAGGTCGTTAACCCACTTGATTTGAGGAGTTTTTCCGCTTATTTGATTAATTGCATCGCCGACTGCAACAGCAGTCATCGGTGTAATTAAAGTGGCGTCAAATCCGTTAAATTGAGGTCTTAAAAGTATGCTTAAATATACCCCGCCTTCACGGGATATAAAGGTACGGTTTTTAGTACCCTTACCTTTAGTTTGCACACAGCTTATAACAATAGTCTTTTCTTTTGCACCCATCTTTGCGTAATCTTTTAAATAATCATTGGTGGAAGAAACGCTATCAAGCAAAACGATATTTGCACTGTTATTTTTAAGCCTTTTTAAAATATTTTCTCTTTTCAAAACAATATACCTTATAAAAATTTAGAAACCCTTGAGTGAAGCTTAGCAATATATGTTGCGGCCAATTTTGAAACAGTAATATCGTAAAAAACAAAAACAATATTACCAAGTATCAACAAAATGGCAGTACCGTATTTTTGAAAATCGCCAAAATCATCTAAGGGTAACATAAACAACTGTGTCAGAATAAAATACGCCAATAAAATCGAAGCATTAAAAATCAAAAATTTAATTATCCACTCAAAAATAGGTTTATTTATTTTTTCAATAATCGATTTTACTATTGGGTAAAATCCAAAAAACATTACAAACAAAATTTTGCTTTCGGTTTCAGCAAATAAAAGCACTAAAAATGATGCGGTCAAATAAGAGAAAAAAGACCATTTTACGCCTAATTCTATAACAATTACCATAATTGCAAGACCGGCAAAAGCGGGTACGGCATAGGTAAAATAAGGAAAATATGCAACTAACATAATAACGGCACATAATGCCGATAAAATAGCACAAAATGTTATTTTTTTGGTCGATTTCATTAGCAACACCTTATAATATCACAGCCAATGCACTCACAGCAGGTATCCGCACACCAAAGACTTAAACACATATCACAACCACTGCAATTACTACCACCCGAATAGGTGCGATAAGGGTTATTTTGTTGACGTGAAGACTGCCTACTAGCATTGGCTACAGCGTTGCGATATTCCATATTTGAAGGGTCCATACGTGAAGCGGTGCAAAAGCTTGTATAAGCTTGGTCAAACCAACCACGTCTGTAAAGAACAGTACCGTTAA
>JAZORK010000020.1:0-3952 GCA_045656485.1 Acutalibacteraceae bacterium | reverse complement strand
GCAAAGTGGATAGGCAAAATTGCAATACTCAAGGATACTGATAACCGTATAAGAGAAATTTACAGTTACGATACCGAAGAAATGACAGTTGGCGAAAGCCTTGTATATTTAAGGGCAATATCCAAAAAAGATTGGGAAAACGGCATATATGCCCCCCTTAATATGATAAAAGTGGGCGAAACTGAAGATTCGGTAATAGCCTGCCGTATTTCTAAAACCGCAAAAAATGCGGGCGTTACAATTGAAAAAATAATAGAAGATTTAGGAACATATACACAGGAGTGATAGCTTTGAAACGTATTTTAATTGCCGAAGATGAGGCTGCTATAAGAGAATTTGAATCTATAAATCTAAAAAGGGTTGGCTATACCGTTGTTGAGGCGGGCTCTGGCGAAGAGGCGCTTGATATTTACGATAATGACCCCGAAGGCTTTGATATTGCTTTATTAGATATTTCTATGCCGGGGATGGATGGTTTTACACTTTGTAAGGAGCTTCGCAAAAGAAGTGAAACCTTAGGTATAATTATGCTTACCGCCCGCACACAAGAAATGGACAAAATAAGCGGACTTATGCTTGGTGCCGATGATTACATTACCAAGCCCTTTAGCCCGACTGAGCTTTTGGCACGTGTGGACTCGCTTTACCGCAGGGTTGAAATGTATGCGCCTAAGGCTGCCGCCCCCATTACCGACGATATTACCTTGGGTGAATTTACCCTTAACTTAAGAAAGCGTACATTACTTAAGAACGGTGAAAATATTGAGCTTACTCAGGTTGAATTTCAGATGATTGAATACTTTTTCACTAACCCTGATACTGCGCTTGGCAGAACCGATATTTTAACAAAGGTTTGGGGCAGTAATTATTTTGGTGAAGAAAAGATTGTTGACGTTAACGTACGTCGTCTTCGTATGAAGATTGAGGATGACCCATCTGTTCCCAAACGCCTTTTGACCGTATGGGGTATGGGCTATAAATGGAGTACACGATAAGCTGTATTAAAATATTTGGAAAGGAGAAGCAGCCGTGAATTTGGATATTAAATTTAAAAGTATTACATACAAATGGTTTTTTTACATTTTTCTTGTAGTGGCAGTAGTGGTATGTGTTGCGGCGATTGCTTTTTCTTCCCTTTACAGCTCGCTTTACAATGAAAAAATTGAGAGCCTTTCGGTTGACTATGCCGACAGCTTTTCGGCGCTTTCTAACACAAATAGCAACACCTTTAAAGATACTGCTATTTCTATGGCGGCCGAATTTAAGTTTAAGGATAAAATTGAAGTTCAGGTGATTGATAAAAACGGTAAGGTTTTTGTCTCTACAACAGGTTTTTCGGTTGATACGGTGGATATGCCCGATTATGTAAAGGCTAAGTCGAACGGCGGTTTTCATACCTATAGGGGTAAAAGCGTGACTAGAGAACCGATTATGGCAGGTACTACAATGCTTTACGACCAAAACGGTGAAGAGCTAGGGGCTTACAGGTGGATTACCTCAATGTCACACGCCAATAAACTAATGCGGTATGTTACGGCAATAATTGTGGTAATTTGCGCCATGATTTTAAGTATTACCGGCTTTACGGGGCTGTTTTTTGTAAAATCAATCGTAAACCCCATCCGTGATGTTAGTAATATAGCCCGTACTATTGCAATGGGTAATTTTGATTCAAGAATAGAGCTTGAGCGTGATGATGAAATCGGCGAGCTTTGTGATGCGATTAACTATATGGCATCAGAGCTTAGCGCTTCTGAAAATATTAAGAATGACTTTATTTCTTCGGTTTCACACGAACTTAGAACCCCGCTTACAGCTATTCGTGGTTGGGGTGAAACGGCAAAAATGTCTTTGGGTAGTGATGAGGAGCTTGTACAAAGAGGTCTTGACGTAGTGCTAAGCGAAGCCGACCGACTTTCAAGCCTTGTGGAAGAATTACTTGACTTTTCACGTATGCAAACGGGTAGACTTTCACTTGTATCTCAACCGACAAATGTTTCACTTATCTTGCGTGAATCGGTGGATATGTATGTTGAACTTGCCAAAAAGCAGGAAATTGATTTGGTGTTAAGCCTTCCCGAAACTGATATGACAGTTATGGGTGACAATAACCGCTTAAAGCAGGTGTTCATAAATATTATTGATAACGCCGTAAAATACACCCAAAGCGGCGGTCAGGTGCTTGTAAACCTTGGGGTTGAAGAGGCCTGCGTACGTATTATGGTAGAAGATACCGGTGTGGGTATTCCTGCTGAGGATATTGCACGTGTTAAGGAAAAATTTTATAAAGCCAATAAAACTGTTCGCGGCTCGGGTATAGGTCTTGCCGTGGCAGATGAAATTATAAAACAGCATGATGGTCTTTTGTTTATTGAAAGTACCGAAAACGTTGGAACAACTGTTACGGTTGTATTGCCAATTTTTGAAGAAAAGACCGAGACGGTCGAAGAAGAAGGAGTAGAAGAAGTAGAAAATGTCTAAAGCAAAGTATACATCAATAGGCGGTCAGGCTTTAATAGAAGGCATTATGATGAAAAGCCCTGAAAAAACCGCAATATGTGTCCGCTTACCCGATGGCAGCATTGACACATCTTATATGAACGAGAAAAAACTTGCCGATAAATGTAAGATTTTCGGGCTACCGATTATCAGAGGTGTAGTAGGCTTTGCCGAATCTATGATACAAGGCTATAAAGCACTTATGTTTGCGGCAGATAAATCGGGCTTTACCGATTTTGAAGAAGAAAAACCAAAAACCGAAAAAGATAAAAAGAAAGAAAGCGCATTACTTAATTTTGTTATGGTAATCGGCACGGTTTTGGGCGTTTTGTTATCGATAGTTTTGTTTATGTATTTACCTCGCCTTTTAGTTGAGGGTATTGAATGGGTTTTCTCTACCGAAATCACTTCAAAGCTGCTTCGTTCAAGTATCGAGCAGTTGGTAAAGCTTACTGTTTTTGTGGCTTATATGTGGGCGGTTTCCTTTATGAAAGATATAAGACGTGTGTTTATGTACCACGGCGCCGAGCATAAAACCATTTTCTGCTACGAAAAGGGCTTACCCTTGACAGTTGAAAACGTAAGGGAGCAAAGCCGTTTCCACCCTCGTTGTGGAACATCCTTTATGATTTTGATGATACTTATAAGTGTTATTTTTTCAACCGTTATTCAAATGATTTTCCCCGGTGTTTACACAATTCAGTGGCTTTGGGTTGTGGCAAAAATTTTAATGATACCCTTAATTTGCGGTGTCGGCTACGAAGTGCTTAAGGTTTGCGGCAAGTATGATAATATTATCACCCGCATAATCTCGGCGCCTGGTCTTTGGTTGCAACGCATTTCTACCAAAGAACCTGAAGACGGTATGATAGAAATTGCTATTGCGGCACTTAAAGCTTGCGAGCCTAAAATACCTGATGTGGAGCGTAATGATGACAATATTTGAAGCATACAATCACACAAAGCTTAAGCTTAAAGCTGCAGGAATAGAAGACAGCGTTTACGAAGCAAAGGCAATTATTAGGCATATTACAGGATTCACCAATACCGAAATTTTAACTAAATACACAAACGAGCTGACCGAATTTCAGCAAAATAATTTAACCGCTATTTTGCGTCAGCGTGAAATTCGCTATCCACTTCAATACATATTAGGCGAATGGGCATTTTATAAATACACCTTTAATGTGGGCGTAGGGGTGCTTATCCCCCGAAGTGATACCGAGGTGTTGGTAGAAACGGCTTGCGAATATCTTAAAGATAAAGAAACCCCAAAGGTGCTTGACCTGTGTGCAGGAAGCGGATGTATAGGTATATCACTTGCCAAAGATTATCCCGAAAGTGCGGTAGTGCTATTAGAAAAATATCCCGAAGCCAAGCGCTATGCCGACGAAAACATAAAGTTAAA
Source organism: Acutalibacteraceae bacterium (assembly GCA_045656485.1). Classification (GTDB taxonomy): domain Bacteria; phylum Bacillota; class Clostridia; order Oscillospirales; family Acutalibacteraceae; genus UBA737. The sequence goes on along the minus strand of JAZORK010000020.1, from coordinate 45 downwards.
CGATGCATACAACGCTATGGCGGTTTTGGGTGATGTTTTCGAAGG
>JAZORK010000019.1:0-2263 GCA_045656485.1 Acutalibacteraceae bacterium | reverse complement strand
ACGAAATGCCGAATATAAACGCAGCTGTCATGATTCGAGTATACACACTCCTCTTGTGTTTGGCGGCGGAGCAGTAAATAAAGACGAGGCTATGGATTGTCTTGTCAGTCTTATTGATATTCCGCCTACACTTCTGAGTCTAGCAGACATTGAGGTGCCGAAAGCTTATTCCGGAAACATTCTCCCGGTTAACAGGAAGGATGTTTCCGAAAGAGATTGTGTTTTTGTTCAAATCAGCGAATCACAGGTCGGCAGGGCAGTACGCACAAAGGATTGGAAGTATTCTGCCAGAGCACTCGGACAGGGAAATACTAAACACAGCGCACTGGTTTATTATGATGATTTTTTATATGACCTGAAAAACGATCCTGCCGAAAGACATAACCTTGTAAATAATAAAAAACACCTTGATACTCTGCGAAAAATGAGAGGGTTGCTTGCAAGAGAAATGGTTAAAGCCGGTGAGAAAAAACCGATATTTTTCAAGCCCTTGAAAGTAAGAAGATTTTGATTTTATGCGATTTCAGATAATAATAGGTATAACTGTATATTTTAATTAAGGGTGTACCGTTTTTGTGAGCGAAGAGTTTTATGTAAAGCTTGAATAAAAATATATGGTGCATTCTGCAAGTGTCGGGAGAGCCCTGAAATGGTGTCAGGAAAGTCATGGGTTCGATTTTAAATGCCTAAACCACAAAAAACACTTCTTCGGAAGTGTTTTTTTAATGAAATAAAATCCTGAAAGAATTTATAAAATATGTTACGGCTTATGGTGGGATTTCACTTGATACGAAGTACCCGATTTCATAATCCGTACGCCAATAACGGGTGGCTGTTATAGAAAGATAAAAACGGTATCTGCCATACTGTTGTCATATAAGATTTCTTATAATATTGAATATTGCTATTCCAAGCACAAGCAATTGAACACAGTTGAATGCTTTTTCAACGGTTTTTTCCCTGCATTTTTTGTTAAGTCCAGCACCGATAAATCCACCAAAAATCGCACCGATAATCATAAGTGGCGCAATTGACAGGTCAAAATTTGAAAAGCCCGTTGTGAGTGCCACTGTTGTAAGTTTTGAAATCTGTGCAAACAGAATTGTAACAAGCGAACACACTGTTGCTGTTTTTGTGTTCACAGAGAATAAGAAAATTATGAGTGCAACATTGATAGGACCGCCACCGATACCTAAAAATGATGAACAAACACCGAGAAAAACACCTACTGCAAGGGAAACAAATACGCCATCCCATTCCTTGCCTTTGATTTTTCGTTTGTTTTTCATATAAAGGAATACACACAGAACAAGTACCGTCAATACACAATTTTGCACAACGGTTACAACAGAGTTGGCATTAAATAAATTCACAATAAATGTGAGTAGTTTTTCACCTAAAAATCCACCTGCAACGGAGCCTATCCCCAACGGTATTGCATTTTTATATGGAATTTCTGTTTTGGCTTTAATCTGTTTCAGGACAGACACAATAGCCATCGAAAAGACAGTTATTGATGAAACAATACCAATGGTTTTCACATCATAATCACCTAAAACATCCATAAGTGGCTTGATGATTACGCCGCCACCCATTCCTGTAAGTGAACCTACAGTTGTAGCAAAAAGTGCTAACAGAAAATAGACAAAAAACTGCAAAAAAACACCCCCATAAACTCTTACTTTTAAATTAATTATATCCCCGAACAAAATAAAAAGCAACGGCCGATGTAATTGCCAGTAGGACATGATAAATTATTATACTATTTTGTATAATTTAATTCAAGTGCAAAACCCTTATTCATCTTAGGCTTCTTCTGGAAGATAGTTAAATTCTTCTCAAAGCTCTTCAAAATCAATCCCACATGTGAATGTGGCGTTGCTCACTATTGATACAACTGAATAAAATAATAATCGCCGGGGAGAAATCCTCGGCGGTTTTGTTTGCTGTTATAAAAGAGAATTATTTAGTTTAAAACTCGCCTTTAAAGGGGGGGTTGCAAAATTTTAAAAAAATGAAACCCCTAAATGAGTGAATCAACCCCTGAATCTGAACCAACGGTGTTCGATTAGAGGTTGATTCTTTTTTTATTTATGTAGTGTTTATGCTCGTTTTCGGGAGTTTTATTAAAAAAATTAATGCTATACCAAAATCCCAAACAGGTGAAAATATGAACCAAAACAGTAAAAAAGTTGAGATTCGAACCACCCTTGTTCGATTGAAATTATCGAGAGCCCTTGAAATGGAGTCAGGAAAGTCGAGG
>JAZORK010000018.1:0-4666 GCA_045656485.1 Acutalibacteraceae bacterium | reverse complement strand
ACCACGCGGAACCGCCGCCACGCCAAGTGCCAATGCATTTAATATCATATTAAGTGTTGTCATCGCAAATGGTTGAGTAGACGAAACATTTTGGAATAAACTTATAACAAAAACCAAAATGCATACTACTAAGACCGAAATATTAACAAACTTACCCAAAAGGTCAAGCTCGGCTTCAATCGGTAATTGTTTTTCACCGATTTGCTCACTTATATAAGAGTTTTTACCGTTTTCGGTTTCAGCAGCCGTTGCAACAACGATAGCTTTTGCAGTACCGTGAACTACAGTAGTTCCTGCAAAAACCATATTTGAACGGTTTTCAAAGGAAATGATATCCTCAAGAATTACGTTAGCATCCTTTTCTACCGGAACCTCTTCACCGGTTAAAACCGATTCATTAAGGCGTAGCTCAACCGATTCAATAAGCCTTGCATCAGCCGAAACATAATCACCTTCGCTTAAAAATATAATATCACCATTTACAAGGCAGACAGCAGTGATAATCTTCTCAATACCATCACGCAAAACCTTAACTTTTGGATGCGAAACGTTTTTAATATCATCTAAGGTGCTGTCACAACTATACAGATAAAAGGCATTAATCAAAGCATTTAAAAATAATACTCCAATTACCAACAAATTTAAATATGCCTTTGGCTGACTGTAAACCAATGCAACAATAAATGAAACTACGCAAACTATAACAAGCGCTATTAAAGTTTTACTTTTAAGCTGCGCTAAAAATCGTTGAAACAATGATAACTTTTCAGTGGTTTTAACCACGTTTTTACCATAAATTTCAAGTCTTTCTTCCGCAACGGCATTAGCAAGACCGGTATCGGCCTTAACATCAAACTGTTGTAAAACTTCCTGTATAGTGGAGCTGTGCCAAATCATAATGACACCCTTTCATAATAATCTTTCATCTGCTTTGCATCCTCAGCCTGTGTACCCGCCGATTCGCAAATGAATGTCGGTGAACAACCATATTTTAAAGTTAAGTCCATAACCGGTTCAAAATCGGGCCCAAAAACCTTATCTTCAAAGGTTAAGTGACGTTTTTCGCCACCATTTGAATACTCAATTTTAGAAAAATGCGAATGGAAGCATTTAAGACGGTCGGAACCTAAATTATCACGCACTTTTATAAAAATTTGTTCAAAGTCGTCTTTGGTTTTTAATATACCTAAGTCTCTAGCATTTAAATGACCAAAATCAATACAAGGTATAAGTCTTTCATCTATCTTGCAAAGCTCTAACACTTCTTCCAGAGTGCCAAGTTGATTAACCTTACCCATAGTTTCAGGGCATATATGAATATGTGAAAGACCTTCGCTATCCAAAGCTTTAATAGAAAGCTTCATAGTATCTATTGCGAGTTCCAGCGCTCTTTCACGTGTAATTTTACCACACGAGCCTGTGTGAACTACAATTCTATCACCGCCCATAGCGTTAACTGCACGAGCAGATGCTAAAATGTAATTAATAGAATTAAGTCTTTTTTCTTCCTCTACCGAAGACATAGAAATATAATACGGTGCGTGTAACGAAAGGGTTATACCCTTATCTTTAGCAACTTCGCCCAATTGTTTTGCCTTTTCTAGACCGATATTTACACCTCGACCGCATTGATATTCAAAGCAATCGAGTCCCATTTTTACAACATATTCAGGTACTTGTAAACTGTGCTTATAGCCCATTGCCTTAAAGCTATCGCTATTGCCTGCAGGTCCGAACTTTGCCGCCATATTACACCTCCGTATTGGTGATTTTGAGTATTTTAATTAAATATGATTCAATTTTTCTTTTTGTGCGAAAACGCAAAGATGTTTCAGGCTTTATTGGTGTTAATAAAACCGTTTTCAAACCCACCAAATTGCCACCTAAAATATCAGTAAAAATTTGGTCACCGACTATTGCGGTCACTTTACGCTTTGTTCCTAAACGCTTTAGCGCACGCCAATACCCAAACGGTAGTGGCTTTAAACCTAAGCTAATATAATCTAAACCGATTTTTTTAGCAAATGGCTCTAACCTTTTAGCCTTAGAATTAGACAAAACTGTCATCTTAATACCGTTTTGGCGCATTAGCTTTAACCATTCTTCTAATCCATCGGTTAATACCTGACCGTGATGAGTTGAAAGTGTGTTGTCAACATCTAAAATAAGTGAATTTATATTATACTTTTCTAAAATAGAAATAGTAATATCTGTAATTTTATCTAATTTAACATTTGGTTTAAACATAAGCATTCCTTAAATAAAAAAGCGGTTGAGAACAACCGCTTTTTAGACAAAAATATTAGTGGAACTTTCTCTTACGAGCAGCTTCAGACTTCTTTTTGCGTTTTACAGAGGGCTTTTCGTAGTGCTCTCTTTTACGAACTTCTTGAATAACACCATCTTTAGCAGTTTGTCTTTTAAAACGGCGTAAAGCGTTATCGAGAGATTCGTTTTCTTTAATTCTAACTTGACTCATTATATTCCCTCCCTCCGCAGTAATGCAGGGGTTTTGTTAAGTATTTTTTTGGGGATAAACCCTATTAAAGAGTTATAAACCCTTTAATGAAATGATATTCGCAACAATTGCGAGTACGAAGAAAAGTATAGCAATATACTTTGTCCAACGCGCTAAAATAGCATCTACTGTTCTTGCCTTGTTCTTAGAAAGAAAAGTATCCGCAGCACCGGAAATCGCGCCATTAATACCTGCACGACGGCCCTGCTGGAAGAGAACAGCAATTATAATAGCAAGCGAAACGAGTATTACTAAAATTCCTAAAATAATTTGAACTGCGCTCACCTGTTTCACCTCCGACTAAAAATAACCATAGTATATATTAACATATATTTATCGATATTGCAACAAAAATTTTATAAAATTTTTATTTTATAACGATATTTACTAATTTTTTAGGAACATAAAGCTCTTTTACAACTGTCTTAGCGGCAATTTCAGCCTTAACGGCATCCTGTTCACGTGCCAATGCAATAGCATCTGCCGCTGAAATATCTGCAGCTACATTAAGACGAGCTCTAATTTTACCGTTAATTTGTACAACGATTTCAACAGTAGCATCAACGCATTTAGCTTCGTCATACTCAGGCCACTTAGTTTCGTTAAGCATACCGTCAAAACCACACATTTCCCAAATTTCTTCGGTAATATGGGGTGCAAAGGGGTTAAGCAAAGTAATAAAGGTTTTATATTCATCCTTTGTGATTTTGCCTGTTGCAGTAATACTGTTCATAAGTGACATTAATGCAGCAATAGCGGTATTCATCTTTAAGGATTCAATATCATCAGTAACCTTTTTAATGGTACGGTGGAATTCAGCCTCTAATGCAGGGCGATAACCTTCTTCATCACAAAGAATATCATATAGTGCCCAAACCTTATCCAAGAAACGCTTACTACCCTTTATTGAAGACTGACTCCAAGGAGCTGCCTTTTCAAAGTCACCGATAAACATTTCATAAACACGCATTGTGTCTGCACCGTAATCGTTGATAATCTCATCCGGATTTACAACGTTACCACGTGACTTAGACATCTTTTCGCCGTTTTCACCCAAAATCATACCGTGGCTTGTACGCTTAGCATAAGGCTCAGCATTGGGTACTGCTTCAATATCATAAAGGAATTTATGCCAGAAACGGCTGTATAAAAGGTGGAGTGTAGTATGTTCCATACCGCCGTTATACCAGTCAACAGGGCACCAATATTCGAGTGCTTCTTTAGATGCAAATTCCTTATCATTGTGTGGGTCACAATAACGTAAGAAATACCAAGAAGAACCCGCCCATTGAGGCATAGTATCGGTTTCACGCTTTGCGGGTGCGCCGCAATGCGGACAAGTAGTGTTAACCCAGTCGGTCATTTTTGCTAAAGGTGATTCACCTGTATCGGTTGGTTCGTAAGATTCAACATTAGGAAGAACAAGAGGTAAGTCTTCTTCACTAAGGGGTACCCAACCACACTTTTCGCAGTAAACCATAGGAATAGGTTCACCCCAATAGCGTTGACGTGAGAATACCCAGTCACGAAGCTTATAGTTGGTCTTAACCGAACCAATACCCTTTTCGGCTAACCATTTTTGAATAGCAACCTTTGCATCTTCTACTGAAAGACCATCAAGGAAATCGGAATTAACAAGCACACCTGTTGCGCAGTCGGTAAAGGCCGCTTTTTGTACGTCTTCCCCGCCTGCAACCACTTCAATAATCGGTAAATCGAACTTCTTAGCAAATTCCCAGTCACGAGTATCGTGTGCGGGAACTGCCATAATAGCACCTGAGCCGTAAGAAATAAGAACATAGTCCGAAATGAAAATCGGAATTTCTTTATTATTTACAGGGTTAATTGCCTTAACGCCTTCTAATTTAACACCGGTTTTATCCTTTGCAAGTTCGGTTCTTTCAAAGTCAGACTTCTTTGCAGCCTGTTCTTGATATGCTAAAACATCGGCATAGTTACTAATATTATCAGCCCATTTTGCAAGTAAAGGATGTTCGGGTGACATTACCATATATGTAGCACCAAAAAGTGTATCGGCACGGGTGGTAAAGATTTCAAAGCTATCACCTAAAGTGGTGTTAAAGGTTACTTGTGTACCATAAGAACGGCCAATCCAGTTGCGTTGTTGAGTTTTAACACGTTCGATAA
>JAZORK010000017.1:0-3373 GCA_045656485.1 Acutalibacteraceae bacterium | reverse complement strand
GATGCGTTCAAAACTTGTTGATTTGGAAGCATATCAAACCGCTTTTGCGGCATACGGAACAGGGAGCGGAAGCCCGTGTGCTGTTGCGTGTGAATTAAATTCGCCGTTGCCTGTTTCAACCGATTTTAGCGGATATTCACTAATTGTTAAATCGGACTATGCGGGTTCTTTGGCAATAAGATTTTCAAGCGGTTTGAGTTGGGCGGCAACCGAAACCGTCACGGGCTTATATACCAATGTGGTCAAGGGCATCAATGTAATTCCGTTAAATGTTACAAACGCCACAGATAAAGGTCACGCATCATTCAAATATGTATCACTTCAAACAACCGCACTTGCAAATGCAACGGAATTTGAAGCGTATATTGTCACCGATTCAATGTTGATTGACCATTTCACCAACAAAATAAACGAGTTACGCCATGATTTAGTCTATGTTGATTTGGACAAAAAACCGGAAACGTATATAAAAAATCTTGAATGCAATGTTTCTTATAGTGATTCACTTGTAAGCATCAACATTCCCGAAAAGACCACCGATGCAGCAGAATGGCGCTTTGCAATCGTTGCATTCAATCTTGGTAAGAATATTGCGGGCAGAAAGTTTTTAATCCGAAGAAACACGAACAATATGCGAAGCTTCGGCATAGGTGTTTCGGCATCACAATGGGCGGCAAAGAACTTTAATACAGACCATGAAATTCACGAAATTGACCTTGCGGAATTTATTGCTGATAATCCAACGCTTGCCGCAAATACGGGTGATTATTTCTTGATTGTCGGTATAGAGGTTGCCAATACATCCACATATAACCGAGAATATAACGAAAGCGTGAATATCATGGAAATAACGGGTGCAAATGCATCTTTATCACCTATTGCACGGCTTGGAACGTTTAACCCGGATAATTATGAGAAAAAGCCCGGTGATTATATCGTTTCTTGGGGTGATTCACTTACCGCAGGAGCGGGATGGACGGAAACCCTTGCAAATCTTTCCAAACTTCCGGTTCACAATGCAGGAACGGGCGGCGAGAATGTAAGAACAATCACCGCAAGACAAGGTGCAGACCCGATTATTGTAAACAATATTACAATCCCATCAAGCACAGACCCGGTCACAATAGCAACATACGCTTCACCATTAAAGACGGCATTTGGATATAATGCAACACCGCTTCTTCAAGGCGGCGGCGCACATATCAACCCTGTCAAGATTGGTGACATAAAAGGCACACTTGCTTGGACGGGAAGCAGCTACAACGATGCAAACGGAACATGGACATTCACACGTTTGGAAGTGGGTGAAGCGGTCACCATAAACAGACCAACGGCTATGACAACGGCATTTGACCGTGAAAAGAATAATCCGCACTTGATGATTATCTTTATGGGGCAAAATGGCGGTTATGATTCCGACAACGAAGAGCTTGTAAATATGCACCGCCTTATGATAAATCACGCAAAAGCAAAGCACACCATTATTCTTGGCTTGTCTTCCGGAAGTGCTTCAAGCCGTGCAGACTATGAAGCGGCAATGAAGAAAGCCTTCGGCAGATATTTCATAAGCTTACGTGAATACCTTTCGGAATATGGTCTTGCGGATGCAGGATTGACACCCACAACCGCCGACACAACGGCAATGGCTACGGGAACGGTGCCGCCGCAGCTCTTGACCGATAATGTTCACTATACAAGCGCAACAAAAACAGTCATTGGCAAGCTTATTTATAAGCGTTGTTGTGAGCTTGGAATCTTTGAATAAGCGAGGTATTAAATGACACATAAACACGATAAACAAACAGCAATTTCATTTTTAATTAACCCAAGTGACCGAGGGATATATAAAACATCGCATAACAATATAACGCTTATGCAAAACGACCATAATTCCGTGCGCTTTTCGTTCAGAATGGCAAGGTATGTTCAAGGTCACGATATGTCACTATGCAACAAGCTTGAATTGCACTATATAAATATATCTTCCGATAAAGTGAATAAGACCGAAGATATTTATATCGTGAAAGACATGGCGATTGACCCCGAGGAAAAGGATTTTGTCAAATTCTCTTGGCTTCTCTCAAATAATGCAACGAAATATGACGGTACATTAAGCTTCTTGATTGAATTCCTTTGTGTCAAAGAGGATGCAACGGTTGACTATTCTTGGCACACCAATAAGCACACCTTGACGATGACCGAGGGAATGGACAACGAAGAAACGGTTATTGAAGCCGTTTCCGATGTTCTTGCAGCTTGGGAAGCAAAGGTTGTTGAAGAGTGCGTTAAGAGGTTAAACGAGGAATTTAAAACCTTAAAAAACGATATAACCGAAGGAAACATAGAGGTTAAAAACGCAACCAATGCAACCAACGATGGCAACGGAAAGAATATTGCCGAAACTTACGAAACTAAAGAGGATGCAGGGAAAACAAAAGAAGCCATAGAGGGCAAGGTCAACAAGAATGGAGATACGCTTAACGGAGTTTTTTTGTTAAATGAAAACGCTTCGTTGTTAGCAACAGACGAAATCGCAGGATTTACAAAGGGTGCTAATTTTGAAACAGTAATCGGACTTATTGAAAATGGACACCCTATATTTTCAAGGCGTGGTGGAAATCTAAGCGAAAATTGGTTCTTAAGTTTGCACAGTGGTCCTTTTATAGTTGCTCCCGATGGCTCTTTAGACATTCCGTTTATGTTTTTGGGATATTCAAAGTGGTTGTTCGATAATCCAGAAAGTTTAGCTAACGGTCTTAAAGAAGCGAGAGGTCTTTTGATTGGTGGTAATTTGGCTACAGGTGGTAAAGGTTTAAGTTTTGTTGACGAATTTATACCTTTCGATATGCGCCGTAGACTTATCTATAAAGAAGATGATGACGGTAACGAAATTGCACCCGAAAAAGTGACTGTTAGTGGTGAGGGCGTTGTTGTCGGAGATGAGATTACAAGTTCAGAAGCTTTTGACGATGTATGGAATGAGACTAAACACCGCACCATTTATTCCAAAGACAAAATAATTCAATGGCACAGAACAACCGAGCCTTACGAAGAAACAATAAGCGAACTCGTTGTTCCCGACAAAAGCGGAACGATTGCAACGGTGGAAGATGTTGACTCGGCAATCGGTGATATTTCTTCTGTTCTTGACGCTATAATTGCCAAGCAAAATACAGTTATCGGGGGTGCATAATGAATATTGAAGAACAACTTTCGATAATAAACGCTAACACCGACAAGGTTGATGCTTTAAACAAACAACTTGAAAAGACACTCTACGGCACGGACACGGGTGTTAAAAGTTTTTACGATGCTTTCTGGGATAGCTATCAGCACAATGGCGAACGAGATGACTATCAATATGCTTTCGGTG
>JAZORK010000016.1:0-2876 GCA_045656485.1 Acutalibacteraceae bacterium | reverse complement strand
GACTGTAATATTAATTTTAATGGCACCGATGGCAACCCTCAAGCCGAATTTATTATAAATCTTGGTGCTATGCAAAACTTTGGTAGTACGGTAATTAACAAAGCGCTTAATATCACCAATGAACGTGTTGAAAAGTTTGCTTTTACTAAAGGTTCAGGTTTAGTTTTTGGCGAAAATGGCTATTTTAACTTTATTAATAACGCTACAGGCACTACAATTAGTAATAAATCCCTAGGTTTTACAAGCGAACAGCTTAATAAAACGTGGGTTCTTAATAATAAATCTACCGTAAGCCGAGTAACTCCTACCGATAAAAAGGGTTATTTTGCGGTAGAAAAGGGTTATATTGCTATTGCTAAAAAACCTGGTGGTTCGGCTTTTACATCATCCGAAGACGGACTGAGGCTCTCGGCAGGACAATATGATATTGAATTTGTGAAATGTGAAAATCACTACTATTCAAGTGATATTGATGTTACTTGTGATTTCTGTGGCGCAAAGCGTGAGGCTGCGCCTGACGAAGTTAATGGTTGCACCTTAAAACCTGTATTGGTTTCGGGTACTGTTAATGGTCAGGTTGGCACAACCACACTTGATAATTGCATGGCTTCTCACCCAACACGACTTTGCACATTTAATACATATAAGGTGTCTGCTATTAAAGAGATTACCGTTTTGGAAGATTGCCGTATATTTGTACAATTCTTTGATGCTAACGAAAATTATATCGGTGGTTCAGGTTGGAAAGGAACAGGCACTTATGATTTGTCTGAATTGAGCAGTGGTGATAAAGCAACCTATTTTAAGGTGACCTTTAGCGGTACAAAGGGTGGCGACGACGCCAATACTCCACCTGCTGACAGTTTGTTCTTTACACTACATCACGTTTACGATAATGACTGTGATGCCGAATGTAACGCTTGTGGCGAAGTACGTACTGTTACTGCTCACGTTTATACCAACGAGTGTGATATCATTTGTAATGTGTGTGAAGAAGTGCGTGAAGGTGTAGGACATATCTACGCAAATGAAGTTGATAAGATTTGCGATGCTTGCGGTGAAGAACGTGAAGTTACAGGTCAACACTTAATTAAAGAAAACGGCACAACCTATTACTACGTAGATGGCGAAAAAACAAATATCACTAGCCTTGTAAAGATTAATGGCAAGTGGCATTATATTAAGGGCGGTAAGTTTGCATCAAATGCAACTACATTAGTTAAATACAATGGCAAGTGGTATCATGTTGAAAATGGTCTTAAGACTACTAAGACTACTGTTGTTAAGTACAACGGCACTTGGTATTATGTAAAGGATGGTAAAAAGAACACTTCTACTACACTTTGTAAGTACAATGGAAAATGGTACTATGTAAAGAGTGGTAAGATTGACTGGAAAGCAAAGACACTCGTTAAATACAACGGTACATGGTATTATGTAAAGGATGGTAAGAAGAACAACTCTACCACACTTGTTAAGTATAACGGTACTTGGTACTATGTAAAGAGTGGTAAGAAGAATACTTCTACTGCAATCGTTAAATACAATGGTAAGAAGTACTATGTAAAGAAGGGTATTGCTCAGCTTAAATTCTCAGGCAAGGTTAAGATTAGCGGCAAGACCTACACCGTTAAAAAAGGTGTTGTAAAATAAAATACGTCGCAGGAGAATTGTTTTGATTTTGTCTGAAAAGAGATTTTATTTTTGTTAAAACAAGGTTATAATTATGCGATTTAAAAAGGAGTATTTTTATGAAAAAATTGTTAGCCATTTTTTTAACTTTGGTTCTATTGCTCTCAATTGTACCTTTGGGTGCAATTACTGCTTCTGCCGCTACAAGTGGTAAAACAGGCGACTGCAAATGGTCGCTTAGCGGAACCACACTTACTATAAGCGGTAAGGGTAAAATGAAGGATTACATGGTTGAATGTGAAAAAATTCCCTGGGGTCAGAATATAACAAAAGTTATTATTAAAGATGGTGTTAAAAGAATAGGCAATCAGGCATTTTGGTCATGCAGTAAGCTTAAGTCAGTAGTAATTGCCGATAGTGTTACTAGCATAGGTGATTATGCCTTTGAATACTGCACCGGATTGAAGTCTCTTACTATTCCTAATAGCGTTACTAAAATAGGTGTTGGTGCGTTTTCCAGCTCTAAAAAACTTGAAAAAATAACACTTTCTAAAAAAATAGAAAAAATTCCCGATTACGCTTTTACCGAATGTAAAAAGTTAAAAAGTATTACTATTCCAAGCAATGTTACTAAAATTGGAAGGTCGGCGTTTTCTTTTTGCGAAAATCTTAAGAGTATAACAATTCCTAATGGCGTTACAAGTATAAGCCGTGAAGCGTTTAGTTATTGCAAAAATCTTAAAAGCGTTACCTTCCCCAAAACTTTAAAGGAATTTGGCAACAATTTATTTTTTGCAAGTCCTAAAATCAATAAAATAACGATTTCAAAAGACAATAAGTACTATTCTTTTAAGGATGGAGTTTTGTTTGATAAGAAAAAAACCACGTTAGTAACTTGTTGGTATAATAGTGGAAGTTATAAAATTCCCGAAGGTGTTAAAACTGTTTCGGATTATGCATTTGCTAACTGTGATAATCTTAAAAGTATTACTATTCCTGCTACAGTAAAAACTATTGGAGAATATGCTTTTTACAATTGTAAAGGGCTTAAAAGTGTAACAATTGTTGATGGGGTTGAAACTATAGGTAATCACGCTTTTGAGTGTTGTGATGCTTTAAAGAATGTAACAATTCCGGATAGTGTTACAAGTATAGGTAAGTATGCATTTAATAGTTGCGAATCATTAGAAAGTTTTGAGATGGGCAATGGTGTTAAAACAATAGGTAAAGACATCTTTGGTGAT
>JAZORK010000015.1:0-1198 GCA_045656485.1 Acutalibacteraceae bacterium | reverse complement strand
GTTATAAATACGATAAGTATTTTCTTCATGAATAAATAAAAAGTGTGTGTCTTTACCCAAGATTAACCTAATAATATACTTAGGTTAGGATTTTATCCTAACAGCTCGATACGCAAAAGTGTTAAAAGGTTCAACAGCGACCTAGACACCTATTACAAAATCAAACAAACAGACAATATAATAAATAGTAACATAGCTCAGATAAATACAAAATTTTATCGACACAATCCCAGTGTCATGAGGGGCTTATTCCCAAAGTTTCGTAATTTTTGGAACAACTTGAAAAAGTTGACAGAAATGCCCATGTGATCGTTAAACAATTTTTAATAATTTTTCTTCCCATCAGATGGCCACGAAATTTTAGGTATGATCCTAAAATGCCATAAGGGAGTTACTTTTCATTTTTCAAAAATATTTTGACAAAACTAAATTTTATGACCAAAATACCCTGCACCCAAAACTGGGGAAATTTACACTGCGAGTACCCCAACCAGAACCCGAACATTTTTGGGGAGGATAAAACTAACCTCGTAAGGTAAAGTTAGAATGATGTCGGAAATTTGAACTCATTCCGAGAAGAGGTCCATAAAATACGAAGCTCGGTTCGTCGCGTTTCTACCGACAGAAAACTACTGAATGATTTTTAATAATTTTTCTATCCATCAAATGATCACAAAATTTTTTATAGGGACCTTAATATATTATAAGGGACCCACAGTTTAATTTTCGAAAAATATCGGCGAAGTTGGATTTTTCCAGAAATGCCCTTCGTCACACCGGGCTAGGGTTTTCGATTCAACCAGTAAAGCTTAGGACAGATAAATTGTGAGGTGTCACCACACCATTGCATGCGAAAATCAGCTGCAAGTGGGCTGGTGTGTTGGCTCATTGTGATCATGACACACAACTTGATAATAGGTGTCAATTTGTGAGAGCTTTTGGGCTAAGTAAGGATTATGGCTTAAACCTAATTAGGAGAGATGCTAAGTAAATGAGTTGTCATTACCACAAGGCTTAAAATTGTGGGCTACTCCCTAGCCTTTTGTGTTGTCAAGTTGTGGTGGTTTGGGATGGTGTGTTGTCAAAACCTTAGAGCTTTGAAATTAGGTTAGGGTTTTGATTAGAAACTAAGCTTGATTTAAGCCTTAGTCAAAGTGACTCAAAGACACCCCCTTGGCTGTAAGTTGGCCGAATCAAT
>JAZORK010000014.1:0-2723 GCA_045656485.1 Acutalibacteraceae bacterium | reverse complement strand
CCATTAAGCAATCCTAAAAATTCGTTTGGCGAAGCGTCGTGTATCACTTGATTAGCCGATACCCTTTTTAGATTTCCCAAATTCACAAACACAACAGGAAGCCCAGTTTGTTTTTTTATCATTTTCAATTTTTTATTATATTCAGCATTCCATTCAATAATATAAGCTAAAATATATTTTTCAAACTTCAACTTCTTGTAAGGTGTTGCCCATTCCAACCAATCTTCTTTATCCATTAAAAATACAGGATCAATGTTTTGACATATCGACTTATCAGTATATTCTTTTAACAAATCCACCATAGTATCTTCGCGAACGGATATACAGTCAAAACGAGAAATATAGTGCGTAAATTTCTCTTTATTTTGCACGGGAACTCGTTCATTCCCCATACTTGCCGCATAAGATATTTTTTTCCCATTTTCAGGTGCGTAAGACAAAAATAAATCTTCATGAAAAGAAACCGCGTTCCATACTTGGTCGCTTCCTGAAATATACACATCCACAATCGGAGGATTTTCATTCAGTTGTCGTATATCACGAAAAACAAGTTGGTTTTGCGTCTTCTTTGCAAACTTTTGAAAGCTTTCCTCTTTGATTTTTATTTTTCTTTTGTATGGAAGCTTTATTATCTTTCGAACAATATCTTTCCCTTTGCCCAACAATGTTTTTGGGGGAATCTTTCGATTTTCAAGCGTAATAAATTTAGCATCATAATGCATATCATGAAGAGTTTTTGATAATGCACATGCTTGAAAAACTCCGCCGTAATTATTTTTTGAATTATTAAAAGTAGAAACCACTATCTTCTTCATTTCAACACCCTTAAATGTTCTTTTGCCATATTTTCAAACGTATACGGCTGAATGGTTTGTAAACTGTTTTTTGCAAACACTTGCATATCGCTTGCAAATACTTTCTCTATTGCTTTTTGCAATTCTTCCACGTTATCTACGGGAACAATATACCCGTTTTCGTCGTTTTTAACAAGCTCTAATCCTGCAACACACCTATCCGTCGTAATAACGGGCAACCCGTTTGCCATAGCTTCGTTGATTACCAAACCCCACACGTCGCCACGCGTAGGCAAAACGAATACGTCTGCCATTTGATAATATTCTTTCAAATCTGCTTTATTCTTAAATCCAACGAAATGCACGTTTGCAAGGGCGTTTTGTTCTCGCAAATCCAAATATTCCTGCGTTGGCACACCGCCCACGAAATAAAATCCGATATCGCGGGGTAAGTCTATCGCCGATTTTATCGCGGTATCAAAGCCCTTGCACGGAATAAATCTTCCAACAATCAACACCACTTTCTTTTCTTTTATGCCAAGTTTTTCACGCAAAGCTTGTTTTTCTTCTTGTGTGGGCACGGCTTTTATAATATCTTTTTCAAACAGCGAAGTAAACGGATATCTATGCAATCTTTCTTTTTGTGCACCGTAGGCAAGATAATATTCGTCGTGCGCCTTTGCCGTACTGAAATACCCTTGCGCACCTTTAATAAAATGCTTTTTAATTTTTTCTTTTATGCCTTTACCGTTTTTGGCAAAGCCCCCGTCGCTTTCCAACCAATAGGGAATTTTATGTTTGCGCATATAGCGAATAGCAATCATACCCGTGGGTGCAGTAAAGTCCGTGCAAATGATTTTATCAAACTTACCTTCTTTAATTACTTTTTTTATTGAAAAACAAATCGCCGTGTCGGTATTGATAGACTTACCTTTTAAAAAGATGCCTTTAAAATTTTGAAATTGATAATCCAGCCATGATTTATCTCTTTCGCTCGACGTAGTTTTTTCAAACGTAACCGTTAAATCACAATATTTCCCAAGCTCATTAAAAAAATCAACGCGATATGGTGAGGGTACGTTTGTCATAAATAGAATTTTCATTTTTCCCTCGCCAAAAGTAACGCTTCGTTTTTCCCTGGATTTAATAAATGGTCTATCAGTTTGAATCCGTAGAACACCAAAATGAACAGCATGACTCCTCGTGTCATTTGCGACGGTGAATACAAATACCAGCGCGGAGCGGTTACTAAAAAGTAAATGGCAATGCCTTTTCCAAGTCCACCACAATCCTTCAAGAAACATTTACGGATATATAACACCGCCAAGAACGCAATAAGAACTGCACCAAAAAAACCTAAATAGAAATACATGAACACAGGTAATACACCACCGTACGTGTGCGGATAGAAATTCAAAGTGTAATACGCCAAATTTGAATTTTCTATCAAAGTACCACCAAACAGCAAGGACAATAACCACCGCCCAAGCATTCCCATTTTATTTGAAAACGAAGTTATTTCTTCCACTTTGATAAACGTCATAGACGTATGATAGGAAGAATACGCCGTATCTAACGCAAAACCACTTCTCAAAATACCTTTCAAAGCTTTGCCTATGCCCGACAAGGAAAAGTTTGCGCGCATTGCCCCGATGCCAATCATCCAAACGAAAACAACGGCAACGCCAATCGCCAATATTTTTTTGTTGATTTTAGGGAAATTGGTCAACAATAAAACGATAAAAAGTTGCAACCCTGTTACACGCCCACCGTAAATCAAATTTTGCAATGCAACTAATAACAGCGTAGCAATCAAGCAATAACGCAAAACCTTTTGTTTTCCGCAATAATAAAATCCAACGATAAATAAAATAATGGAATATTCGTAAATTGTAGACGGAGAACCACGTTGACCTTGTATCGTCGGTC
>JAZORK010000013.1:0-11103 GCA_045656485.1 Acutalibacteraceae bacterium | reverse complement strand
TTGGTTGAAATAACGCTTGTAAGCATTTGCGAAGCAAAGGCTAAGAGGGGCATAATCCAAATGATTTGGAAGTCACCGAAAATGTTGTAAGAAAACTTAGGTGTTTCGGTAAGGTTAATACCAAAGAAAGAGAAGTTGATGCTTTTGGTAGCTTCTAAAATTTCAGGAGATACGATTTGACCCTTAATAACTGCATCAATAATCTGAAGTTCGCCTCGGTTACGGGCTGACTCAGCAATTTGCACACCTGCGTTTTTGAGTGCTTCGGTAGCTTCGGCAATAATGTTTGCGTCAACATTCATCAAATAGGTGATAGGGCTCATAATAAGGTAGTAAATACTCATCATTATTACGAGACGTAAAATCATAGGTAAGCAGCCACCAGACATAGAAATATTTTCTTCTTGGTAAAGCTGGCTCATTGCTTGTGAGTACTTTTGCTTATCATCGCCGTATTTCTTTTTAAGTTCATCAAGCTTGGGCTTAATGCGCATTTGCTGCACGGCAGATTTTTGGCTTTTAATGGTAAGTGGAATAAATGCAATATTTATAAGTAAGGTAAAAATAAATACTGCGGCGGCAAAGTTGCCGTTAAAGGCGCTTGCGATAAATCTTAACACCCACGCAAGCGGGATGTTGATAATACTAAATAGTTTGTTCATTTATACACCCATCCATTCAAGTTCAAATGGTAATTTTCAAATTAATGTTTTTTCTTCGGTACGGGGTCGTACCCACCTTTACAAAAGGGATTGCATCTTAAAACCCGCCAAAGTGCAAGAAAACAGCCTTTGAATACGCCGTGAATAGTAATAGCCTCGATAGCGTATTGTGAGCAGGAAGGCTCAAAACGGCAGCAGGCAATCTTGCGTGGCGAAATTGCGGTTTGATAGAACCTAATTAGTTTGATTAACAGTTTTTTCATTAGTTTTTGGGCTTAAAGCACCGTGTTCTTTTAAAAGTTTAAAAAGTAATTCAGCCACCTTGGTGCTTTTTACGTTTAAAATACGTGTACGGGCGACAATTACAAAATCGTTACCCGGCATTATTTGCGGGTAAACTGAACGAAAGGCTGCCGTTATTACACGCTTTGCACGGTTGCGCTTTACGGCATTGCCAATTTTTTTGCCGACTGTAATGCCAAGCCTTACATTATTACTGCGGTTTTGGTTTATATAAACTACAAAAAAAGGGCAAACGTAGGATTTACCCTTTTTATATACTCGGCGAAAGTCATAATTGTTTTTAAGTTTTACTATTTTCATAATAAAAGGAAAAGCCACATGGAAGTGGCTTTTAATATGACAATTTCTTTCTTCCTTTTGCTCTGCGGCGTGCAAGTACCTTGCGGCCGTTAGCAGTAGCCATTCTCTTTAAGAAGCCGTGCTCCTTCTTGCGGTGAAGCTTTTTAGGTTGATATGTTCTTTTCAACGTCGTTACCCTCCTTAATTTTGAGTTTGTGGTTATATAAAGGCATAAAAACAATGCACATAACCTTTCAAGTGTAAATTATACCCTAAACACTACCTTTATGTCAACAAAAATTTTATTTATTTTAAATATTTATTTTGTACATGTAAAAAAACACTTGCATTTTTAAAAAATGTATGGTATTATAATTTGGCTAATGTGATAGAAAGGAGTGACAACGATGAAAGAAGGACTTCATCCTAAGTATGAGAAGGTAACAATTAAGTGCGCTTGCGGTGCTGAGTTCGAAACTCGTTCCACTAAAAAGGATATCCGCTTGGATATTTGCTCTAAATGTCATCCGTTCTTTACAGGTAAGCAAAAGTTGGTTGACACCGGCGGACGCGTTGATAGATTCAATAAGCGTTTCAATCTTGGAAAATAATTACCTTAAAACCGCACCGTCATTAAAGGCGATGCGGTTTTTAAAATTTTGTGGGGTGCTTTTGTGGGAAAATATTCTACCATTTTTAGTCAAACACAAACCGAATATGTGGAAAAGCGTTCGCGTTTTATTGCAACAGTGCGCCATTGTGAAACCGAGGAAGAGACTGCAGCCTTTTTAGAGGAAATGCGCTCTAAATATTGGGATGCAAGGCACAATTGCTTTGCTTATTCATTAAATGGCGGTAAAAGCTGTCGCTTTTCTGATGATGGTGAACCACACGGCACAGCAGGTAAGCCTATGCTTGATGTTATATTGGGTTCGGGCATTACTGATATTGCGGTGGTAGTAACAAGATATTTTGGCGGTATTTTGTTAGGCACAGGCGGTTTAGTTCGTGCTTATTCAAAATCGGTGCAGGACTGTTTGGCCCAGTGCCAAGTTTTTACAATGATACCAAGCACCCTTATATATATAAATTGTGATTACACCGACCACGGCAAACTCACAAACTTAATTGCTTCGTATGAGGGGAATATAGAGAATACTGAATTTACCGATAAGGTGGCAGTTACCTTTTGCCTTAAGGACGAATTTGTTGATGCATTTGCTAAAAAACTGACCGAAACCTTTAGCGCTAGGCTCACTTTAGAGGAAATTGAGAAAAAAATGGTGCCTTTTAAAGAAAAATAAAGGATTTTCAGTTTTTTCTACTAATATATATAATGAAGGAGTGAGTGATTGTGACAAGCCCCCGAATTATAACAGAACAAAATGAAAAATTAATATTATCGGAATATGCGATGCCTTCGGCTAATTCTAAAGGCAGAATAAGGGAAGAAAAACAGTGCGATTTGCGTACTGATTTTCAACGTGACCGTGACCGCATAATTCACTCTAAGGCTTTTAGACGCCTAAAACATAAAACGCAAGTTTTTTTATCACCTGAATCGGACCATTACCGCACAAGATTAACCCATACTCTTGAGGTTTCCCAAATTGCGAGAACAATGGCAAGGGCATTAAGGCTTAATGAGGACTTAACCGAGGCTATTGCCTTAGGGCACGATTTAGGCCATACACCATTTGGTCATGCAGGTGAAAAAGCACTTAATGAATTATTGCCTTTTGGTTTTACCCATTACGAGCAAAGTGTAAGGGTTTGTGAAAGAATCGAAAAAGGCGGTAAGGGTCTTAACCTTACTTATGAGGTTTTAAATGGTATAGAACGCCACACAAAAGGTGAATTTGCCGATACTTTAGAGGGTAAGCTGGTACGCTTCGCCGACCGTATTGCTTATATGAATCACGATATTGATGATGCTTTGCGTGCAGGCGTTTTGACAAATGACCAAATACCAAAAGAAATTAAAGAAAATTTGGGCGATAATAAAAGTGCCAGAATATCTACCTTGGTTACCTCTATTGTAAATAACAGTACAAGTGATATTGTAATGGATGAAAAAACCGAAGGTTATTCTAATATGCTACACGAATTTTTGTTTAGCGAGGTTTATAAAAATCCTAAAGCTAAGTTTGAAGAGACCAAGGTTTTAGGCATTATCGAAGCACTTTTTAATTATTTTACAAATCATCCCGAAAAAATGGGTGAGGAATATACAAAAATAATGGAAATTGAGGGCAAAACCCGTGCAATAGCTGATTATATTGCAGGTATGACCGACCATTATGCAATAACCGTTTATTCTAATATTTACATTCCGAAGGCTTGGAAAATATAAAAATTTTAACTTTTTGAAGGAGGTGGGGTTATGGCAATACCGCATGAGGTAATTGAAGATATTAAATACCGTAATGATATTGAAAATACAATTTCGCAGTATGTTAATTTAAAGCGAAGAGGTAAAAATCTTGTGGGGCTTTGTCCATTCCATAGTGAAAAAACCCCATCCTTTACAGTTTATCCCGAAAATGGCTCCTTTTATTGCTTTGGCTGTGGAGTCGGTGGTGACGTTATAACCTTTACGGGATTAATTGAAAACTTGGATTATATTGAATCGGTTAAGCTTTTGGCCGAAAAAAGCGGTGTAACATTGCCGCAAGACGGCTATGACGACAGTATGCAACGCCTTAAAAACAGGGTTTATGATATTAACCGTGAAACTGCAAAGTTTTTTCACAATCATTTAATGAGTGAAAACGGCAAGTGGGCGCTAAACTATCTTTTGGGTCGTGGTCTTACTCTTAAAACTATTAAGCAGTTTGGGCTTGGCGCCGCACCTGACAGTTGGGATAGCCTTATAAATCACCTTAAAGAAAAGGGATTTACAATAAGCGAAATGATAACCGCTAACGTTATCGGCAAAAGCCAAAGGGGTAGTTATTACGACCGCTTTAGAAAAAGGGTTATGTTCCCGATAATTAATATTCGTGGTAATGTGGTTGGCTTTAGCGGACGAGCTATGCCTGGTGAAGATAAAATGGGTGGTAAGTATGTTAATACATCTGACACCCCTGTTTATAAAAAGAGTGAAAACCTTTTTGGCATAAATTACGCTAAAAATAATTGCAGTGAGCAAATTATTCTAGTAGAGGGTAATATGGACGTTATATCCTTGCACCAAGCAGGGTTTAATAACGCAGTTGCCCCCTTGGGTACGGCTTTTACACCTGAGCAGGTTAATTTGATTGCAAGGTATACTAAAGAAATTGTTTTAATGCTTGATGCCGACGCCGCAGGGCAAAAGGCAATACGCAGGGCATCGCAATTGCTTGAAAACACAGGTCTTAACGTAAGGGTGGTAGTAATACCCGACGGCAAAGACCCTGATGAGTTTATTAAAAACAATGGTCCTGATAGATTCCGGGCACTTCTTTCGGGTGCGGTAAGTGATATTGAATACAAATTGCTTATGGCGGCTGACGGATTAAGCCTTGATACCGATGACGGTAGGCTAAAATACTTATCGGCAGCGGCACAGATACTGTCGTCTACCGAAGATGTTATGGCACGGGATATATATATTGGAAGACTGTGTGATAAATACGGTGTTTCACGTACGGCGCTTACCGCTAAGGTAGAGGAATTCCGCAAACAAAGCACACGCCAGCGTGAGCGTAAGGCAATTAACGACGTTATTCGCCCTAAATATACTAAGGATGATATTAATCCTGAAAGGCGAAAGTCGGTCAAAGGTGTTGCGGCAGAGGAAACCTTGTTGGCGGTGCTTTTACAGCATCCCGACTTTGTGGAAATTGCCAAAGCGGATTTACCGTGTGACAAAATGCTTACCGATTTAAATAGAAGGGCGTATAAAATACTGCTGGATGCAGCCGAGAGTGGTAAAGTGATTGATATTTCAATCTTTGCGCAAAGCTTTTCGGCGGGTGAGGTTGGCTATTTTGTGTCACTTCAAAACGGTAATAAAGCAGGAAATAACCCGAAAACAGTATTAAAAGACTGTATAAGGGTAATATTAGAAGAGAACGCAATTTTAAACTCGGCTTCTAGTGAAAGTGAAAATGTTGAAGACTGGGCTCGAAAATTGCAGGAAATAATAAATAAAAAAACAAAAGGGAATGGTTAAATATGGCTGATATTAAAATGCAAGAAAAAAACATTGATAAAAACCTTGAGGAAGAATTGGAATCAAGACCAAATAGCATTGACGAAATTGAAAATGCGCCCGACGATTTGGAAGAGTTATTTTTAGAACCTCCTACACTCGATATTGACTATGATAAGGAACCTACCGAGGAAGAGTTAAAAGAGGTAGAGGTTGACCAGCTTACCGATGAGGATATACCGCTTGAAAATATGTCGCTTGATGATCCGGTTAAGGTTTATTTGCGTGAAATCGGCCGTGTTCCGCTTTTGTCAGGTGAAGAGGAAATCGAACTTGCTATTAAAATTGCCGAAGGCAATCAATATGCAAAGCAAAGACTTACCGAAGCAAACCTTCGCTTAGTTGTTAGTATTGCAAAAAAATACGTTGGCCGTGGAATGTACTTTTTAGACCTTATACAAGAGGGTAACGTAGGTCTTATTAAAGCGGTTGATAAGTTCGACCATACAAAAGGCTTTAAGTTTTCTACCTATGCTACTTGGTGGATAAGACAGGCTATTACTCGTGCTATTGCCGACCAAGCACGTACTATTCGTATCCCTGTTCACGTGGTTGAAACTATCAACCGTCTTAAAAAGGTGCAAAGCCAATTATTGCACGAAAACGGTTCAGAACCAAGCGAAGAACAAATTGCTGAAAAAATGCAATTGCCTGTTGAACGTGTAAGAGAAATTATGCGTGTCGCACAGGAGCCTGTTTCTATGGAAACACCTATAGGCCCTGAGGAAGATTCTCGCCTTATGGACTTTATTCGTGATGAGGATGCCTTAGCACCCGATGAAGCAGCTTTAAAAACCATTACTAATGAAGATATTGACAGCGTTTTAAAAACACTGTCACCTCGTGAAGAACAGGTTATTCGTTTGCGTTTTGGTCTTAAGGACGGCAGATGCCATACTCTTGAAGAGGTTGGTACCGAATTTGACGTTACAAGAGAACGTATAAGACAAATCGAAGCAAAGGCGCTTCGCAAGCTTCGTCACCCTGTTCGTAGTAACAAATTTAAAGACAGATAGGAATAAACTGTATGCAATTTTCATATAAAACTAACGGTGTATGCTCAAGAAATATTTTAATCGAAGTGGAAGACGGTGTTGTTAAAAGCGTTCGTTTTGAAGGTGGCTGTAACGGCAACACTAAAGGTATTTCTGCTTTGGTAGAGGGTATGAAGGTAGAGGATGTTATAAAAAGACTTGAAGGCATTAAGTGTGGCTTTAAGAATACCTCCTGCCCGGCACAGTTGGCACAAGCACTTAAAAGTATGGAGTGAGCAGTATTGACTTCTTGTGATAAGGATATTAAAATCGCATCGGACAAGCCCTCACGTGATATAAGAAAAAATCAAAGTAACCCAAAGGGTGAAGAAATTGTCGTTTCGGTTAGTTATGAACAGGCTAAAAGATGGGGCAGCAGTGTTGCGGCGGTATTTATAAGTGATGCGGATGACAATCCCATAAGCGATGAAACCGATTACGAAATGATTGTTCAGCGAAGGTTGCTGCTTTCCTTTACGGCAACGGTGGGCTTTGAAAAGTTTGCAACCGATGATTTTCTTTGCGGTGTTGCACAAAAGAGCTTTTTGGATACTATCAAGGCTAAGGCGGCGCACCTTGTTGAAACTTCGCAGGATACAGGCGCTTTTTCCTTTTATTATTTGGCTTTCAGGCGTGGTGGTGACACGGTTAGGCGCATTGGACAAACCTTTGCAATGCTTTGCTCACACGATGGCGACCCCGTTTATCAAGAATTGGGCGAAGCCCTTTACTGCTGGTTTTTATCAGTTGTGAAGGAGTCTATTTAAAAAATAACATAAGCCATTCTTTTATTTCATATTTTTGAAGTGAAAGGATGGTTTTTTTTATGCCAACAATATATTTAAGTCCCTCAACACAAGAATTTAACCCCTATAATGGCGGCGGTAACGAGGAATTTTATATGAACCTTGTTGCGGATGCTATGGAGCCGTATTTGGCCGCAAGCGGAATACAGTTTGTGCGAAATAGCCCTATGATGACTGCCGCTACATCTATTGCCGCCTCTAATAGCGGTGTTTTTGATTTGCACTTAGCGTTACATTCAAATGCTACGGGCTCGGGTGATGGCTCAGTAAGGGGTAGTGAAGTTTATTATAATCCCCAAAATAGTGAGAGTCAGCGTTTTGCCGAAATTGCGGCAAAAAATTTAAAACTAATATACCCCTTGCCCGATAGAGTAAGGACTGTGCCGACTACTTCGCTCGGTGAGGTGGTACGAACCAAAGCTCCAGGTGTGCTAATGGAAATTGCTTACCATGATAACGCCGAGGACGCCCAATGGATAAGGGATAATATTGAGCTCATTGCCGCTAATATTGTGCTGTCGCTTACCGAATTTTTTGGTATTCCTTTTAATACTCCTGTGCCGATTACAGTGGGCAACGTCAGAACAAACGGCGGTAATCTAAACGTGCGTACTCGACCTTCTACTGATGCATTTATCGTGGGAAGAATACCAAATGGTGCTGAAGTTACGGTATATGCTCGTGTACCTGGTTGGGCACTTGTGGGGTATAACGGAATTGTGGGATATGCGAGTGATAGATATATAAATTTTGGTTGACAGGCTAAAATAAATATAGTAACATAAATAGGTCTAAAAAGAGGGAAGTATAATAATATGAATAAATACAAAACCTTAGTTTCAAATACTGCTTTAATTAGTCTTGGTACCTTTGGCTCAAAGCTGTTGGTTTTCTTTATGGTGCGTTTTTACACGGGCTGTCTTTCCGAAGCTCAGTATGGTACCGCCGACTTAATTCAGCAAACCGCAAACCTTTTACTGCCTATTATTTCGGTTGGAATAACAGACGGTGTTTTTCGTTTTGCTGTTGATAGCAAAATTGATAGAAAAAGCGTTTTTTCTAGCGGTGTTTATACCATAACGTTCGGTGGTTTGGCATTTTTGCTTATAGCTCCGCTTTTGTGGCGTACTCACCAGTTTGACGGTTATATTTGGCTTATTATCCTTTATACGATGTTTTCTTGCTATCATTCGTTGTGCTCAAAGTATATCCGTGCTTGTGGTAGTACCGCCTTTTTCGCAATTCAGGGTATTGTTAATACAGCCCTTGTAATTATTTTAAATATCATATTCCTTAAGGTATTTGATTTTGGTATTACAGGTTACGTTTTGTCGGTAGCTATTGCTGATTTGCTTTCAACCTTGCTTATCGTTTTCCGTGATAAATTGTGGCGCGATATGACTACAAAGGTTGATAAAGCTATTTTAAAAGAGCTTTTAAGATACAGTATTCCAATGATTCCCGCTACAATCTTTTGGTGGGTAACAAGCGTTTCAAACCGCTTTTTTGTAAGTTATTTCTTTGGCAAGGATGCAAACGGTATTTATGCAGCGGCATATAAAATACCAACCCTTTTAACCTTGATTTCGACTGTCTTTATGCAGGCTTGGCAGTTCTCGGCAGTGCTCGAGTCGGAAAACGATAAAAAAGCGCATATCGACTTTTTCTCTAAGGTTTGGGGTTCTTTCCAAAGCGTAATGTTCCTTGTTGGTGGCTGTGTTACTGCTTTGAGTGTTCCCCTTATAAAAATTCTTACTGCAAAGTCCTATCACAGTGCGAGTATGTATATCCCAATGCTTACCGCCGCTATGGTCTTTAGCGCATTTGCTAACTTTATGGGCTCGGTTTACGTGGTGGAAAAACGCAGCAAAAACTCATTTTTAACCACAATGTTTGGCGCGATTGCTACTGTGGTCTTAACTTTTGCTTTAATAAAAACATCCCTTGGCGTTCAGGGTGTGGCTATTGCTACCTTTGCAAGTTATTTGTTGGTATTTATCATCCGAGCTATCAATGCTTCAAAATATATTCCCTTTAAGCTTCATTGGGTAAACGTTATCCTTAATACCGCCATTATTATTGTGCAATCGGTATTTATGGTAAAAGGCTTACCGTTTAATTACGCTGTGCAAGCGGTATGTGTTCTATTGCTAGCAATTGTTAACTTTAAATTTATTAAGGTGTTTTTAATGAAGATGCTGACACTTGTCAAGGAGAGATAAAATGAATTTTTTGTGGAAAACCCTGTGGGGTCAAATCTTATTGACATTTTTAATTTCAATGGTGCCTATTGTTGAGCTTCGTGGCGCATTACCTGTGGCTACAGGTGCAGGTCTTGACTGGCGTATTGCTATTATTGTTGCAATACTTGGTAATATGTTGCCCGTGCCGTTTATTATAATATTTATAAGAAAAATATTTGAATGGATGCGCAAACAAAACAATTTTTTTGGAAGAATTGTTGAAAAGCTTGAAGATAAGGCTTTTTCAAAAAGAGATACTATCGACAAATACGGCCCATGGGGACTTTGGATATTTGTGGCAATTCCTTTGCCGGGCACAGGCGCTTGGACAGGTGCGCTCATAGCGGCACTTCTCGACATACCGCTTAAAAAATCCTTCCCCGCAATTGCTGTTGGTGTTATCACCGCAGGAATAATCGTGGCTTTTGTAAGCTACGGTGCAGCGGCGTTATTCTTTTAAAAAACAAAACACGGTGGATTCGTTTATGAATCTACCGTGTTTTTTTATATTTATTTCAAAAATCCGTTTACGATTTGTTCTTCGGCTTCCTGTTCGGTAAGGCCTAAGGTCATAAGCTTTATTAACTGTTCACCTGCAATTTTACCGATTGCCGCTTCGTGTATGAGTGAAGCATCAATGTGATTTGCGGTGATTTTTGGTACTGCCGAAACGTGCGCCTTATCCATAATAATAGCGTCACATTCGGTATGGCCGTTACAAATGTTATTACCATTAATGGTGGATAAGAAAAGCTGACTGGAATTATCCTTAGCAACCGAGCGTGAAACGATATTTGCGCTTGAATTTTCGCCGTCCATATCAACCGTAAAGTCGGTTTCGGCATATTGTGTGCCGTGTGTCATAAGCTTTTCGTGAACGATAAGGGTTGCGTCTTTATCGAGTCTTGCGGTGGTTATACGCTTGGTGGAGTCGATACCCTCAATTTGGGTGGTCTCCATTTCCATATATCCGCCTTCGGCAATGTTGATAACGGTGGTGGGGTTCATATTTTGTTCGCCCGTGCCGTCACCTGTGCCAACGTGGCGTTCAACGTAACGCACCTTTGCGTTTTTGCCAACGAAAAATGAGTGAATACCATCGTGGCGGGATTCTTCGCTACCGCAGTTGTGAATACCGCAGCCGGCCACAATTTCAACGTCAGCATCTTCGCCGATAATAAAATCGTTATAAACAAGCTCGGTAAGTCCCGACTGACTTATAATAACAGGAATATGCACCTTTTCACCCTTTGTACCGGGTTTAATAATTATTTCAATGCCGTTGCCGTCGGCTTTTTCTCTGATATTTATATTTTCGGTAACATTTCTCGAAGATAATGCACCATTTGCACGGATATTGAAAGCACCAGAGGGTGTACCGTCAATATCGGCAATCATTTTAAGTAGTTCTAATTCGTTATTGTTCATATATTATTCCTCACAGTTTGCAGTAAGCACCTTGCAGGCAATATCTGCCTTGCCTAAAAGGGTAGGGAGAATATCTTCCTTTTTGCCTTCTTCTTTTACGGTGCCGTTTGCAACAACTATAATCTTATCTGCAATATTTAAAATTCTTTC
>JAZORK010000012.1:0-1649 GCA_045656485.1 Acutalibacteraceae bacterium | reverse complement strand
GGATCAGCTTTGCGAACCTTATGGATTTTGTCAGCAAATTGTCCAACCAAGCACTTATCCATACCTTTTACAGTAAATTCTGTTGGTGTGTCACCCATAGTAACAGTCAAACCTGCTGGGATGTCCATAACAACATCATGTGAATAACCTGCAACCAAAACCAGCTGATTACCTTTTACAGATGCTTTATAACCAACACCTTTCATATACATAGCTTTTTCAAAACCTTTTGAAACGCCTTCTACTGCATTACGAACATTGCGAGCCATTGTGCCCCACATTGTACGTGAAGATTTTTCTTCTGCATCTTTTGGATTAATAACAACCTGACCTTCTTCGATTATAATATCGACCAAGCCAGCATTTTTTGTATCCAAAGGCAATTTCAATTCACCTTTTGGGCCCTTTACGACCAAAGCGTTGTCAACAATTGCGACTGTAACGCCATCACTCAGTTTAACTGGATATTTTCCTGCACGAGACATAACTTCATCCTCACTTTATTATATAACCTTGCACAATACTTCGCCACCGACATTCATCAAGCGTGCCTTGTGATCAGTCATAACGCCATTTGGTGTAGATACGATTGCAATACCCAAGCCATTTAATACTTTTGGCATTTTTGCACTGCCGGAATAAACACGGCGACCTGGCTTAGATACAACTGAAATTTCTTGGATTGCACCGTTTCCGCCAACATACTTTAATTCAATAACCAAATTTGAACGATGTTCATCAATTTGATCGATACGGAAATCAGTAATAAAACCTTCATCTTTTAATACAGACAAAACTGCCTGACGCAATTTGCTGTTTGGAACGACGATTGTTTCTTTACCTGCATTTTGACCATTACGGATGCGGGTAACCATATCGCCGATTGGGTGTGATAGTGACATCTTTTTTACTCCTTGTAACACGCACAGGGATTTTAACCCCTGCACTGTTTTTCTACAACTGCATTGTCCACAGTTGCGTTTGTTTTACTTTACCAACTAGATTTACGTACGCCTGGCAATTTACCTTCGCTTGCCATTGTACGAACCTGTTGACGACACAGACCGAACAAACGAGAGAACCCGCGAGAACGACCTGTTACGCTGCAACGATTACGCAAACGTGTTGGATTTGCATTACGTGGCAATTTTGCCAACTTTTTCATTGCATCAATTCTTTCTTCTGGTGTCGCATTTACAGACATTTTAGCCTTGATTGTTTCACGCTTTTTTGCATACTGCGCAACCAGCTTTTCACGTTTATGTTGTTTATTGATTAACGCTAATTTAGCCATCTTCTTTTACCTTTTTTAATTATTTCAAAACCAATGGCAAGCCGATTTTAGTCAGCAATGCACGTGCTTCATCATCTGTTTTTGCTGTTGTTGCGATAACGATATCCATACCACGGATAGCATCAATTTTATCAACAGAAATTTCTGGGAATATCAAATGTTCTTTTACGCCGAAAGCATAGTTTCCACGACCATCGAACTTTGATTTTGACAGACCACGGAAGTCTTTTACACGTGGCAACGCAACTGTAATCAGTTTATCCAAGAAATCATACATTCTTTTACCACGCAATGTAACCTTTGTACCAATAGGTTGACCTTCGCGCAAACGATATGTTGCAATCGATTTCTTTGC
>JAZORK010000011.1:0-4435 GCA_045656485.1 Acutalibacteraceae bacterium | reverse complement strand
GAATCCTTATCAATACCGCAAAGGATAACAAAGTTACTGCCGTAGCCTGTGGTGGTCATTTTTAATACGAAACCACCATTTTTCTCTTTATAAGCCTCGGTAATGGTTTTTGGTAGTTCATACTCCGCAAGGTCAATCGTTTCAAAGCCTTCGCCACCGGGAAGAACAACAGCCAAAGCTTCGTTAACAGCGGCGGATTCCTGCTCCTTTATTATGGGAGCAGTCAAACTGTTTGTGAGTGCCAATAAAACTGAAGTTACAGCACAAATTAATGTGAGGGCAATTACGCTTTTTAAATTCTTAATCATATTTTTTACCCCCAAATAATTTTCTGTTTGAAAATTGTTCAATATAAGGGTTTACAATGTTAAGCAAAAGAATTGCGAATGAAACACCTTCGGGGTATATACCGTAGAAACGTATTAAAACGGTAATTACTGCAATACCTAAGCCGAAAATGATTTTACCCTTCCCGGTTGATGGGGAAGTAACATAGTCGGTAGCCATAAAGAATGCACCAATGAAAAGACCGCCCGATAAAATCCAACAAAGTGCGTTTTGGAAGCTGAAGCCGTCTAAAAGGTAGCTAAATACAAAAACGCCACCTATCATACTAACAGGAATATGCCAAGTAATCACACGGCGAGCGATTAAGTAAATACCGCCTATGAGAAGTGCTAATGCACTTGTTTCACCAATAGCACCGCCAACGTTACCTAAAAATAGGTCGGTAACCGAAACGGCTTGTCCTTCTGCTAACTGTACTAAAGGTGTAGCAGATGAAACGCTGTCTAATGGAAAGGCGGGTTTTGCCAAATTACCAAAAGAGAGAAGCATAAATACACGGGCAGTAATGGCGGGGTTAACAAGGTTGCAACCAATACCACCGAAAAGGCATTTAACAAGAATAATTGCAAATGCTGAACCTACAATACATTGCCAAATTGGTGTGTTAGCAGGTAGGTTGAGCGCTAATAAAAGACCTGTTACTACTGCACTTAAATCGGATATGGTTTGTGTTCTTTTAACCGAAAGGTTGAAAAGGTATTCAAACAATACTGCCGATAGAACACAAGCGAGTATTACAAATACTGAAGAAAGACCGAAAATAATACAGCCTGCAACAGTAGCGGGTAATAATGCTATAATAACGTCAAGCATTATTTTTTGGGTGGTAATCGAACTCCTAATATGAGGAGAAACCGAAATATGCAATTTATTTTCCATATTTTATTTTACCTCCTCTTTGGGTTGATTTCTAAGTGAGATTTTTGCAAGTTTGTTATTTTGAACGTTAGGTATTTTTGCAGGGCAAACGTAAGAACAACAACCACATTCCATACACAAAAGCGCACCTGCTTTTTTCATACCTAAATAGTCATTAGCTTTATATGATTTTAATACTGCCACAGGGCTTATGCCAAACGGACAGTTATTCATACAAGCACCGCAACGAATACAAGCGGTGGTTTTTGGTACAAAGGTTTCTTTTTCGGACAATGCTAATAATGCATTGGTATTTTTAAGCACCACATTGTCGGTATCGGGAACCGAAACACCCATCATAGGACCGCCGTATAATACCTTTTTAATTTCTTTCTTAATTCCGCAAAATTCAAACACATCTTTAATAGGTGTACCGATGGGAGCTACAACATTTTGCGGTTTTTCAATTGCATCGCCGTCAATGGTTAAGGTTCTGTCAACTAGCGGAACACCAGTTTTTAAGAACTTGCCAATTTCGGCAATGGTAGAACAGTTGCAAACCACACAGCCAACGTCAATGGGTAAACCGCCTTCTTTTACCACCTTGCCTGTGGTGTGGTAAATAAGTACCTTTTCGCCGCCTTGCGGGTAAATGCTTGGTAAAGCCTTGATTTCTACATTTGAAAGGTCTTTTGCCATTTGCTTCATATTAGCAATAGCACGAGGTTTGTTCTTTTCAATACCAATAATAACCTTTTTAATGGAGTAAAAATCTACTAAGGTTTTAATGGCGTGTGCCATTAAATCAGCCTTGTTTAGCATTGTGTCGTTATCGCTTGTGATATAAGGCTCACATTCGGCACCGTTAATTACAAGTTCCTCAATTTCGTTTTCGGTTTTAAATTTAACAGAAGTCGGGAAACCTGCACCACCAAGACCTACAATACCACTTTTAAATAAAGCGTCAGTGAGTTCTTCCTTAGTGGTAAAGGTGGGGGGAGTAATTGCAGGGTCAATAGTCATTAAACCGTCAGACTCAATTACAATACCTTCGCATGTGCTACCATTTGCGAGTAAAACTTCATTAATAGAAGTAACTGTACCCGATACACTTGAATGAACAGGCGAAGAAACGCCGCCTTGCGCTTCGGCAATAAGTGAGCCAACAAAAACGGTATCACCCTTTTTGACAACCGCCTTTGCAGGTTTGCCAATATGCATAGAGGTTGGGATAGTAACAGTTTTAACGTTTGGTAAAGTTACTGCCGTGGAGTGCGCGGTATTCTTTTTGTGGGGGAGCTTTACCCCTTTTAGATAAAAAGCCATTTAAGAATTACCTTCCTTATGAACAATATTACAACATAGTATAATTATGGTTTGAATTAGTAATTGATTTATACATTTAATCAATTGCCGCCAAGTTTTATGTTTATTCCGCCACCGTCATTATCTGAGGATGTGGGCAAATAGGGAATAAGTGCGTTTGCGGTGTTTATAACCGGCATAGACTGTATGTAAACCTTACCGGGACCTGTAACACGGGTATGGAAAAGACCCTCGCCGCCGAAAAGAACGTTTTTAAAACCTTTAACGGTTTCAATATCCATTGTGCAGGATTCACTCATTGCGGCAAGATAGCCTGTGTCAATAATAATGCTTTCACCTACGCCAAGGTCGTATTCCTTGCAGTGACCGTCAATTTCTAAAAATACAAGTCCGTTACCTGTGATTTTTTGCATTATAAAGCCTTCACCGCCAAAAAAGCCCTTGCCAAGTCTTTTTTGAAAATATATCGAAATGTCAAGCCCTTTTTCCATAGCAAGAAAGCCACGCTTTTGTACGATAATACCGTTGCCTTCGGTTACGTTGTAAGGAATAATAGAACCCGGGAAGGTAGAAGCAAAGGCTATCATACCACTGCCACCCAGGGCGGTGTATTCATTCATAAAAATAGATTCGCCGGCAAACATTCTGCCAATGGCTTTTTTCAAGCCCCCACCTGTATTTGTTTGCATTTGCATATTAGGGCTCATCCAGCTCATAGAGCCTCTTTCACTACACAAAGTTTGGTTAGCTTCGGGGTAGCAGATAACTACAGGCAAGTGCCCGCCTTCTATTTCGTATCTAAGCATAAATCTATTCCTCCTTTATTAAAAAATTATTCAATTCATTATACACTTTTTTAAAGAAAAATGCAATAGTGTTTGTAATAAAATCACAAAAAAGCATAAAATTTTCCAAATATTTGTGTAGATTTGCCCATATTACTTGAAAATTTCAATTTATCGTAGTAAAATGAATAAAATTAACAAAGTAAATGTTTATACAGTTGCTTTGTTATGCCTGTTTTAATTTTTCGGGAGAGATGTTAAATGAAAAAATTGTTATCCATTGTTTTGACTTTAGTGTTGCTTTTGTCAATAGTACCTTTAGGCACTATGACTGCCTCAGCTGCTACAAGCGGCAGAACCGGTGACTGCACATGGACCCTTGACGGCACGGTGCTTACTATTAGTGGTAATGGCGAAATGAGGGATTATGCTTACTCGAATCCGTCACCCTGGGGAAAAAATATCACTAAAGTCATTATTGAAGATGGTGTTACAAGTATAGGTTATCAAGCATTTTATAAATGCAATAGCCTTACAAGTGTAACAATACCAGATGGTGTTACAAGCATAGGCGCTTATGCATTTGATGGATGCAGTAAACTTACAAGCATAATAATACCTGAAGGTGTTACAAGTATAGGTTTTACTGTATTTAGAGGATGCAGTAGTCTCACAAGCATAACAATACCTGATAGTGTTACAAGTATAGGTTGGGGTGCTTTTAGTGGCTGCACTAGTCTTACAAGCATAACAATACCTGAGGGTGTTACAAGTATAGGCGATTATGCATTTGACGGATGCAGTAACCTTACAAGCGTAACAATATCAGACACTGTTACAAGTATAGGATTTTGGGCATTTTATGGATGTAGTAGCCTTAAAATCATAATAATTGGTAATGGTGTTATAAGTATACGAAGTAACGCATTTTATAAGTGCAGTAGCCTTACAAGCATAACAATACCTGATAGTGTTACAGGTATAGGTTGGGGTGCTTTTAGTGGCTGCACTAGTCTTACAAGCATAACAATACCTGAGGGTGTTACAAGTATAGGCGATTATGCATTTGACGGATGCAGTAACCTTACAAGCGTAACAATATCAGACACTGTTACAAG
>JAZORK010000010.1:0-5687 GCA_045656485.1 Acutalibacteraceae bacterium | reverse complement strand
CCTTGTTTCCTGTGGGGAACTTTATACTGCCAAATCAGTCGGTTTTCCTATGGCGCATTGCTTTTTTCACGGCAACAACAAGACCGACAGCGATATTGCCTATGCAATAGACAATGGCGTTGGCTACTTTGTTGCCGATAGCGAAGATGAACTTTTCGCCATTAATGCGATTGCAAAGCAAAAAGACGTTACACAAAAGATTTTGCTTCGTGTAACACCTGGTATTGACACCCACACCCACCAAAAGATTTCAACAGGTAATGTTGATTCTAAGTTTGGTATTGCAATTTCCACAGGTCAAGCAAAAGAAACTGTTAGAAAGATTTTAACACTTTCCAATATCGACCTTTGCGGTTTTCATTGTCATATTGGCTCCCAAATTTTTGAAATTGAGCCTTTCACCACCGCTTCGGAGTTAATGCTTAACTTTATTGCCGAAGTCGAGCGTGATTTGGGCTATAAGGCAGAAATTTTAAATTTAGGTGGCGGGTTTGGTGTAAGATACCAAGAAGAACACCCCACAATTTGCCTTACCGAAAAAATTGAAGAAATAGCTGATATTTTAAAATCACACTGAAAGACACAGGGTATAGAAATGCCCAAAATCGCTATGGAGCCGGGCAGAAGCATTGTAGCCGATGCAGGTATGACCCTTTACACCGTAGGCTCGGTTAAGGAAATTACAGGCTATAAAAATTATGTATCGGTTGATGGCGGTATGACCGACAACCCACGATACACCCTTTATGAATCACCATACACCGTTGTTTTGGCTTCCCGTGCAAATGACAAAAAAGATTTTTGTGCCACTATTGCCGGTAGATGCTGTGAATCGGGCGATATTTTGCAAGAAAACGTTATGTTGCCGAAACCAAATCGCAACGAAATTTTGGCAGTGCTAACAACAGGTGCATATAACTACTCAATGGCATCTAACTACAACCGTGTTCCCCGCCCACCCATTGTTATGATAAACGATAATGGCGATTATATTGCGGTAAAACGAGAAACATTTGAAGATGTCGCTTCACTAGATATTTAAGTATGAAAAACCCCTACTTCGTTTGAAGTAGGGGTTTTAAATTTTACTGTTTAAGCAAAGACTTAAACGGAGTCGGTCGATAAGCCGAGTTCTGTCGTGGACGGTTATCTATCTCGACGTGGGATTGCTCCCAACGCTCAAGCCGCTTTTCGTGGCACATCGGGCAAATGTATAGCCACACTTAGCGTTGCTCCAAATAGGGTTTACAGGGTTTCGACGTTCCCGTGAAACCGGTGAGCTCTTACCTCGCCTTTCCACCCTTACCGTGTAAAACACGGCGGTATATCTCTGTTGCACTTTCCCTAAGGTCACCCTCGGCGGCCGTTAGCCGCTATTCTGCCCTGCGGGGCTCGGACTTTCCTCAGATATTTCTATCCGCAACCGCCTAACCGACTACAAACTCAATTTTAACACAAAATATCCTTTGTGTCAAACCTTCTATTTTTTCATAAAATATTAGTGTTTGGAGGTAATTTTATGAAAAACTTTAATATAAAATACTTTTTAGCAGCCAATTCGTGCGAGGGCTTTTTCAGCCATTTTGCCGATTGCTACAACCCAAAGGATAATTGGCGCTGCTTTATTATAAAGGGCGGCCCCGGCACAGGCAAATCATCTTTTATGAAAAAAATTGCCCAAAAGGCCTATGACACCAATACCGAATACATTCTTTGCCCCTGCAGTTCCGACCCCGACTCACTTGATGCGGTAATTTTGCCCCCAAAAAAGATGGTGATTTTGGACGGCACTGCTCCGCACGAAACCAACCCCCACTACCCTGCCGTGTGCGAAGAAATTTTAAACTTTGGTCAGTTTTGGGATAGCGATAAAATAACCAATAAAAACGAAATTTTAAGCCTTACCGACCAAAACAAAGCTTGCCACAAAACCGCACAAAAATATCTTGCTGCAGCGGGGCAAATAATGCTAGACACTTATAAAACCGCCCTTGCCTGCACTAAAATTAACGAAACAGAAAAATTTGCCGACCAACTTTGCAAAAAATATATACCTAAAGCCAGCGGCACACCTTACGAATGGGTGAGATTTTTAGAAGGCATCACCCCAAAGGGTATTATCTCCTTCCCCGAAACAATACTCGAAGTTTGCGAAAATGTTGTGATTATATCCGACAAATACAAAGCTTGTTCTAATATTATAATGAACCGTATCCGTAATTTTGCACTACTAAACGGCTACGAAATTATAACCCTTAAAAGTGCATTTTTACCATCGGTTATTACCGAGCATATTCTAATCCCCTCACTATCCCTTGCCTTTGTTACCGAAAGCGACCGCTTAAAATTCCCGACCGACATTCGCCGTACACACGCAAGGCGTTTTACAAGCAATTTTTCTTTGCACAATTCACAAAGCCTTATAAAACTTAACGAAAAAATTGTAAAAGCACTTTTAAATTCAGCCACCGAGAACCTTAAAAAAGCCAAGACAGTCCATGACGATCTAGAGGAACACTACAAAGCTATCATGGACTATGACGCTTTGAACAATTTCACACAAAAATTTATAGAAAAACTGTTTGCTTGAAAAATATATAAATTATGGTATAATTAGAAAGTAAAGGAAGTGTTAGAATGAAAATTGCGGTAATTACAGGTGCATCTTCGGGGCTTGGTACCGAATATGCCTATGCTGTAAGCCTACTAAGACCTGACATTGATGAAATTTGGCTTATTGCAAGAAGACAAGATAAACTAGAAGAGGTTGCATCTAACCTTTCTAAAAAATCACGAGTTTTATCGCTCGATATAACAAATGCCGATGCTGTGAAAGAATACGAAGCATTACTTTTGTGCGAGAACGCCGAAGTAACACTTCTTATAAACAATGCAGGTTTTGGAAGGCTCGGTCTATTTTACGATATTTCTACCGAGGACAATGCGGGTATGATTCGCCTTAATTGTGAAGCCTTAACCGTTTTCACAAGCGTTACTTTACCCTTTATGAATGTGAACAGTGAAATCATAAACACCTGCTCGATTGCATCCTTTGCGCCAAATAGCCGTATGGCGGTTTATTCTTCTACAAAAGCATTTGTTTTAAGTTTTTCACGTGCTTTACGTGCTGAACTTAAAAACCGTAAAATCAACGTTTTGGCAGTTTGCCCAGGACCAATGGAAACCGAATTTTTATCGGTTGCAGGTATTGGCAAGGGCGACAGCAAAACTTTTGATATGCTCCCACGTGATAAAGCCCAAAAGGTTGCTATAAATTCACTCAAAGCTTCAATTCGCAAAAAAGCAGTTTATTGCGACCATATTTTCTATAAATTTTATCGTTTACTTTCCAAAATTTTACCCACAAGCCTTGTTATGAAAATGGCGAAGACATAACTATTTCGGAATGCGTAATTCGGAATTAGGAATTATTTTATATTTGTCGGCAAAGCCGACACCTAAATTATTCATTATTCATTATTAAATATTCATTAAAAAAATGCAGTCCTTACACAAAGGACTGCATTTCTTTATTATAAATCATAGTACGCTTTACGGTGTAATAAATTGGGTCTAGCCCCTCGGTTTCAAACATTGTTTTTAAAACCAAAGTAGGATTAAGATTATTTTCATTACCCGCAGTTAAAATAAGAGTTAGTGTGTCGCCACAAAGCTCCGCCTTTTTAACAAGGGGTGCTATGTCAATATCCTTTGTGCCGCCTTTTTTGGTGGTTTTTTGGGTTATAATCGACTCTTTTTCAAAAAACGCCTTAATTTTACCTGTTAATTCTTCGGTTAATTCTTCAAAAGTAACTTGGAATTCGGCAAAGGCAATTTCTTTCATCTTGAAAACGGGCTCTTCAGCCTTCCAAAATTCAATATCAGGGATAGAAACCCTATTTAAATCAGCAAGTAACTGCTCGTTTGTGTAGGCTCCATCAATAATCCTTAAATCCAAAATCTCATATTCGCCCTCAAACCCAAGGCTCAAGGGTACTGCAAAGTTAAAATATGCATGTTGATTAAAGCCTTCGGTAAACCAAATAGGGATTTTGCCCTTGTTTACAAGGCGTGTCATAAAACGATTCATATCAAGGTGGGAAACAAACTTCATTCGTCCCTTTTTGCGATAAAAAATTCTAACGTCTCTCAAAACAAACACCCTTTCCGTAGCAATTCGCCCCACAAGCCGAGCATTTTTCACGGCAGTTGGGTGTGGTTAAAT
The DNA here is from genome assembly GCA_045656485.1 of Acutalibacteraceae bacterium. Classification (GTDB taxonomy): domain Bacteria; phylum Bacillota; class Clostridia; order Oscillospirales; family Acutalibacteraceae; genus UBA737. The sequence continues at coordinate 1,462 of JAZORK010000010.1, read as the reverse complement.
CCTTGTGTGCAAGCTCGTTTTCACGAATTAAAAATTCCTTAGAAACGGCGTAATCAAGGTGGTCCCAAGGATTAATTTCATCATACGCCCTTGTTCTTAATGAATAGAAATCGGGATCGATACCACATTCCGCGAATGCTTCGTTCCATTTATCCAAGTGGAAGCATTCACTCCAGCTATCAAACTTGCAACCCTTTTTATATGCCAACTCTAAAACATCGCAAAGTTTACGGTCGCCCTTGGCAAAAACCGCTTCCAAAAAGCTTGTCGAACTATCGTGCATACTAAGGTCAATTTTACGGGTGGTAATACAAGATTTGAGATAGCTTTGCTTACGTTCCATTTCTTCCTTTGTGATTTGAGGCTCAAACTGGAATGGAGTAAACGGCTTTGGCACGAATACTGCAACGCTCATTGAAACCGAAACCGACTTACCCTTTGGTCTATTATCCATTCGGTAATACATATCCACAATTTTTTGACCAAGTTCCGCAATACCCTTTAAATCCTCATCCGTTTCGGTGGGAAGACCCATCATAAAGTAGAGCTTAACAGCGGTATATCCGCCTTCAAATGCGGTTTTGCAGGTTGATAAAATTTCTTCTTCGGTAACATTCTTATTTATAACGTCACGAAGGCGCTGTGTACCTGCTTCGGGTGCGAAGGTAAGACCTGTTTTTCTAACATGGGCAATTTTCTGGAGTAATTCTTCCGAGAAATTGTCAATCCTGAGTGACGGCAAAGCAAGACTTATATGGTTTTCTTTTGTCCAGTCAAGCATTGTGTTAAGAAGCGGCTCAATCTCGCGGTAGTCACTGGTACTTAAAGATGAAAGCGAAATTTCGTCATAGCCTGTGCTTTCGCAAAGGCACTTGGCTTGTCGGTTTACTGTGTCGGCACTCTTTTCACGAACAGGGCGGTAAATAAAGCCCGCCTGACAAAAACGGCAACCACGAATACAACCACGAAAAACTTCTTGCACGGCACGGTCGTGAACAATTTGAATAAAGGGTACCACAAACTTATCGGGATAGAAACAGTTATCCAAATCGGCAATAATGCGCTTCTTTACAGTTGTGGGGGCATCACCCACGGGTGTTACCGCCTTGATTTTGCCGTCTTCGTGGTAATCTATGTTGTAAAGGGAGGGCACATAAACGCCTTCTATTTTAGCGGCTTCTTTTAAGAATTCTGCCTTTACGAAGCCTTTTTTCTTGTGTTCTTTATAAAGGTCAATTACTTCTAAATCGACTTCTTCACCTTCGCCTAAGAAGAAAATATCAATAAAATCCGCCAAAGGTTCAGGGTTACAAGCACAAGGTCCGCCCGCCACTACTAATGGGTGGCTTTCGTTACGGTCGGCACTTCTTAATGGTACACCTGCTAAATCGAGCATATTAAGCACGTTGGTGTAGCTCATTTCGTACTGAAGCGTAAAGCCTATAAAATCAAAATCCTTTAT
>JAZORK010000009.1:0-1540 GCA_045656485.1 Acutalibacteraceae bacterium | reverse complement strand
ATGGGCGCAGGTTGTTCCCATGGAGGATATTAACCTTCATTTCACAGGCGATTTCCATGCAATTGGAGCCGCTAACAACCTTCTTGCCGCAATGCTTGATAACCATATTCAGCAGGGCAATCAGCTTGGAATTGATGTTAGAAAGATCACTTGGAAGCGTTGTGTTGATATGAATGACCGTCAATTACGTTTTGTTGTTGATGGTATGGGTGGAAAGGCTAACGGTGTTCCCAGAGAAGATGGCTTTGATATTACCGTTGCTTCTGAAATTATGGCAGTGCTTTGCCTCTCAAATTCTATAACCGACCTTAAAGAGCGCCTTTCAAGAATTATTGTCGGCTACACTTATAACGAAGAACCTGTTACAGCAGGTCAGCTTAACGCACACGGTGCTATGTGTGCACTTCTTAAAGATGCAGTTAAGCCTAACCTTGTGCAGACCCTTGAGGGCACACCTGCCTTCGTTCACGGTGGTCCTTTTGCCAACATTGCACATGGCTGTAACAGCGTTCTTGCGACCAAGATGGCTTTAAAGCTTGGTGACTATGTTGTTACTGAGGCAGGTTTTGGTGCTGACCTTGGTGCTGAGAAGTTCCTTGACATCAAGTGTCGCTATGCTGGTCTCAAGCCATCAGCAGTGGTTATGGTTGCTACAGTTCGTGCTCTTAAGATGCACGGCGGTCTTGCTAAAACTGAACTCGGCAACGAAAACATTGAAGCTTTAGAAAAAGGTATTCCCAACCTTTTACGCCACGTTTCAAACATTAAGAACGTTTACAAACTTCCCTGCGTTGTTGCAGTTAACCGTTTCCCCACCGATACCGATGCTGAAATCGAGTTTATTATTGCTAAGTGCAAAGAACTCGGCGTGAACGTTGTTCTTTCTGACGTTTGGGCAAAAGGCGGCGAAGGTGGTATGGAATTAGCTCGTGAAGTTGTACGCCTTTGCAACGAAGAAAAGGGTGATTTCACCTTCTCTTACGAATCCGACCTTTCTATTGAAGAAAATATTGATGCTATCGTTCGCAAGGTTTACGGCGGTGACGGTGTAATCTTTACTCCTAACGCTAAAAAGCAAATTGCAACTTTAACCGACTTAGGCTTTGGCGAATGCCCTGTTTGTATGGCAAAAACTCAGTACAGCTTTTCTGACGATGCTACAAAGCTCGGCGCACCCGAAGGCTTTAAGGTTACCGTTCGCAATATTAAAATTTCGGCAGGTGCAGGCTTTATTGTAGCACTCACAGGCGATATTATGACAATGCCAGGTCTTCCAAAAGTTCCCGCAGCGGAGCGAATCGACGTTGATAATAACGGCGTTATTACAGGTCTTTTCTAAAAATAATTACTATATAAAAAGAGCAGATACCAAAGGTATCTGCTCTTTAAATTTATTTAGTTTTCTTCGACTTTACGCTAGACCACGCTGAATAGTAATACTTACCGTCAACTTTTTTATATGTGCGAACTCGTACATAATAAGTCTTTTTAGCCTTTAATGATTTAAGGGTTAGCGAGGTAGTCTTGTAACTAGAAATTG
>JAZORK010000008.1:0-1401 GCA_045656485.1 Acutalibacteraceae bacterium | reverse complement strand
AATGCAAAGTAGAAGAACAATAATTGCAACATCAAGGGAGTGCCACGCATTACCCATACATAAAAAGCAATGAAGTGTTTAACCAAACTCAGGTTGGAAACTCTGCCGAAAGCGAGAATCAAACCCAAGGGAATACTCAATATAATGGTAAAGAAAAATACTTGGGCGGTTACTTGGCAACCAGCCAGCATTTGGGGAATAATACTAATAATATAATCCATAATAGTCTCCGTTCACAGAACAGTTAAATAAACAGGCAAAAGGGGCGAAGGTTTCTTCGTCCCTTTTGGTTAAAATCTGTATCTTAGTATTTAGTAATGTCGGCGCCCATCCATTTTTCAGAGATTTTTTTGCAGGTGCCGTCTTTTTTCATTTCGTCGAGAACTTTGTCGATTTTGTCGCGGAGTGCGGTATCGTCTTTACGGAATGCAACTGCTACAACTTCGTCGCCCATGGTTTCAACGAGAACTGCATATTTGCCAGGATTTTTGGTGTTGTAGTAACGAGCCAAAACTGCGTCTACTACCATAGCATCAACACGACCAGCGTCCATATCCATGTAAACTGCTGCGAAGTCAGGATATTTTCTGAAGTCTTTCAAGGAATCTTTCAATGCTTTGTTTTCCGGAAGGTTGAACAGGTAATCGCCAGTAGCGTCGTCTTGAACTGCTACAACTTTGCCAGCCAAGTCAGAGATTTTTTTGATATCGGAGCCAACCGGAGTAACGATGATTTGTGCGTTAGTGATGTAAGGTTTGGACAAGCCATAAACTTTTTCACGTTCCGGGTTAACGGTGAAGCAGTTCCAGATAGCGTCGATGCGTTTGGATTTAATTTCTGCTTCTTTAGCACCCCAATCGATGGGTTTGAATTCTACTTCCATTTTCAAACGTTTGCAAGCTTCACGAGCCAAGTCGATGTCGAAGCCAACGATTTCATTTTTTTCGTTACGGAAACCCATGGGAGCAAAGTTATCATCCAAGCCGATTACAACTTTTTTCGGAGCGTCATTGCCGCAAGCGGTCAACATCATTACCATTGCCAAGCTCATTAATGCCATTAATAATTTTTTCATAACTAAAACCCCTCTCCATATTTTGCTTATCACTTTCTGCGATAAGTGTTTTGTTATTTGGTATGTGCTTATTATACTTTAGTTCGTTAAAATTGTAAAGTGATAAAAGCAAAATTTTTTAACAATTTTTTTTAGAATCGTATATAATGTAGAGAAAGAATAAAGGAGGATTTCAAAATGCTTTTTACTGATAGAAAAACTGACGTATGTTCCAATCGTTTTGGTGGTGACGGCGATGTTATCATCAACCATTATATCGACGAAAAAATGATTAACGATTCCATCGTTATGTATGCAGAAGTTGTTTTGAAACCTGGTTGCAATTT
>JAZORK010000007.1:0-3992 GCA_045656485.1 Acutalibacteraceae bacterium | reverse complement strand
GCCATTATCAAAATATCTCTTATGCTCAACGTTAAAGTAAAGTTTGCCGCCAATAGCATCTAGGCACCAGTAGCAATTAAAACAAGTCTTAAGAATATTTAATACTTGGTCTAATGTAATTTCTGCTTTTTGCGCGGGCTGGTCATACTCACCTTTTATTACATTGGTACGCTGCGTTAAGTATATACCAAAGTAGTCGTCAGTAATAGGATTGGCTATATCATACCTCAAAAATCTATGGTACGTAGGATTAACAGTAAGTGTAGGGTCAATCTTAGCTAGTAGAACTTTTAGGATATCAATAATATAGTAAGTATCTTTTAAGATATACTCCTTTGTGCATTGCTCCTCAAAGTCACTCAGGTTTGCGCTGTTTAACTGATAGCTATACAATGACGAGTACTCCATCCAAATAGAAACATTACCCCAAGCGCTACGGCTTATAGGTATAAGACGAAGTATACCTAAACCCGAGCCAGAAGGTATAATATCATCCGTAAAATACTTACCTGCGTCATTTACGCCATATTTAGTAGGAGTGTCTATAGTAAAGCCGGAAGCCCAGTATGCGCCTCCCGTAAGAGCTATGCAGCGCTTATAATTTGTTCCAGTAATTGCAAAATCATCTGGCTCCAAATCATAAGTATTCTTTACACCTTCGCTGTCCGTTATGCTTGTAACATCAGCATCCAGCAAAATACGGCGATATATATTCTGAGTGATAGCCGATAGGGTAATATTTGCGCCAAAAGTTGGGTGGCCTGAGTTAGTTGGCCATTCATTCAGCAAATTAGTTAAAGGCAATTTAGCGCCTAAAACATAGCTTATAGAGTCACTTGAGCTAATCAGACTACCAGATGCCCTATTGTAAAGCTTCCATTGTATCTTTTCAGAGTAGCTTCCTGATACTTCCAGCCTTAGTTCATTAAAAGTATTTGAAGTTCTGTAAAGTACCTGGCCAATATAGCCTGGCTGTGAATCCGAGGGCATAGAAATAGTAGGCGTACTCGTCAATACAAAAGACTCATAAGCCGCATCGGAAAAAGCTAGTTCTAAAAATTCTTTTACCTTTGCAAAATGATAAGTATCTACAAGAGCCGAATTGTCAGATATAGCCTCGCTTACTTCGCTTTCCCAATATGTGCCAGCCATGCAGTTTGTAACTGTTCCAGCACCAGCTATATAAACCTGAATAAGCGGACGCTTGTATAAAGTAATTGGTGTTAACGCAGGAGCCAACTTAATTAAATCGTAGGTGTCATTAAGGCGTGATAGAATATTACTATAAGCGTCCTCAGTAGTAAAGTCTTTAATGGATATAGCCCTTTTACTATAGTTAAAAGTACAATTAGTTTTATTAAAAGCACCTTTATAATACAGTGTGCCGGGTTTAAGTATTGTTTCACGTGCATAATCGCTATTAAAATCCAGATTAAAACTGGCCATACCAATAACATCTTGGTTTGCGAAAATCAGAAACAAATACTTATCTGCCAAAGTACTTCCGGCCAACAAGTCATAATCTTCACGCTTGAAGGTAACTGTACCATTTAGTTTTTCACGAAAAAAGATTTGGTCAGTTTCTTGTTCAATTATTTTTGTTAGACTTTTATAAATAGGATTTACAAAATGCGCCCAATACAAAAAGTTAGTGTCTAGTAAAATCTTTGCGCTAGGGTCCTGCGTAGATAAATATAAAGCGTAATACTTTGCTTCTACAGGAGCAAATATTATCTTAGAATTATACTCCTTAAGGGTCATAGCCTCCAAAAAGACTTCAGACGTATCATAGAAGAATATAGTCGCTGAATCTGTTGCGAAGCTGCCATTTATAAAAATCTTTCTCGAGTCCTCAATTGTCAGCAATCCTGCTGCATAGTCTGATGCTGAACCGGCAGAAAATTCACCGGTCTCAGCATCAATAACTGTGCCAGAAATAAGCCTAAATGCTAAATCGCATTTAGCTATGTAAAAACAGTAAAAAGGTTGCTGCATAAACTACTTTCTGAAAATTTATTCAAATATAATAGTTTTTAGCGGAGTATAAAAACTTTTAGCCCTTTTTAACAATTTTTTTAACATTCTTTTTCTGAACCACCAAAGTTCCGTCTGGAAGCTGGAAATAAGATGTTTCGTTTTGTTCACGAATACCGCGTACATCGTCTTCGAGCTTTGACAGGTCTACTGATATAGGCATAATAGCTTGAGTTCCTATCGCGCTACCCGCATCAAAAGCGCGAAGATACTTATTTTCGAATGTGCCGCGGTTAAGGCTATCAATTACTTCAGGTAATACTTTACGATAACGACGAGTATTGCGTCTGTTTATAATAGCCATAGCCTCTCCGCCTTCAGCGCGCATTCTTCTACCTCGACTATTTGTTGTCCCCAGGTCAATATCATTACCGGACGCGTGAGAACCGCCTTCCAAAAATTCTAGGCCACCTTCGCCATACTCTTGAGAAGTAACTTGCCGTGCTTTAGCTTTGGCCGCTACAAATGAGGCCCACATGCTGGCGATAGCCGTAACAGCAAGAGCGGGCCCGATAACCCCGACCTTAGACATAGAGCTCCAAATATTAGCAGAGGCGGTTATAAGAGATGAGGCCTGGCTAATTGTATCTAAATTTGCTTGGCGCTTTTGAGCTTCTCTAAGGAGTCTCTCCTTTTCGGCCTGTTTTCTTTTTTCTTGCTGTAGCTCCGCTCTGGCTGTAGCAACGCTGTTAGCGTAGCCATTATTTCGAGCTTCTATTTCGGCATCGACCGCTGCCTGTGCTGCGCTTACGCGTTCTGCTGCAGCGTCTACAGCCGTTTGCGCTAAGTCTACTTCGGCTTGAGCTATTTCTTGTAAGTTGTTTATAACAGTATTTACCGCATCTTCAAAAGCACTTATTGCTTCCGCGTCGAATCCGAGAGAGTCAAGGATAGTGCCGGTTATACCTAAATTACCGATACGCCCAATAACATCCTTAGTATCTTCTAACTCAATATTCAAAGCGGCTATTTGTGCATTAGCAAGCTCGAAGTCTTCCGGAGTCCACTGTAACTTACCTTCTGTAGCAAGTTGCTTTTGTTTCTCAAGTAAGTCAATTTGCTGCTGAATACCAAACTGCGCGGCGGCAGTTTGTGAAGGCCTACTTGCTCCGAAACGAGTTGCTCTAATATCTTGCTGCAGCTCAAATTGTTCAAGCTCATAGGCGCCTATTAATAGCTTTTTACGCTTTGCAATAATATCCTCAAAGATTTTTTCGTCTACTCGATACATTCGCTCTTTCTCGCGATTAGCCGCTTTCATAGCTTCAAGCTCCAAATCAAGAGCCGCGAGTTGAATATCTAACTGCTTTTGAGAACCTTCTATTGCAAGCTCTTCCTGCAGTTCATTTTGAGTAGACATAAAGTCACGCGTTGCCTGCGCCGCTATAATATTGGCATCGTATAAGGCACGTACCAAAACATTATAAGCCGTTATTTTACTTCGTTCTAATGTTTTAATAGTCTCGGCTAATAGCTGTTTCTGCTCGTCCGTAAGGTCCTTATTCTTACCGTCTTCGTTATTGAGCATTTTATTTGCTTTACGAATATCATTCTCAATATCACGAATACGCTGTGCATAATCATCTTGTGCCTGCTTACGGCGTTTTTCGGCCTCATTACGCTCAAGCGCCGTCAAGTCATTTTCATAATTCTTCTTTGCCTTAAGATACAAATTATTAAGACGCTCTTCTAGGTCACGGCCCTCGCGCTCAGTCTTGTCATTAGTATCATCAAGACCTTTAGCAAACTCACCGAACAAATCATTAATTTGTTTTTGCAGGTCGTTATAGATGTCTATAATCGGACTTAAGCTATCTGCACTTTTTTGTACCTTATTTTGTGTTCTTTTGAGGTCAGAGGCTAAAATATCTTCAGCCGTGACATACGCGCCACTACCTGACGCAGTAACCATATTAGCTCTGAATCTCTGCCAAAAAGTAGTCTTACCAGAACTCTGT
>JAZORK010000006.1:0-11719 GCA_045656485.1 Acutalibacteraceae bacterium | reverse complement strand
ATATTTTAAATCCCCCTTTGCTGCTTGCGACAAAAAACAATCATTAAAACTGTTAAAGCAGTTTACAAGAAAGGATTTTCCGACTTTCTGGAATGAATCCGTTAATGTATATTTACCAGCGGTCAGTGAAGGCACAATGAAGATTGCCGAAAAAGTCTATTCGCACGATGAAGCAATCTGTTATGCTAAAAACATCATTTCAACCCTTGATCCTAAAGAATTAGCGAAAGTATTTTTATATGGTGTAGCACATGACGCACCCGAATACCGTACCGCACTTGCGTGTTATTATTTTATTAAAAACTTACCCGAACATCAATTTGAAAAGAAATTTATCGGTACAAATGCTACGGGTGATGTGTACTCCGAAAACACTTGTGAAGTATGTGAATACAATAGCAAATTAAGTGACGAGCCCAAAATGCAGTTTTGGCATATCAATGTTGATATGGAACATTTTTATTATAAAGCTTTAGTTCCGTTTTGTTTTAATTTGAACACAGCAATTATTTATTTGGAGGAATATAAAACTTTACCAACGCCAAATTGCTCATCGGAAGATTTGCAATTTTTCAAAGAGATAATTGCTCTCATTGAATCATTACCCGAAAACACACCACCCTCTAAACTTCGCAAAGAATTAAAAAGTTCAGGTCTATTAAAAATGACGATTGAACAAATCGATGCATTTATTGATATGCTTGGTTATTTGAACATTTTGCATACAAACGATTCTTTTGGCGTTACCGTAGGACATACAAAAGAACGGGATATGCTATATCCATTAAGTGATCGCTCCTATTTTGCACACCCTGTTAATCGATGGACAAGAAAAAGTGGCATTGATTACACTATGATTGATATGTTATTTGGTGATTTATATTAACAAATGGCTTGACCGATTTGGTCAAGCCTTTTTTCTTAGAATAATGTCGTTATCCAATACACAACCCCGTAAACCACACTCGCTAATGTGCCGTAAACAATAACCGGTCCTGCGATTTTGAACATATTTGCGCCAACGCCTAAAACAAAGCCTTCGGCTTTGAATTCTATTGCGGGTGAAACCACCGAATTAGCAAAGCCTGTTATGGGTACTAATGTACCTGCCCCTGCAAACTTTGCGATTTTATTAAATAATTTTAGAGCTGTCAGTAATGCCGATAAAAATATTAAACTTACCGTAACGGCTATTTTTGCTCTTTCTTGGTCTAAGGCAAAGGTTTTTGAATAAAGTTCTAAAAGAAGCTGACCCAAAACACAAATTGTACCGCCCACCAAAAACGCCAAAAGGCAGTCCTTAAGTTTTGGTGACGGCGGGGATAATTTTTTCACCATATTAGAATACTGATTATTATTGAGTTTCACAAAAAACACTCCCTTTAAAAGATATTTTCTCTTAAAAGGAGTGTTTTATTCATTAAAGTTCGATTATTTCAATACTTTCAATTTCAACCGCTACAATGGGTTTATCACCGGGCGCTACCTTTACGTTTGCGATAGCGTCTACAACGTCCATTCCTTCGTAAACCTGACCGAAAACGCTGTGGCGATAGTCAAGCCAAGGTGTGCCGCCGAGTTCGGCATAAGCTTCGGCACAGTCAGCTGGAAATGCATCGGGCAAATCCTTCATTTGCTCTAACATATTTTGGGGAACGGTGTTAGCCTGCACAATAAAGAACTGACTGCCGTTTGTGTTAGGGCCTGCATTCGCCATAGAAAGCGCACCACGAAGGTTGTGAAGCTTAGGATTAAATTCGTCTTCAAAGCTTCTGCCCCAAATAGATTCACCGCCAATGCCCGAACCCATTGGGTCGCCGCCTTGAATCATAAAATCTTTAATAACACGGTGGAAAATAAGACCGTTATAATAGCCGTTCTTAGCGTGTGTTGTAAAGTTTTCAAAAGTCTTGGGTGTTTCATCTTTAAACAATTTTATTTTGATGTCACCCATTGTGGTATGCATAATCGCAACGGTATCGCCGCTTTTTGGTGTTTCTAACTGAAAATTAGCCATAAAATGCCTCCAAAATCTTAAATTTTACTTGTATTTTACCACTATATGTTGTATAATACAAGTAATAATTTGGCAAAATTCAAAATATAAGGAGTGCTATTTATGAATTGTCCTTTTTGCGCTTATGAAGAAAGCAAGGTAATCGACTCACGCCCTACCGATGAAGGTCAAAGAATTCGCCGTAGACGTGAATGTTTGCAATGTGCAAAACTCTTTACCACTTACGAAATTATTGAAAGTCTTCCCATTATAGTTATAAAGAAGGATAAATCACGTGAGACCTTTAACCGCAACAAGATTATGAACGGTCTTTTACGTGCTTGTGAAAAGCGCCCGGTATCTATTGATATGCTCGATAAAGTTATTGACGATATCGAAGTTATTATTCAAAACTCATTAGACCGTGAAGTAACAAGCGAAAAAATAGGCGAACTTGTTATGGAAAAATTAAAGGGCATTGACGAAGTTGCATACGTTCGCTTTGCATCGGTTTACCGCCAATTTAAGGATATTAATACCTTTATGGCAGAGCTTAACAAGCTTTTATCAAAAGACTAATATAACTCAAAGGGTATTTGCAAATACCCTTTGTTTTTTGAATCAGGAGTTTTTATGGAAAACAATATTTTACTTGCAGATTTACTTTTACCGAATATAGACAAAACCCCCGATTATTACGAAAACCTATACCCTGCCCGTGAATTAAAGGAAGGCGCAAGGGTTGTTCGTATAGCTCCAAGCCCCACAGGTTATTTGCATTTGGGTGTTTTGTTTGCAGCACTTGTTAACCGCATTACTGCAACATCTTCTGGTGGTATTTTCTTTACAAGAATCGAAGATACCGACAAAAAGCGTGAAGTAGAAGGCGGTATTGAAGACATTATCGACGGTCTTAACCGCTTTGGCATTACCATTGACGAAGGCTTTGTAAGCGGTAAGGAGCAAAAGGGTGACTTTGGCCCCTATCAACAAAGCCACCGTGCCGAAATTTACCAAACCTACGTTAAGGAGCTTATCCGCCAAGGTTTAGCTTACCCCTGTTTTTGCACCGCCGAAGAATTAGGCGCTCTTCGTGAGAACCAAGAAGCAGGTAAAATCCGCACAGGCTACCACGGTGAATGGGCAAAGTGCCGTAATTTAAGTTTTGAAGAAATTAAGGCTTTTGTGGAAGAAGGCAAGCCTTTCGTAATCCGCCTTAAATCCCCAGGTAATGAAGAAAACAAGGTATTTTTTGACGATGCTATTAAAGGCAAAATTGAAATGCCCGAAAACGACGAAGACTTTGTACTTTTAAAGTCTGACGGAATACCCACATACCACTTTGCACACGCTATTGACGACCATTTAATGCACACCACCCACGTTATGCGTGGTGACGAATGGATTTCGTCAGTACCTAAGCACATTCAATTGTTCAAGCTTTTAGGCTTTAAGGTTCCTAAGTTTGCACATATCTCCCCCATTATGAAACTTGACAACGGCGCAAAACGTAAGATTTCAAAGCGTAAAGACCCCGAAGCTGCTGTTCGTTTCTTCGCTGAAGAGGGTTATATGAGCGAATCGGTTATTGAATACTTAATGACTATTGCAGCAAGTGACTTTGAAGATTGGCGCCGTGCTAACCCCGATAAATCTTATAAAGACTTTAAGTTTAACCTAAAGAAAATGAGTGTTTCGGGCGCATTGTTTGACGGTGTAAAACTCTTAGACGTTAGCAAAAACTTAGTATCCCGCCTTTCTAGTGTACAAGTTTATGATTTTGTTACCGCTTGGGCAAAAGAATTTGATACCGAATTCTACAGCGTATTAACTAAAAACCCCGAATATACAAAAGCAGTATTCGCAATTGACAGGGATGTTCCCAAACCACGTAAGGATATTGCAAAATGGAACGAGGTTCGCGATTACTTCTCATATATGTTCGAAGAATACTACACACCGAGCTTTGATTTGCCAGAAAATATTGACAAAGCCGATGCTGTTGCCTTCTTAGAGGAATATAAAAAGACATATTCACCTGACGATGACAAGCAAACTTGGTTTAATAAAATTAAAGAAATTGCACCAAAGCTTGGCTTTGCAAGTGAAACTAAGGAATATAAAGCAAATCCCGATGCTTATAAGGGACATGCGGGTGACCTTAGCACCGTGCTTAGAATTGCAATTACAGGCCGCCGCAACACCCCCGACCTTTGCAGTATAATGCAAGTATTACGCAAAGATGAATGTATTAAACGTATTAACAATGCTATAAGAGGTTAATTATGGAAGAAATTATTAAAAACGAAGCTGTTATGGCTTCTAACTTTATTCACGATTTTATTGATGAAGATTTAGCCGAAGGCGTTTACGAAAAGGTGCAAACCCGTTTCCCGCCCGAACCTAACGGTTATCTTCACATTGGTCACGCTAAGGCTATTTGCATTGACTTTGCAACTGCTGAAAAATATGGTGGTAAGTGCAATTTACGCCTTGACGATACCAACCCCACCAAAGAAGATGTTGAATATGTTGACGCCATTAAGGAAGACATTAAATGGTTAGGCTTCGAGTGGGACAATGTATATTTCGCATCTGACTATTTTGATTTTATTTACGAATGTGCATTAAAGCTTATTGATAAGGGCTTGGCTTACATTGACGAATCCACACCCGACCAAATCCGTGAAATGCGCGGCACTTTGACCGAAGCAGGTGTTAACAGCCCCTACCGTGACCGTCCTATCGAAGAAACCAAAGATTTATTCGCAAGAATGACCAAGGGCGAATTCGAAAACGGTGCTATGGTACTTCGTGCTAAGATTGATATGTCTTCTTCAAACCTTAATATGCGTGACCCCATTATCTACCGCATTATGAAGGCTACCCACCACCGCACAGGTGACAAGTGGTGTGTTTACCCGATGTACGACTTCGCACACCCACTTAGTGATGCTAAAGAAGGTGTTACACACTCTTTATGCTCATTAGAATTCGAAAACCACAGACCACTTTATAACTGGTTCTTGGAAGTTTTAGAAATTCCTACCCCACCCCGCCAAATTGAGTTTGCACGTATGAACGTAAACTACACTCTCACTAGTAAGCGTAAGTGCTTAAAGCTTGTAAACGACGGTTTAGTTAGCGGTTGGGATGATCCCCGTATGGCTACCATTTGCGGTATGAGAAGACGTGGCTACCCTGCAGAAGCTGTACGCAACTTTGTTGACAAAATCGGTGTTTCAAAGGCTTACAGCATTATTGACTATGCATTACTCGAATCTTGCGTTCGTGATTATCTTAACGAAAATGCCGACAGAGCAATGGCAGTGCTTCGTCCTTTAAAGGTTGTAATTGACAACTACCCCGAAGGAAAAGTTGAAGATATTGAAGTTGATATTAACCCCAATAAGCCCGAGCTTGGCAAAACTAAGGTTACCTTCTCGCGTGAAATTTATATCGAGCAGGACGACTTTATGTTAGACCCACCCGGTAAGTATTTCCGTTTATGCCCTGCTAAAGAAGTTCGCTTAAAGAGTGCTTACTATATTAAATATGCTTCACACGAAACCGATGATAACGGCAATATTACAGTTGTTCACGCAACTTATGACCCCGAATCTTTCGGTGGTGAATCACCCGACGGTAGAAAAGTTAAGGGTACTTTACATTGGGTTGACGCAAATAATTGTCTTGACACCGAAGTTCGCCTTTACGAACGCCTTTTCAATGTTCCTAACCCCAGTGATGAAGAAGGTGTTTCTTCCTTTGCGGACAATTTGAATCCCGAATCTTTAACAGTTCTCGAAAACTGCAAGATTGATAAGTCATTAAGCTGCGTTAAGGCAGGCGATACCTTCCAATTTATGCGTCAAGGTTATTTCTGTGTTGATAAGGATTCTACCGCCCAAAAGTTAGTTTTCAACCGCACAGTAGCCCTTAAAGATTCTTTCCAAAAGAAGGCTTAAAATGACTGTCGAGAATATATTTGAATTTTTAAACCAAAAATACCCCGTAGAGACCGCTTGTGATTTCGACAATGTTGGTATTTTGGTCGGTGACCCCGACACAAACGTTTCAAAGGCCGTTGTTGCACTTGACTGCACAATGGACGTTATAAAAACCGCCGTAGAGAACGGTTGCGAGCTTATAATAACCCACCACCCTGTTATTTTCAGTCCCCTTAAAAACGTGCTTAAAGGCAGTATTGTTTATGAAGTGCTTTCAAAAGGGCTTTCGGTTATTTCTATGCACACAAATCTTGATGTCGGTGAAGGCGGTGTGAACGACACCCTTTGCAGCATTCTTTCACCCCTATCGGTTGAAACGGTAATTACCTGTGACGGCTACGCTATAAAGAAATGCGAAATTGAGCCTATAGATGCTAATTCCTTAGCAGATAAAATCAAGGCAAATCTTGGTGGCGCCGTTAAATACACCGACCGTAAAACCCCCATAACAAAAATTTTAGTTTGTGGCGGCAGCGGCGGAAATTATGTAGACGAAACCCAAAAATTCGGTTGTGATGCACTACTTACAGCCGATGTTAAGCATAATCACTTTTTGGATGCCGACCGTTTGGGTGTTGCTCTTTTCGATGCAGGTCACTTTGACACCGAAGACGTGGTAATCGAACCACTTAAGGAATTATTACAAACCAAATTTCCCGAAATCGAATTCATCACAAATCACACTAAAGTTATTAAAAACCGCTAATTTTAGCGGTTTTTATTTTTTTGTGGGTATAATATTTTTGGTGATTAAATGATAACAACAATAATACGCACGATTATTCTTTATGTATTTGTGACATTTGCAATAAGGGTTATGGGCAAACGCCAAATCGGTGATATGCAACCCAACGAATTAGTTATTACCCTTTTAATTTCCGAAATCGTAGCAATTCCGCTACAAGATATTACGCAACCAATTTTAAGCGGAGTTGTAGCAATTTTTATGCTTATCGTGCTTGAAATTGTAATGTCTGTTCTTTCTATGAAAAGCATTAAAATACGAAAGTTTATGAGTGGTAATTCGGTTGTAATAATTAATAACGGTGTTCTTGACCAAGGCGCTATGAAAAATGTTAGAATGACAATTTTAGACCTTATTGAACAACTTAGGGGTCAAAACGTATTTGATATTTCTACCGTGGCTTTTGCCGTACTCGAAGTAAACGGCAACCTTAGTGTGCTTCTAAAAAGCGGCGACCAACCATTAACGGTAAAGGATATGGATATTAAAAAGGAAAAATCCGCACTCCCCTTGCCCGTTATTTCAGACGGTAAAATTTTAAATGATTCGTTAGATGCGCTGGGCATAACCGAAGATACCGTTTATAAAAAAGTTCGTGCTAATCATACCGAAGTCAGTAAGGTGTTTTTAATGACGCTTGACCGCTACGATAATATCAGAATTGTAAAGAAGGGTGAATAAATGAAAAGACTTATAATTGCAGGTGTATTATTTGTATCGGTAATTGCCATTTATTTAATAAGTGTTTGCCATATAACAAACAGCTGCAATAAAGCCCGCCAGTTGCTTAATAATTCAGTTGCAGCATATACTGAAAAATCCACAGCCATAAATGAAGCCAAAATATTAGAGGATTATTGGAATAAAAAAGAAAAATTGCTATCGGTATTTGTAAATCACAACCGAATAGACGACATAGAACAGGCAATCTCCCTTTTAAATGTATATGCAAAAAATGAAAAAGATCCCCTTTTTTATGAATATGCCGACACGGTAAAAATCCTTATTCACCAAATATTAGAAGATACAAAAATCACTATTCACAGTGTTTTTTGACTTTAAAGCAATAAAATGTTGCTATTTGTGAATATTTATGCTATAATATTCGTAATTTTTTGAAAAAGGAGAATTATTATGACATTAGCATTCATACTTTACTTCGTTGTCATTTTGGTTATAGGAATATATTTCTTCTTCAAATCCAAAAGCGGCGGCGAAAAAGAATACTTTTTAGGCGGAAGGAGTATGGGCCCGTGGGTTACCGCTTTAAGCGCACAAGCTTCGGATATGAGTGGTTGGCTCTTAATGGGCTTCCCGGGAAGCATTATTGCCTTTGGTCTTGGCAAGGTTTGGATAGGCATTGGTTTAGCAATAGGCACAATTGCAAACTGGCTTTTCGTTGCCCGCCGTTTACGCCGTTTTTCACAAGCGGCTAACGATTCGATAACCTTACCACAATATCTTACAAACCGTTTTGCAACAACAAACCCTGCTTTAAAAGTAGTTTGTGCGGTAATCTTTTTAATCAGCTTTACTGTTTATGTTGCATCGGCATTTAATGCAGGTGCTGAAGTATTTGCAACGGTTATTCCCTGGTTCGAAACTCGAAAGCTTTTAGCAATGATTATTTTTGCTATTTTAGTGCTTACATACACATTCTTAGGCGGTTATAAGGCTGTTTGCTGGACTGACTTTTTCCAAGGCTTACTTATGCTTGTAGCCCTTGTTTCTACACCAATTATTATGTTGCTTTTAGGCAAATTCGATTCAAGCTTCACTGGCGCCTTTGCCGAAGGTATAACTAAATTTGGCAGCAATCCCTTTGCGGCGCATTGGACCGACATTGTTTCAGGTCTTGGTTGGGGACTTGGTTACTTTGGTATGCCCCACATCTTAGTTCGTTTTATGGCAATTAAAAATTCTAAGCTTGTTAAAAAATCTGCCGCAGTTGCAATTACTTGGTTAATTTTAACCCTAGGCGCAGCAATTGCAATTGCTTGGCTTGGCAGAACCTTTATTTTAAAGGATGGCACCGCACTTGCAGCAATGCTTTTACCTGCAGGTACTCAAAGCCGCGTATTTATAGAAATTGCACTTGATATTTTTGCTCCCTTTATTGCAGGACTTATGTTAGCAGCAATTATTGCCGCAGCTATGTCTACCGCAGACAGTCAGTTATTGGTTGCTTCGTCTTCCTTTACAAGCGACCTTTACAATCCCATTATCCGCAAAAATAAAGCAAGTGATAAAGAACTTTTATGGATGGGACGTGTGGTTGTTTCTATCGTTACTATAGTAGCTTTCTTTATTGCGGCAAGCGGTCTTGGAAAGGCTAATTCTTGGGCTTCCAACATTATGAGCATGGTAGAAAATGCTTGGGGTCTTTTCGGTTCTGCATTTGGTCCTGTTGTTATACTCTCACTTTTCTGGAAACGACTTACCTACAAGGGTGCTATTGCAGGTATTGTAGCAGGTGCTATTACAGATATTGCTTGGCTTGTACTCTTTACAAGCACCGTAACCACACCTTTGATTTTAGATACCAAGGTTTACGAAATTGTACCTGGCTTTATCGTGGGTGCTATTTGTACCGTAATATTCACCCTTATCGACAAAAAGCCATCAGCAGAGGTTGAAGCAATATACGCAAATGCAACCAACCCCGAAATTAACGACTAATTATTATCTATTTGAACACATATATATTATTATGCATATTTATGCAAATTAAGTTGACTTTTTAAGTTCTAACTGTTATACTGTCTATATCTTATTTTTAAGGAGAATTGTTATGAAAAAAATTATAGCATTAGTTTTAGCACTTGCAATGCTTCTTTGCTTTGCAGGCTGCGGTGCTGAAAAAACAGATGATAAGGTTTTAAAGGTTGCTACAAACGCTGAATTTGAACCTTTTGAAAGCCTTGATGCTGACGGTAACTATGTTGGCTTCGACGTTGACATGATTAACGCTATTGCCGAAAAGATTGGCTACACAGTTGAATTTGACAATATGGAATTTGATGGTGTTATCGCTGCAGTTGCAAGTGGTTCTTGTGATATTGGTCTTTCGGGTCTTACCGTTAACGCTAAGCGTGCTAAGTCGGTTGACTTCTCAGACGCATATTACAACACAGCTCAAATCCTTATCGTAGGTGCTAACGATACATACTTCACAGGCACAACTAAGGAAGAACTTGACAAACAGCTTGAAGGTCAAACAATCGGTGTTTGCTCAGGCTACACAGGTCAAAACTACGTTCAAGGTAACGCTGACTGGAACTTCCCCGGCATTAAAGATGCTAAGGCTAAGATTTATGAAAACTTAAGCCTTGCTATCAGCGACCTTAAGAATGGCACAATTAATGCTATTGTAATGGACGGTCCTGTTGCTAAGGAAGCAGCTATTCAAAACAGCGATGTTGCTAAAGTTATCGACGTTGCTTTAACCGTTGAAGATTACGCTATTGCAGTTAGCAAGAACAACCCCGAACTTAAAGAAAAAATCAACACCGCACTTGCCGAACTCATTAAAGAAGGCAAGATTGCTGAACTTTACGAGAAATACGATTTAAAATAATATAACCGACAAAGCATCGTCGAAAGTGGCGATGCTTTTCGTTGTGAAAAGGCAGTGAATATATTGTTTGACAATTTTTTTGAAAGATTCTATAGAATCTTTATAGAAGGTAAAGGCTACCTTTTGCTTATTGATGGTTTAAAATACACCCTTATTATCTCTATCGTTGCAGTAATAATCGGTGTAATTTTAGGTGCGTTACTTGCAGTTTGCAAGGTTATTCCCCACAAAAACATATTTACAAAAATTTTAAACGGCATTGCTAATGTATATATTACCATAATCCGCGGTACACCCGTTATGGTACAGCTGTTGCTCTTCTATTTTGGTATTTTTGCAACCGCTTGGCGTGATTTTGAGTATAAAGCGCTATTTATTGCTATCCTTGTATTTGGTATTAACAGTAGTGCTTACGTTGCTGAAATTATCCGTTCGGGTATTTTATCTATTGATAAAGGCCAAATGGAAGCAGGTCGTTCTTTAGGCTTTACATATTCACAAACAATGACAAAAATCATTCTACCTCAAGCTATCAAAAACATTTTACCAGCTTTAGGTAACGAATTTATTGTAATGATTAAAGAAACATCGGTTGCGGGCTTTATTACCGTTTTTGACTTAACAAGAGCTGCACGTGCAATTGTTGCCGATTATTACGATGCCTTTGTCCCCTATCTTGTATTAGCGGCAATCTACTTAGTGCTTGTAATGATATTCACCTACTTCCTCAATTTATTAGAAAGGAGGCTACGCAAGAGTGAACACTAATGACGTTTTAATTAAGGTTGAAGGTTTAGAAAAAACCTTTGATAAAATCGAAGTTTTAAAGGGTATTGATACTGAAATTAAAAAAGGTGAAGTGGTTTGCATAATTGGTCCTTCGGGCTCGGGTAAATCAACCTTTTTGCGTTGCCTTAACCTTTTAGAAGAACCCACAGGCGGTCATATTTACTTTGACGGTACCGATATTACCGACCCTAAAACCAATATCAATGTTCACCGTCAAAAAATGGGTATGGTATTCCAACAGTTTAACCTTTTCCCACACATGACCGTGCTTAAAAATATGACTATATCCCCCATTAAAGTTTTGGGTCTTTCAAAGCAAGAAGCCGAAGAACGTGCTATGAAGCTTTTGGAACGTGTTGGTCTTGCTGACAGAGCAAACTCTTATCCGTCACAATTATCAGGTGGTCAAAAACAACGTGTTGCTATTGTACGTGCTTTATGTATGCAACCCGAAGTTATGCTTTTTGACGAGCCTACTTCGGCGCTAGACCCCGAAATGGTTGGCGAAGTGCTTGAAGTTATGAAGTCACTAGCACAAGAAGGTATGACAATGGCGGTTGTTACTCACGAAATGGGCTTTGCCCGTGAAGTTGCCGACAGAG
>JAZORK010000005.1:0-1839 GCA_045656485.1 Acutalibacteraceae bacterium | reverse complement strand
ATTTTTAACACCACTCTTTACATAGTACCATTTGCTGTTGTACTTAACAAGTGTTGTCTTTGTGGATTTAACACCCTTTTCAACATAGTACCATTTACCATTATACTTAACAAGGGTGGTTGCAGTATTCTTAACACCATTTTTCACATAGTACCACTTGCCGTTGTACTTAACTAATGTGGTAGTTGTTGAAGCAAACTTACCGCCTTTAATATAATACCACTTACCGTTAATTTTTACAAGGCTAGTGATATTTGTTTTTTCACCATCTACATAATAGTAGGTTGCACCATTTTCTTTAATAAGATGTTGACCTATAACTTCACGTTCAGCTTCGCAAATATCGCAATATTTGTCCGCCTCGTGGGTGTAGGTGTGGTCATGTTCAACTTCAGCATAATGCCATGTAGCATTTAATAATGAAGCATTTAAATCTTCAAGATTATCAATAATAAGTTGCTCTCTATCAGCTTCGGTACCGCCATAATATACATCAGTAATACTATTGCAGTCAATAAATGCAGCAGGCTCTATTTTTTCCATAGACTTAGGAAGTTGCACAGTTGTAATATTATTACAACCACAAAACGCATTATCTGCTATCGTAGTAACACCTTCACAAATGACAACTTCATTTAACGAAGTGCAACCATTAAAAGTGTCTGAGCCTATTTTTCTAACACTTCCTGGGATGATTACACTTGTTAAACCTTTACATTCGAAAAATGCTGCAACGCCAATTTCAACCACACTGTTGGGAATTATTATTTCTTCGAGATTTTCGCATCCATAAAATGCAAGATCAGCAATTTTGGTAACGGGAAAACCGTCAATAGTGCTTGGTATTTCAAAAGCACCACTTGCCAAAGGTCTGCAAAGGGTAATGACAACCTCATTCCCTGCAATCTTATATTCAAGATATTCAATGGGATTTATTGGCTTATCAGTCGGTTCCTCGCCTTCACTACCATCGGAATTATAATGCCAGTTAGCATTTAATAAGCAGTCATTATAACCATCTATTGTAATTGCTCTCTTGTTGTCAAACGATCCGTTATAATATACGTCAGTAAGGTTATCACAACCACCAAATGCAGCAGGTCTTATTTTCTTCACAGTACTTGGAAGAATCACTTTTTTAAGGCTTGTACAGCCATAAAAAGCAGATTCGGATACGGTAGTTACACCTTCCGAAATAACCACTTCTTCAAGAGAAGTACAAGCACCAAAAGCATCTGAACCCATAGCAGTAATGCTACTTGGTATAGTTAAGCTTTTTAAATTTTCACAACCGTAAAATGCGGTTTCACCTATTCTAACAACACTATCAGGGATTAATACCTTTGTAATGCTTTGAGATTTAAAAAATGCAAAAGCACCTATTTTTGTAACACCGTCTTCAATAATGACTTCAGTAATATCAGTACCCCAAGGTGCCATATTATTGAAATCATAATCTTCCATTTTTCCATTACCGCTAATGGTGAGCACGGTACCATCAACTTCCCAAAAGCAGTCACCCGAACTACCGCCGCCTGTAGTAGCAGAAGCTGTAACAGCACCTAATGGCACAATTGAAATCAACATAACCAAGGCTAAAGCGATTGCCAATAATTTTTTCATATTTGTTTCTCCTTTCGTAAACGCGAAAAGCTTACAATTTTATTTTAGCATAAACCTATGTTTATTGCAATAAAATTCTAAGCTGTTTTTAGTGTAGAGGCATCAGTGAAAAGTAAAAAATCCAAGTCCTAAGACTTGGATTTTTTGGCTGGGGTGGCAGGCGACGTCGCGAGCGCGTCCGGTGGACGATACAGCGAGCGTAAGGAAGCGCCGCGG
>JAZORK010000004.1:0-10932 GCA_045656485.1 Acutalibacteraceae bacterium | reverse complement strand
GTTGCCCGTGAGGATGATGGTTCCTTTGTAAAGGAAGGTTATGTGCTTTTAGGCTATTCCTTCTCAGAAGATGGCAAGGGTGAATTAATCCGCCCCGGTTATAGATTCCAGTTACCGAACGAAGAAACCGAACAAAATTTATACTGCGTTTGGGCAAAGGAAACTTCCGCTTCCAATTTTGAAACTATCGATATCGGCGGTTCTTTACAAATCACCGCTTACAAAGGCACTGATAGCACCGTTTATATTCCACGTGAAATCGACGGTAAGGCCGTTACCTCTATTGCCGAAAATGCCTTTGCAAATAACACCACTTTAGAAGAAGTACATATTACATCCTCTATTACCGATGTTGAAATGAGCGCTTTTACAAACTGCAAAAACCTTAAAACCGTTACTTTATATGACAATTTAGAATCCATTAGCGATGCTTCTTTCCAAAACACCCCTGTAAAAACCGTTCGTTTGTGTGCAGGTAAAACTCCCCGTTATACCGACAGCTTTGTAACCTTTGGTATTAAATACGAACGCTTACTTAAAACCCGTGGCGAAAAGCGTCTTATTTTCCTTGCAGGTTCAAGCATATTATACGGCGTTGACACCGAATATATGGAAAGCCTTTTTGAAGACGATATAACCGTTGTAAACTTTGGTACAAACGGCAACCAAAACACCGTTTACTACCTTGATGCTATCGTTCCCTACCTTACCGAAAACGACACCGTTGTTTTCACTCCCGAACAATTCGGCGACCAGGCTTTCCACGTAAACGGCAACCCCGAAATGCCCAGCGCTACCATTCAAGGTACTTCCACCTGCTACAATCTTTTTGAAAATATCGACGCTACCGATTACACCAATATTTTCGGTGCTATCGGCGAATATTGCAACCAATCTTTCAGAATGAAAGAACTTTCTTGGTATGACCACAGCCCACGTCTTGACACAATGGGCGACAACGCAAGCTTAACCGACAAAATGAACTCCCCCCACTTTGTAACCGGTCTCAACGGAACATTCCGCTTTAATGAAAGCGTTATTCCCGAAGAATTCATCCCCAACCTTAACCGTGCAATCGGCAAGGTTAAAGCCAGCGGTGCAAACATCGTATTCGGTTATCCCCCACACAACATAAACAACATTGAAGAAGACAGCAAAACCGAAGACGCTTATGATTACTACAACAAGTGGATTAGCGAAACTATTGACTGCCCCTTGATTTCGGATATTCGTGATTACATCTACAATGCCGAAATTTTTGACAACACCGACTACCACGTAAACACCACAGGCAGAAAAAAACACACCGAAAACTTGGCAGAAGACATTAAAAAGGCTAATATCGGCATAAAATAAGGAACTTTTATGGATATGATTTATTTTAAACAACCAATTTTTGTGTTGTTCCCAGTTTTCTTAATTGCTTGGCAATTATTTCTCTATTTTTTAAATAAAAAGACTACCCTTGCCCCCATACCACAAATAATTTTAACAGGTATAGGGGTGGTGGCTCACGCAGTTGCAATAACCGTTATTTTACTCTTTGGCGGTACCCTTTCGGACGTATTAGTGCTTGTGTTACTCACAGGCGCATTGTCTTTAGTTCTTTCGCCCACTCCAAAAGAAAAGGGGGAAGAATAAATGAATTTTAACTCTATACAATTTTTACTATTTTACCCTATAGTAGCTATTCTCAACTTCGTAGTTCCCCGCAAATATAGGTGGATACCTTTACTTATTGCAAGTTATTATTTTTATATGACTTGGAGTGCCAAGCTGTTTTTCTTAATTTTGTTTACCACAGGCGTTTCCTACGCTTCGGGTATTTTAATTGAGCAAAAGCCAAAATATAAAAAGCTTTGCATGGTAATTTCGGTTGTAGCTTCTCTTTCGGTATTATTTTTCTTTAAATATTATAACTTCCTAGCAGGCACGATTGACGATTTCTTCGGCGCGGATTTCACCCTTAACTTAATTTTGCCTGTCGGTATTTCCTTCTATACCTTCCAAACCCTTTCCTACAGTATAGATGTTTACCGTGGCGATATTAAAGCCGAGCCTAATTTCTTTTACTATGCTTTGTTCGTTTCCTTTTTCCCACAGTTAGTTGCAGGTCCTATTGAAAGACCCGACAATCTTTTACCGCAGCTTCACGCCGAGCATAAATTTAATGCCGATGATTTATACATTGGTGCTAAGCGTATGCTTGCAGGCTTTTTTAAAAAAATTGTAGTTGCCGATACCGCCGCAACCTATGTAAATGCAGTATATAATAACCCAAATGATGCTAAAGGTCTTGCGATTATTATTGCAACACTTCTTTTTGCGGTGCAAATTTATTGCGACTTTTCGGGTTATACCGATATTGCCATAGGCTGTGCTCGTATTATGGGCTACCGCCTAATGCAAAACTTTGATCGCCCCTACTCTGCACAAAATATTCGTGATTTTTGGGCTAGATGGCACATTAGTCTTTCAAGCTGGTTTAAGGATTATTTATATATCCCCTTAGGCGGCAACCGCAAGGGTTATGCACGTCAGCTTGTTAATTTGTTTATTGTATTTTTAGTAAGCGGACTTTGGCACGGTGCCGAATGGACCTTTATTTTGTGGGGGCTTCTCCACGGCATTTACCGTGTTGTAGGCGACCTTACATATAAAAAGCGAAACGGTCTTTATGCTAAAGCAGGGTTAGATGTTAAAAGTCGAGGCGTTAAAATTTTCCGCACGGCTGTAACCTTTACTTTAGTTTGCTTTGCTTGGATTTTCTTCCGTGCGAACAACACTAGCGACCTTTTAATTTTACTTCGCAACCTATTTACAACCTTTGGCGCATCTACCATTGTAACCGACCTTGGACTTACCCTTAATAATGCACTTATTGTAATTCTTGCAATTTTTATTATGATTTTATCCGACCGCAAGCTTACCCTTGCAAAATATCAAACACCCGGCGGTGCAAAGCTTTTAGGCGGTACAAGTGTTTATTTAATATGGGCAATTATGTTTGCTTGGCTAATTCTTTTGGCCGCAGGCGGTTCAAGTGCCTTTATCTATTTCCAATTTTAGAAAGCGGGGAAGAATATGAAAAAGAATATAATTATATCTATCCTCGTTATCTTACTTTTAATAGCACCCTTGGGTGTGGTTGCCACAACGGTTTTAACCACCCCCTGCCAGTATGACGAAACCTTTTTAGGCGAACTCACCGACAAACACACCCGCCTTAAATCTATAACCGAAGAAAAAATCGTGCTTATAGGCGGCAGTAGTCTTGCCTTTGGCTTGGATTCTAAAAAATTAGAAGAATATCTAGGCAAACCCGTTGTAAACTACGGTCTTTATGCCACAATTGGCACAAAAGCAATGCTTGATATGTCAATCCGTTACATAAAAAAGGGTGACATTGTGGTAATTTGCCCCGAAACCGACAAGCAAACTTACTCCCTTTACTACAACGCCCACAGTATGTGGCAAGCGATTGACTGTGATTTAGGGTTGCTAAAAGACGTCGGCTTTTCTAACCTTGGTAAGTTGATTGCTAAAATGCCCGAATTTGCAAACGAAAAGCTTGGGTTTATTCGCAAAAATCAAAAGCCATCACCTACAGGTATTTACGCCAAAGCTTCCTTTAACGAATACGGCGACATTAAGGTAGATAGACCTTTTAACGAAATGCCCAAAAATTACGACACTTCTATGCCTGTGGCTTTAACTACCGATTTATTAGATGCCGAATTTATTGACTATGTAAATAAATTTGCCGCTAAGTGTGAGCGTAAAGGCGCAAAGGTTTATTTTGGTTTTTCACCTATTAATGCCGATTCGGTTGTATCCACAAAGGAAGAACAAACCGAATTTTATAACACACTTAAGCAAAAACTCCATTTCCCCGTTTTAAGTGATATTAATAATTATATTATGGATTCGGGTTTCTTTTATGATACCAACTTCCACCTAAATTCGCTAGGTGCTTTAGAGCGCACTTCACTTTTGGCGGATGATTTAGCAAAGGTTTTAGGCAAAACAATTAAAACCCAAAAATACGATCCACCTAAACGCCCAGCCGATTATTTTGCAAACAGCGGTGAAAATGACCCCAATGCAAAATACTTTAAATTCCAAGAGTTCGAAGATGGCTTTGCTATTATAGGGCTTACAAAGGCAGGTAAAAAAGAAAAAGTTCTTACCCTACCCCGTGATAACAAGGGTAAACCTGTATTGGTTATCGGCGACAATGCTTTTGCATCTTCCACCGTTTTAGAGCATATTATTATCCCCAAGGATTCAAACCTCAAAAGCATAACCCCCGATTCCCTTAGTGGATGCAGTACACTCAAGATTATTGAAAATCATCGTGAACCCGAAAAGCTCCCCTTTAATACAACTGCAGTTTCTAAAATGTCTTCCGAATGCTTTATTTATATTCCCGAAGAATCTTATGCCGCTTTTGCCACCGATTATTTTTGGAGTGGTATGATGCGATATGTGAAAACCATTGAAGAAATGCAGTAATACACAAAACGGACTATGACAAAAAAGTCATAGTCCGTTTATTATTGTAATATTAATATATTATTCCTTTGTAAGTACCTTTTTTTGCCAGGATTTTTGGTGACACTTAGGGCATTTCATATATCTTGTTCTGCCCATATGCATTGCCATAAAAACGCTTTTAAAGTCGGGCACGTATTTGTGACCGCATTTTGCACATTTATAATAGCCGGCAGTTTGTTCTATTTTAATCATAAACGGGGCAGCTATTAAAAGCGGAACAATGGAAATACTAACAAGCAAAATTCTAAGCCATTTCTCCATTTGTACGTATGATGCAACAGCATTTAACACTAATAATATGGCTACACATACAAAACCCATAACAATCTCCATTGTTAATAGGCGTTTGTCCGCCTCTTGCTTTTGCTTTGTCATTTCGAGTAAATTTTTTTCTAGTTCTTTATTGTAATTATCCATTGTAACAACCTCCCCACAAAGTAAGTCATTTACCGTTATTTTAAGAATACTGCAGAGTTCAAGCATAATGCTCGAATCGGGTAAGGATTTACCCCTTTCCCACTTTGAAATTGCCCTGTCGGTAATGCAGAGCTTTTCGGCTAACTGCATTTGGGTTAAATTTTGCCCTTTTCTACACTCGACAATAAATTTTCCAATCTTTATTTGGTCCATGAGGCTCCTCCCTTCATCTTTAGTATATACACCATATGTTTATAAGTCAACAAACCAAAGGTTGAGTATTAACAAATTTATGGTTTTTATGTACAAATTTTTATAATTTAATTTTTCCGCCTTGACATTAGCACTTTAAAGGAGTAAAATACTTAATTATATTAATTTGCAAAAAATTTAATAAAGAAAGGTTCGGTTTTTTATGCTCAATTTTTTAAGAGAATACGCAGCATTCTTTACCCTTGCAGGCTCAATTTTAGCAATTGTGTTTGCAATTGCTACCGCGCTAAAGGTTTTAAAGTTTAGCGAAGGTAACGACTTAATGCAAAAAATCTCCAAATCCATTAGAACAGGCGCAAACGCTTACCTTAGAAGACAATACAAAGTTGTTATTATCTTCTTTGCAATTATGTTCTTAGTACTTATCGGTATGGCAGCCGCAGGCTTACTTACTTGGTTTGTACCCTTTGCATTTGTAACAGGTGGCTTCTTCTCAGCTCTTTCAGGCTTTGTTGGTATGAAGATAGCAACCGCTGCCAATGCCAGAACAGCAAATGCTTGTATCACCGGTCTTGATAAAGGTCTTCGTGTTGCCTTCTCGGCAGGTTCTGTAATGGGCTTTACCGTTGTTGGCTTAGGTCTTTTAGACATTTCAATTTGGATGATACTCTTAAAGTTTGTATTCCACCTCGAAGCTTCACAAATTACTGCCGCAATGCTCACCTTTGGTATGGGTGCTTCTTCAATGGCACTTTTCGCACGTGTTGGTGGCGGTATCTTCACAAAGGCTGCCGACGTAGGTGCTGACCTTGTTGGTAAAGTTGAAGCAGGTATCCCCGAAGATGACCCACGTAACCCCGCAGTTATTGCCGATAACGTTGGCGATAACGTTGGTGACGTTGCAGGTATGGGCGCTGACCTTTACGAATCTTATGTAGGTTCTATTATCTCAGCCATGGCTTTAGGCGTTTCTGCTTTTGGCGAAAAAGCTTTCAGCGCAATCGGTGTTCCGCTTCTTATCGCAACACTCGGTATTCTTTGCTCTATTGTTGGTACTGTTTTTGTAAGAACTAAAGAAGGCGCTACACAACGTCAACTTTTAGCTTCTTTAAGCCGTGGTACTAACTTCAGCGCAATTGTTATTGCAATCCTTTCTTTCCCGATTGTATGGTTTATGCTTGACGGCAAAAACACCATCGGTCTTTACTTCGCAATTCTTTCCGGTCTTGTAGCAGGTGTGCTTATCGGTAAGGTTACCGAATACTACACATCTGACTCTTACGGCCCCACCAAAAAGCTTTCCGATAAATCCGAAACTGGTAGCGCTACCATCATTATCGGCGGCCTCGGTCTTGGTATGCTTTCAACCCTTCTCCCCATCGTAATTGTTGCTATTTGTATTATGGTTGCTTACTTTGTATCGGGCGGTAAGGCATCTGCTTCTGCAGGTCTTTACGGTATCGCTCTTTCAGCAGTTGGTATGCTTTCAACCCTTGGTATTACCCTTGCAACCGATGCTTACGGTCCTGTTGCCGATAACGCAGGCGGTATTGCTCAAATGGCAAACCTTGACGAAAAGGTTAGAGAAAGAACAGACGCTCTCGACTCACTCGGTAACACCACCGCTGCCACAGGTAAAGGCTTTGCTATCGGCTCTGCCGCTTTAACTGCTTTAGCACTTATGGTTTCTTACATAGACAAGGTTAAGGAAGTTGCCGCTGCTACAGGTAAGGAAATCGTTACCGTATTCGACCTTACAAACCCCACCGTTTTGGTTGGTTTATTCATTGGTGCTTGCTTGCCATTCGTATTTGCCGCTTTAACTATGGAATCTGTTGGTAAGGCTGCACAATCGGTTGTTGTTGAAGTTCGTCGTCAGTTCAAGGAAATCACAGGTCTTATGGATGGCAAAGCTGAACCCGACTATGCTTCCTGCGTTGACCTTTGCACAAAAGCAAGTCTTCGTCAAATGGTATTACCCACCGTTGTTGCTGTTGTAGCCCCCGTAATTGTTGGTATGGTACTCGGCTTCACAGGTGTTGTTGGTATGCTCGCAGGTGCTACTGTAAGTGGTTTCTTACTTGCAATCTTTATGTCTAACTCAGGCGGTGCTTGGGATAACGCTAAAAAGTACATCGAAAGCGGTGTTCACGGCGGTAAGGGTAGCGACCAACACAAAGCTGCAGTTGTTGGCGACACCGTAGGTGACCCCTTCAAAGATACATCAGGCCCTGCAATTAACATTCTTATCAAGCTTCTTTCAATGGTTTCCATTGTATTTGCAAGTCTTGTAGTTAATTACAGCTTATTCTAAAATACATAAAAAACCGACAAGTTTCGACTTGTCGGTTTCTTTTTTATTCCTTCTCTAATTTGCAGGCAAACATTATATCGCCGTCACTATTGAGGCCCTTTGCTAAAATACAGTCTTCTTGCCTTGTATAAAAAATTTCAAGCGGTGCGCCTTGCAAAACTTCCTTGCGGTAGTCAATTTGGAAAGTCTTTAAAACATCACTTTCACTCGGGCTTATAGCATCTAAAACGTAGTTTGCGTATTTGGTGTTATTAACGTGATTGTTTAAGTCAAGCTCGGTAAATGCAGGTGTTACGGTATAGGGTGTGCCTACGGCTTCAAAATCGGGCACCTTTGCTATTTTTTTATCCAGTAGCATTTCTTCATAAAAGCCGTCCTTAATACTGTAAAGATTAGGGGCTGATACAAGACTTCGCTTTACGCTGTCGATTATAACCCACTCAGACGAGCCGATTATAAGCTTTTCGCCGTTTTCATCGGTAATTAAATATTCACGGCGGTAACTAAAACGCTTTGGCTCAAACGGCCAAGTTTTTATATTTACCTTATGGTAACGCTTTGGCGCTTTTACAATTTCAAACTTAACACGCACTATTACCCAAAGGTAGTTACGCTCAAGCATTTCTTTAAAGCCTACACCAATTTGTTCTCCGTGCTGTCCCGCTGCATCTTGAAAAATGCTTAATACCGACGACGGCAATATGCGGTCATATTTATCAAAATCGTTAGCTCTGAGTGTATAATCCTTACTCCAAGTGTTTTGCATTTTTTTACTCCATTTTGGTTTTTTATAATTATACCTTATTATATAAATTGTGTCAATTGACACTTGCGTTTAACAAAAAATAAACCCGAAGAAAATTCTTCGGGTTTATTTTTATAAATTTAATTAGAATTCACAAACAACTGTGTGTTCGCTGCCTGCGGGGAAGATGGGAGCAATATTACCGTCGATAACTTCGCCGTCAACTATGAGCTTGTATTCGCCTGTGCGCTTAAAGGTGATGTTATATGTAGCATCACGGTATACACGGGATACAAATGCTTCGTCCCAAATTGTAGGCATACAGGGGTTAATCTTAAGACCTGTAAATTCACCGCTAACACCCATAATAGATTCGGTAACGTCACGGTAAATCCAACCTGCTGTACCTGTAATCCAAGAATAAGGTGCATAACCTGGGCGGTTGGGGTCTTGGGGTCCTAAGTACATATTACTTACAACGTAAGGTTCAACACCCGAATCAATGTTAGCGGGGTTGTCGTAGCTAATAAGCTTTAAGGTTTCGAATGCTAAGTCTGCTTTGCCTAACTTACAGTCAGCCGCAATTTTAAATGCAACGCCGTGGTTGTAAACCGAGCCGTTTTCGAAACCGCCGGGGATAAAGTATGCCATACGGCCGATATGTAAATCCTTCTTGCTGTAAGCAGGGCTACATTGAACGTAACCGTAGTCGCATCTTAATTTTTCTTCAACGGTATTCATAATCTTATTTAAACCGTCGGTATCAAGCATGTCAGCCAATACTGCCCAAGTTTGAGTGTTAAGATACATCTTAGCCTGAACGCTGTCTTCCGAGCCAACCTTTTCATCCCAGTCGTTAATACCGTAAATAAAGCGGTCGCCTTCGAATGCGTGTTCTAAAATAGCGGCTTTAAGAACAGCCTTTTCTTCTTGTAATTTAGCGATTAAATCTTCCTTACCGCCCATAATTTCGCAAATGCGGCAGAATTCGTCGGTAGCTTTAACGGTTGCAATACTGAGCCAAGCACTTTCACCCTTTAACTGATTACCTGTGTTGTTGATAGAGTCGTTCCAGTCACCGCCGCCCCATAATACCATGTTGCGTTTGCCGCGGTTGTCGAGCAAGAAACGAAGACCCTTATACATGTGGTTAAATACAGTGTCGGTTTCGTCGCTTTCAAAGTAGGGGCAAACTTCATCAAGCACAGAAAGGTCGCCAGATTCGTTAAGGTATGCTAAGATAGTAGCGGGAATCCAAGCGGCACCGTCATAGTAAGGTGTGCGGTCAACAGGGTCGAAAGCACGCATTGGGTTACCGTTGGGGCGCTGGTTAGAAAGGCAAACCTTAATCTTTTCTCTTGCCATTTCTCTGTCAAATGCGCAAAGACCTGCAGAGTCTTGCATAATATCACGGAAGCCCTTTGAATAAACACGGCCCCAAGTTTTACCCAAGGAGATTTGGCGCTTGAGCCAGGTGTTAATCATGGTGTTGATGTAATCGTCGGGAGTTTTCAAAACGTAGAGCTTATCCATTTGGTCAGCTGCATACTTAATCTTAGCAATAGTGTTTTCAAAAACGCCTTCAGCCAAATACTTATCACAGTATTCGGTTGCTTTTGCCATATCAGTACAAACACCGATAGCAATATAAACAGACTTTTCTTCACCGGGTTTTAAGGTAAGACCAAACTGCATAGCGCCGCAGTATTGATTATCAAAAGAAGAGCCTTTATTTGAAAGCTTTTCATTTTCAAGCGCTTGGGGATTGCCGTAGGTGTTATAAATACCCTTGAAATTAACGTTGCTAAGTTCATAAGCATCGGGCTTTAAGGAAGCCTTCATAAAGGTCGAAACGCAGTCGTGCGAGATTGCAAAAGCATCGTGCACAAAGAAAAGTCCGCCGAAATCTTCTTCGTAATCAGCGTGGCCGTAAGCCAAGTGACCTGTAAGGTTTACTACGGGGCGAGCATAAGGTACTAAGTCAAACTTCTTAATATCGTCCGAATTGTTGCGAACCTTAATTTTCCAAAGCTCTAATGAACCTTCTTCAGGGATAGTGATGGTAAATTCAGTTTCAAGACCTTTGTATTCGCTAACAATTTGTTGATAACCGATACCAACGTGACATTCGTACTTAGAAAAATCCTTGTTTTGATAGTTGCGGTTAGCATCGTAATATTCGCCGGTTTCACGGTCTTTTAAGTAAATAATACGGTTGTCTTCGCATTCAGCCTCAAAAAGATACACTCTTTCTTGAGCGCTAATTCTAAGGAAGCTTTCACCAAAACCAAAGTTGTTAATATTGGCGATAAAAAGCTCATTCCAAAGGTAGTTTGTAAGCGGTCTGCGCGGACGCATATTAGTTACAACATACTCTTTTTTAGAATCGTTAAAATAGCCTGTTTTAATCATGTTTTACTCTCCTTTTTGTGTACAAAATATACCATTTTTATTATACTAATAAGCATAACAAAAGTCAACCAAAATCCGCACTTGTACAAAGGGTTAAGCAACTGTATAATTTCTTCGAAGGGAGTCCTGTTTATGAATTTGGGTAACGTTTTAATATTGGGCGACAGCTATTCCACCTTTGCGGGTTACATTCCTGAAGGATATGATATATAGACGGTCACTCCACCATTGAAGGAATGGAACAAATCAAAAACCAAATTTTACTTAGCGTGAA
>JAZORK010000003.1:0-1447 GCA_045656485.1 Acutalibacteraceae bacterium | reverse complement strand
CTTTAGCACTTTTGTGTGTTAAAATGTTAAATGATTGAAGTATAAGCTTAATTGAAGGTGATACTTATGGAAAAAAATAATTTTAACGAACTGTTATTTGAAGCAATATTAACACTTGAAACAAAAGAGGAACTCGCAAAGTTTTTCAGCGATGCCTGTACCCCTAAAGAAATAGGTGCAATTGCACAAAGATTTGCAGTTGCAAAGCTTTTGAGCGAAAAAAAGGTTTATAATGAAATAATCGAAAAAACAGGCGCTTCCACCGCAACCATCAGCCGTGTAAGCCGTTCTATGAACGAGGGATTTGAACTTGCTTTGGGGAGACTCTCAAAATGAGCAGCTACAGTGACTTTGCCTTCTTTTACGACAGGCTTATGAACGATGTTGATTATAAAAAGCGAAGTGAATATCTGCTAAGGCTTTTTAAAAAATACGGAAAGAAACCCGAGCTTCTTTTAGACCTTGCCTGCGGAACAGGCGGTTTTTCAAACCAAATGGCATTAAAGGGTATTGAGGTTATTGGCGTTGATATTTCGGAAGAAATGCTAAGTGTAGCAAGGGAAAATACCGCCGATTTAGGCACCGATGTTCTGTATCTTTGTCAGGACGCGGCAGAGCTTGATTTATACGGAACGGTTGACGGTGCGATTTGCTGTATGGATAGCCTCAACCACATAACAAACCTTAAAACCCTTGAAAAAGCAATTAAAAACGTCTCTCTTTTTCTTGAAAAAGATGCTTTGTTTATTTTCGATGTAAACACCCCTTTCAAACACGAACATATTTTAGGCAACAATACCTTTGTTATTGAGGAAGAAAATGTTTATTGTGTCTGGCAGAATGAATATGACGCTAAAAAGAGCAGTACAAATATAACCCTCGATTTCTTTTTAAAGGATAACGGAGTATATGAACGGTATACCGAAGAATTCTGCGAAAGGGCATATACAGTAGAACAACTATCAGAATTAGCAGAAAAGAATCATTTTGATGTTATCGGCATATTTGATGATATGACCGAAAACCCGCTTTGCGACAGTAGCGAACGCGCAATTTTTGTGCTAAGAAAAAATAAGGAAACAAATAGCTTTTAACTGCATATACTATTAAAGAAAATAAATTTAAAAAAAATTTAAAAAAAGTCTTGACAAAGTAACACCGATATGATAATATAGTGTTCGTCGCCGGTGAGCAGTAATAAGTTAGCAGCCAGCGCAAGCCAGCAACGTGGGAGCATAGCTCAGCTGGGAGAGCATCTGCCTTACAAGCAGAGGGTCACAGGTTCGAGCCCTGTTGTTCCCACCATTTTGGCCTGGTAGTTCAGTTGGTTAGAACGCTAGCCTGTCACGCTAGAGGTCGTGGGTTCGAGCCCCATCCAGGTCGCCATTTGCCTCTGTAGCTCAGTCGGTAGAGCAGAGGACTGAAAATCCTCGTGTCGTTGGTTCGA
>JAZORK010000002.1:0-10283 GCA_045656485.1 Acutalibacteraceae bacterium | reverse complement strand
TACAAGTGTAGAGAACGCTTCGCCCCCGCCGATACTATCAATCAAATATTTTGAAAAATAAGAGTTAACAAGCGGTATTGCCACCGTTACAGGTACAGTTGCAAAGATAAAAAAGACAAACCACTTATCTATTCGCCATAGATTTTTCAGTGCCCATAAAATGCAACTAAATCTTGAATACTTAAGCTTTTTACGGGATTTTTTAGCTTTAAAACTCATTTTAACCTCCAAGACATTTACTGTGTCCTGATTATAACATTTACAAATATAAAAAAGTGCAATTTGTTGTCAAACGTAGAAAATTTGATGTGAATTGCACTTTAGTCTATATTTATTGCGGCAGTAATATTTCGGTAGAAAAGGCACCGTCTTCGCTGGCGCGTGTCAGATAACCACCATATTTTTTTACAATAGTATCAATACGGTCAAGACCGAAGCCGTGACCTTCGCCTTTGGTTGTTTTGAAACTATGCTTTTTCTTGCCTGCGGCGGTATTGGTCAAAGCAAAATAAAGGTAATTTCCCTTCATTTCCATATAAATTCGAATAAGTCTTTCCTCGCTCGGCAATTCGCAACAAGCATCAATAGCATTGTCAAGCAAATTGCCTATAATGATACACAAGTCGAGCTCCGAAACCGTAAGCGACACGGGAATGCGCGCTTCTGCCTTAACCTTAATTTCTTTTTGGGCAGCAATAGAAAGCTTACTGTTCAGTATCGCATCCGCCATTTTATTCCCAGTTTTAATCACAGTTTCCACGTGCGTTAAATCGTCGTCCAGCATATCAAGATATTTATTAATTTCATTATACTCGCCATTTTGAGCGTGTACCTTCATCGTCTGAATATGATGTCTGTAATCGTGCCGCCATCCACGCATTTTGGTATACATATTTTCAACCTCAGCGTAATACTTTTTCAAAAGTTCGCTCTCGGCTGCGGCAACTCTTTTTGCTATAAGTTTATCAAACAACATAAAAGCCTCACAAAAATTTAATTAAAGCGGCGTGCGCTTCGTCATACATTCCACGCGCTATCGGAACAACATCCCCATTCACCATGGTGATATTTGTGCGCGAAATCATTTTAACATATTTTAGTCCCACAATATAAGAACGGTGTACCTTTATAAAGGTTTCGTCAAGCTGTTCGTTAAACTTTGCCAAAGAAATTCGAGAACGGTAAACACCCTTTACGGTATGCACCTCAATATAAACATTTTGCGATTCTATGTACTGTATATCGGCAAGCGAAACCTTTATATCACCGTCGGGAGAACTTAAAAGAACCGAACGCTGACGGTAATTAAGATTATTTACCGCGCGGTCAAGCACAGGCATCAGTTTTCTTTCATCGGCGGGTTTTATAAGATAGTGTAGCGCCGACACATCAAAACCGTCGCTAAAATATTCGTAATACCCTGTAATAAAAATAATTTGTACGGTTGAATTTTCTTTTCTTACGGCTTTTGCAAGCTCCACACCGTTCATTTCGGGCATTTCAATGTCAAGCAGTAATATATCAAAATCTTTTTCATTACAATAATCAAAAAGGAAACTTTTCGCTGATGAATACGGCTTTATTTCAACTATATGCCGATTCTTATTTGCCCACTTATTAACGACAGACGTAAGATATTCAATTTGTTTTTGTTCGTCATCACAAATCGCAATTTTATAGTTCATATTCCGCACCACCGTTCTGTGTTTGATTTGATTTTTACATTAATTATACTATAAAACAATTCTATTGCAAGTATGAATTAGACAAATACTTGATTGGATCATACAACACAAATTTTATTTTTTAAAAAATATTTTTGATTTTTAGGAATAATTTATATCGATTTACCTCGTTATATAGTGGAGGGACAAAAGTCGTATGCGGCATCTTTTGGATGCTGTGTGGCGGCTTTTTTGTTTGTGCAGTTTTTACAAACTTTAAAAAGTTTTGGTGAGGGGGTTGTTTTTTCGGGGTTTTCGCCGGCTACGATATGAGGGGCTTTTTTATTTCATTAAAAATATTTTTCTCAAAACCCGAAAAAATCGGCGTTTTCAATGCCTACCACTTAGAGGGGTATTGAATTTTTTGTAAACAATTTCATGAAACTATGCATATTTTCCCTTTTTTATGACGTTAGGTAGGGGATGAAAATTTAAAGGAAATTTTTCTCGCAAACATATGCACAAAACTGCGAATTTTTGACGTTATATGGGGAGGTTTAAAAATATGGCTTTGTAAACAATTTATAAATTTTTTAAAAAACACTTTAATTTTGGCCTTTTTCGATGCCTACCTATTAGGAGGATCTTTTTTTGACAACTAAATGACCGTCTGATGAGGATACGATTTCGCCACGACCTTCGTGTGAAAAACGAAGCGAGCGAAACAACATTGCGGTGAGATTCCGGGATAGGAACGACATCGGGTAGAGCGGCAAAACGGATTACGTTTTGTGGGGAGTCATCCGCACATGATGGGGCAAAGCCCCACGTCTCGCCTGCCGGCTCGGTCGGTGCTTCATCCGACCAAGATCGGCTGAGGTCGCCACTGGCGACCCGCACCCTCGTAGAGCCCACTGACATCTTTGCGCGGAGAATCCGTGAAAGTGTCATAGTGGGTTACGCACTTTCAAAAGGTGCGTAACGAGTAAAAAGATATTTTATGTAAAGGAGGTGAAAAAATGGCAAAACAAAACTATACCGTAGCGCGAGTACAGACACGAACCAAAGACAGCATTGGCAAATACGAGCGCCACAACGAACGCAAAAATGAGCATTACGCGAATATGAACGTTGACCTTTCTCAAAGTGACAAGAACGTGCATTATAAATCCTGCGGTGAGCTGACATTTAACGAAACTCTGGACAAGCTGG
Source organism: Acutalibacteraceae bacterium (assembly GCA_045656485.1). GTDB lineage: Bacteria > Bacillota > Clostridia > Oscillospirales > Acutalibacteraceae > UBA737. Next base: position 7,407 of record JAZORK010000002.1, on the reverse strand, counting down.
TGGATGACGGCAAGGTATCTCTTCGTGGCCTTAAGGCCGATGCCAAGGTTTACGACGAAATGATATTGGATGTCAACACTGACTACTTTGAAAAGCACGGCGGGTATGAATATGCAAAACAGTTTTACGAGTCGGCTTACCGCTTTGCGGTGAGGCTTTACGGCGAGGAAAATATTCTCTCGGCAGTGATGCACGCTGATGAACTCAATATTGCTTTAACCGAAAAATACGGCAGACCGATTTATCATTATCACTTACACATTGTGGCTTTACCGGTGGTAGAAAAGCAAATCAAATGGTCGAAGCGTTGCAAGGACAAATCTCTTATCGGAACTGTGAAAGAAACCGTTATGCAGGTCAGCCACTCTAAAAAGTGGAAGTCCCCGCAATTAACCGACGAGAATGGCGTTCCACAGTTTGATGCAAACGGAAAACCAATACTCATTCCAACCTATAGCATTTTGCAAGACGAGTTCTTCGAGTATATGCAAAGTCAAGGCTTCACGGACTTTATCCGTGGAGAACGTGGCAGCACCGCAGAGCATCAAAGCGTATTGCAGTATCAAATCACAAAAGACAAAGAGCGATTAGCGGATGTGACGCAGAAACTTGAACAACAAGAAACCAAATATGAAATAAACAATGACGTAGATATGATGGTTCACGACATAGAAACGGCGGGTAAGAAAACACTCATTGGCAACCGCACACTCTCTGCCGATGAATACGACAAAATTACAACACTTGCGAAAAATAGCTATGTCGCACAATCGGAACTTAAAATGCTTCAGGAAGAAAACCGCAAACTGCGATCTCGTATATGGAATTTAACCGAATACATTGAGCGTCTTGAAGAACAACTACGCAAACTTACCGAACTCTGCAAACCATATTTGGAAGCGTTGAAGTTAGCACCCAAAAAGGTTAAGGAGTTTATTGACAGTATGTTAGAGCCTATCAGACGACAAAGAGCCGAACAAGCTGAAAGAATACAACATAAACCCATCTCAAAAAACAAAGAAAGGAATAAATAACTTTAAACCCCGTAGAGCGAAAATGGAAAGGAGACGATAAATATAGATAATGTTCAAACTGTGCCTATATACAAAAAACTTGCAATGACAATACAAGAAGCCGCTGCTTACAGCAACATTGGAATTAATAAAATTGATTCTTTGCTTCGCACCCCTAATTGTCCATTTGTTCTTTTTGTAGGCAAGAAAAAATTAGTTAAGCGTAAAGAGTTTGAAGAATTTATCAGTAATAAAATTATCATTTAACTTTAATTTCAAAAAATTTACAAAAACAATATTTAATCACTTGTTAAAGAGCACAAACTATGTTATAATTCAAAATGTAGTAGTGTGCTCTTTTACTTAGTGGGAAAGGAGTACATATTGGGAAAGAATCTAAAAGGTAAAGAATGTGGTAAAGGAATTTACCAAAGAAAGGATGGCTTATACAGCGCAAGATTTGTTGACAAATTAGGTAATAGACACGAGAAATATTTTGCTACCATTCCCGAAGCTCGCAACTGGATTGATGATTCAAAGTATGCGGATAAGCACGAAGGCATTTTTGTTCCGACCGAAACTACGGTTGACGAATGGTTTGAATATTGGATTGAGAATATCGTTGGCGACCTTGCTCCTAACACATTGCGTAATTATCGTGAGCGATACACAATCAACATTCAACCCGTTATAGGCAAAATGGCAATCGCAAACGTAAAGCCTATGCATTGCAAAAAAGTGTTATTGCAAATGGATGAAGCTTATGCAGGCTCAACCATTAGGCAAACATATATCACAATGGGAACTCTGCTTAAAGCAGCACTTATGAATGATTTAATCATAAAGCACCCTATGAACGGTGTGCGATACACAAAACCGGTCAGGGCAAAGGATGATATTAAATTTTTAACTCGTGAAGAACAAAAGATTTTTTTGAATCAGGCGAAGCGCTCTCATAATTACAAACAGTACGCTTTGATTCTTGAAACAGGATTGCGAACCGGAGAATTAATTGGACTTACTTGGGACGCAATTGATTTCGAAAAACGAACACTTACCGTCAACAAAACTTTGGAGTATAGGCACAAGCAAGGATACTGGAGAGCCGGACCGCCCAAAACACCGGAAAGCTATCGAACCATACCCTTAACAAACCGTGCATACGAAATATTAAAAGCGTTATGGGATAACCGTAAGCACAGGAAATCATCTCCCCTACTTTCAGAAACATTAGAATACATTGACCGGCGAACAGGCACAACCTCAACGCTTGTAATGAGCAATCTAGTGTTTATCAATTGGCGTACGGGAGAGCCTGCCAAAAACAGTTCTTACGATACTCACCTTTACAAGCTTTGCGACGAGGCGGAAATCAAACGATTTTTTATGCACGCTTTACGCCACACCTACGCCACTCGTGCGATTGAGGCAGGTATGCAGCCTAAAGTGTTGCAAAAGTTACTCGGACATTCCAGTATAAAAACAACGATGGACCGCTACGTCCATGTAACTACAGATTCTATGGACCAAGCTATAAAGCAATTTGAAAACAATCGGGTTTAGATAAAATTCCATATAATTCTATGCAAAAATGGAGTAAAAATGGAGTAGAAACAGTATTTGCAAAATGCAAAAACACCGCTAAACCCCGATAAATAAAGGATTTTTAAAGGAGATATAGGCAATTATGAAATTAGGTATGGTAGGTTTGCCCAACGTTGGCAAATCAACACTTTTTAACGCAATTACAAATGCAGGCGCACAGTCAGCAAACTACCCTTTCTGCACTATTGAGCCGAACGTTGGTATGGTAAGTGTTCCCGACGAGCGCCTTGAAAAATTGAAGGAAATCTATAACCCCGACAAATTCACCCCCGCAGTTATCGAATTTGTGGATATTGCAGGTCTTGTAAAGGGCGCTTCTAAGGGCGAAGGTCTTGGTAATAAATTCCTTTCAAATATTCGTGAGGTTGATGCCGTTGTTCACGTGGTACGTTGTTTTGAGAGTGACGATATTATCCACGTTGAAGGCTCAGTTGATCCATTGCGTGATATTGAAACCATTAATTTAGAACTTATTTTTTCGGATATAGAAATGGCTCAACGCCGCCTAGACCGCGCTACAAAAGCATTAAAGGGCGACAAAAAAATGCAGGCAGAAGTTGATTTTCTAAAGCGCCTTATCGACCATTTAGAGCAAGGCTTACCCGCAAGAAGCATTGAAATCAACGATGAGACTGAACAAGAAATCATCAATACTACTGCACTTTTATCGGCAAAGCCTGTAATTTACGCTTGTAATATGAGCGAAGACGACTTTGTAAACGGAATTGAAAGTAATAAAAACTTTAATGCTGTAAAAACTATAGCCGAGACCGAAAAGGCTGAAATTTTACCGATATGCGCAGCATTAGAAGCCGAAATTTCTACCCTTTCGGATGAAGAAAAGGTTATGTTCTTGGAAGAACTAGGTTTAGAACGTTCAGGTCTTGACCGTATGATTCAAAAATGCTATTCACTTTTAGGCCTTATTTCCTACCTTACCGCAGGCAAGCCCGAAGTTCGTGCTTGGACCATTACTAAAGGCACCAAAGCACCCGGCGCTGCGGGTAAAATCCACACCGACTTTGAGCGTGGCTTTATTCGTGCCGAAGTTATAAACTTTACACAGTTTATGGAATGCGGTGGCAATATGGTTACCGCTAAGGAAAAAGGCTTAGTTCGTAGTGAAGGTAAAGAATACGTTATGCAGGACGGCGACATAGTTCTCTTTAGATTTAACGTTTAATTTTGGAGTGATATTATGCCTTACTATTACTACGGAATTGACCCGTATTACATTATTTTAGTTTTACCTGCTATTATTTTAGCATTTATAGCGCAAGGGTTGGTAAAATCAACATTTTCAAAATATTCAAAAAAACAAAGCATGCTAAGCGGTGCCGAAGCGGCTGAGCGTGTACTTAAAGCAAACGGCGTGTATGATGTCGAAATCCAGCGTGTTTCGGGGAGTTTGACCGACCACTACGACCCTAAAACAAACGTTATAAGGCTTTCGGATACGGTTTATAACTCTCGTACCGTTTCAGCTGTAGGTGTTGCCGCTCACGAAGCAGGTCACGCCGTGCAATACGCCAAATCTTACGCACCGATCAAATGGCGCACCGCACTTTACCCTGTATGCAATATCGGCTCACGGTTATCGTTACCCTTGATTTTGTTAGGATTTATCTTTAACTTCACTATGCTTGCGAATATCGGTATTGTATTCTTTGCTGTAGCACTACTTTTTCAGCTTATAACCCTTCCTGTAGAGTTTAATGCTTCTCGCCGTGCAATTACCGCCATTAGAGATAACAATATTTTACTTGATGATAGCGAAATTACAGGCGCTCGTAAGGTATTAACCGCCGCAGCGTTCACCTATATCACATCATTCTTGGTTTCATTAACACAATTAATAAGACTTTTAGCTTTAACAAACCGCAGAAGAAGATAGAAAAGAAGCCTCGCAAATTGCGAGGCTTCTTTTAAATTACCCATAATATCAATTTAGATATTCCATATATTATTGCACAAAACAAGACTGTTAAAAACAGCATAGCAAAAATTTGTACGATGGCGCGCACAACTTCATTTTTCATAAAATCGAACATGTGTATTACATAATCCAGAATAAGCTCAATAAACACCACAAATCCCCCAAAAAGCCTTATTCTTTGCCCTTAGATAAAAAATACCTAAACGACAAATAATTCACAATAAAACCAAAATAATTACCGAAAATCAAAAACGGAATATGATAAAGTCGCAATAAATTTATCTGTGTAACTTCATGTTCGTTTGCATTTAAAATAGTAGCATATATGAAACCGCCTACCAAAATAAAAACCAATAATTCAAGGGCGAAAAGAAGAATGTATTTATCGGGGTTTGGCACGGGTTTTCCTTCCTCATATCTTGAAAGCAGTTTTTCAAGATTCAGCTTAAACACCAATATGGGAATAGCTATGCTAACCGCCAAAAAGGCAAAATTTATGCACTTAAAATAATTAAAGTTTTGCAAAAGAAACTCAAATGAATCAATTCCAATAAACGCCACAATCCAAAAGATAAAAAGGCTTATGCTTATAATCATAAAAAGCAAGCTAATTGATTTTTTCATTTTGCCGTCAACCCCTTATTTTAAAGCTTACTGCTGTTTTTTAAACTCCATAAAAACGGTTTTTTCTTCGCCTATATCCAAATTTATTGAAACCTTATTTTTGTAAAATTCACAGTTGCCGTTATATTCTTCGACACTGTTAAGAATATCGTCCTCATACAAAACAACCGAAACATTGTCTTTTCCTGCAAAGACGTAATATGCCTTTGAGGTTTTTCCACCTAAAGTAATTTCTCCCGTGGGATGAGTGCCGTTTTCAACCTTAAACCAAGAATCACCGTCTTCGGTTTTCCATAGAGCCTCGCCCATATCTTGCGGCAAATATTTAGATTCGCTATTCCACTGAATCCCCGTGCCTTGCAAGATAAAAACAATAGCTATTACGAGAACAACAATCAAACAAACACAAACGATTATATGCTTTCGAGCCAAAAAACCATCCCCTAATGTATTTTGTTATTAAAAGTTTAACACAAATTTAACCTTAAGTCAAATTTAAAATCAGTATATATCCTGCCCTTTTTCACACAATAAATTTGGGGTGAAAGTATGAAAAAAGTTGATTTTTTAATGTTCCCAATCGGTGCTTTTGGGTATGGTCTTATTGAAATTTTATGGCGTGGTTATACCCACTTTTCAATGCTTTTAGCAGGCGGTATTTGCTTTGTAACCTTTGCCAAAATCGGCGAAAAATTCAAGAAAAAGACTCTACTCGCAAGGGCGGTTATTGGCAGTGCTTTTGTGACGGCTATCGAGCTTGTTTTTGGCATAATATTTAATATAATACTTAAAAAGAATGTTTGGGATTACTCAAAGCTCCCCTTTAACTTTAAAGGGCAAATTTGCCTTTTATATTCGGTTTTTTGGATAGGCTTAGGGCTTGTTTTTATACCCCTTTCAGTAAAAACAAAAGTAAGATTGCAAAAGCGATAATTTAGTGCTATAATGTAATTGGTGATATTATGGATTTTTTGCATAGAACTTGGGCTGAAATTGATTTAGATGCCTTAAAACACAACTTTAAAATTTTAAAAGAAAAGGCTAAAGACAGCAAAATTATGGCTGTGGTAAAGGCTGACGCTTACGGTCATTCGGCCGCCGCTATAGCACCCGTTTTAGAACAAAATGGGGCGGATTATTTTGCCGTTTCCAACATTGAAGAAGCCATTTTTTTGCGTGAAAACGGTATAACAAAGCCCGTATTAATTTTGGGCTACACCCCTGCTAATAAAGCGTTAGAACTTACAAAATACGATTTGTCCCAATGTGTATATTCTAAAGAATATGCCGAAAGTTTATCTCAATTTGCAAAGGAAAATAATATCCAAATTAAAATACATATTAAACTAGATACAGGTATGTCTCGTATAGGCTTTGACTGCCGAAATAACGAGCTTTGCGGTATAGATGAAGCAATAAAGTGTGCAAAGCTTGATACCTTTATAATCGCGGGTGTTTTCACCCATTTTGCCGTATCAGACAGAACACCTGAACAGGAAGACGGCTTTACAAACGAGCAATATTCACGCTTTTGGGCAGCGGTGGAAGTTTTAAAGCAAAACGGCATTAATCCCCCACTTGTGCATTGTGCAAATTCGGCAGCATTTTTGCAAGATAACGACAAGCACCTTTCCCTTTCGCGAGTGGGTATTGCACTTTATGGTCTTTCCCCCGCAAGCGACCTTTCGCTCGACCTTGATTTAATTCCTGTTATGACCGTAAAATCGGTTGTGTCACTTGTTAAAGAAATTAATGAGGGTGATACCGTTAACTACGGTCGTACATTTAAAGCCCAAAAAAAGACCAAAATCGCCACCATTTCAGCAGGCTATGCCGACGGCTACCCCCGTATTCTTTCAAACAAAGGCTTCGTGCTTATAAACGGCAAAAAAGCCAATATCATAGGTCGCATTTGTATGGACCAAATGTGTGTTGACGTAAGCGAAATCGAAGACGTTAAAATGGGTGATGAGGTAATCCTTTTCGGCAAAGAACTAAAGGTTGACACCTTGGCTGATTTGGCTGGCACAATCAATTACGAAATTATTTGCGGCATTTCACCACGTGTTCCGCGAGTTGTGAAAAAAGGGTAATTTTATGAAAAAATATATTCTAAGTCTTGACGAAGGCACAACAAGTGCAAGAGCAATTTTATTTGATAAAGATGCTAACGTTGTATCGGTAGCACAGCACGAGTTTACCCAAATTTACCCACAGCCTTCGTGGGTG
>JAZORK010000001.1:0-2751 GCA_045656485.1 Acutalibacteraceae bacterium | reverse complement strand
TCCGTGGTCCAAGACCGTTAGGTCAGCAGGATATTTCCTTTTTAAATGACCGCTTCCGTGATGGCAAGACTTATGTACCGTTTTCGTATTTTAAGGGAGCAACAACCGAAAACGATTACACACCTACCGTTCCGTACACTTTAACTATTGAAACTAATCCATATTCTGATGCGAATGAGGGTTATAAAAAGTTATTTGTTCGCAGCAGCGGTGCAGATAACCCCCGTGAAATTATTCTTCGTATGAAGGGTGATGGTACCTGGTGGCTATGGGATCAAATGATTTTAGTTGGTATTCGTGAACCGAAATCCGCTGATCCGTGGGCGTAATGAAGCTGTTTAAAAGAAAAAGCAATTTTTGGTTATGCTTACTTATCAATCTTTGTTTTAACTTAGAATGGTCAATTCCTGCTTGGATTTTATTAGCCTTACATTATTGGCGAGGTTGGTCTGTTTGGCTGTTTTGGTTAGCTTTAGTAATTTGGATTGTAGGAATTATTATCTGGATGCGTATTATCGGGTGGGCTGTCAAATGCGGCAGCTCCCCCGACAGACCGAAAGAAAACAAGAATCCTTATTCTGCTAAAATGATCGATAAGGAGGTATAACCCATGTGGATAATTAGAAAACGTTGTTTTCGATGGGTGGTGATTGGTATGTGTATGGCATTTTTGCTCTCCCTGTTCGGATGCAATAAAGACAAATACATATTGGATGGTTCTGATATGGAGCGAGAATTGTGGCAAGAGTTCACCATTTCTCAAACTTCCGATGAATACAATCAAAACTTTTCTTATACCGTAAAGTATGACGAAACCGAAGATAAGGGATATTTGTACATGGAAGTTCCTCACGAAACCAAGGGATATCCCGTCCTAAAAAGCATAGAGCTTGATTCTGATACGGTTAACGAGTTAATCAACCTTAATATTTTGTCTTTTACGGATGAGCCAAAAGAATCGAATGAGTCAGAAGCAGAAATTTTGGATGGAACTTTTTTAAGATTTTCGGTTACTGATAGTAGTGGTAACATTTTTAAGAAAGTGATTTCAAATGAAGCTGAGCAGAAAATACTGACACTGATTACCCCGTATGTTCAAAAAATAATTAATTAAATTTAGCGGTTTATTCCGCAGAGTTTGAAAGGAGTTTTTATTATGGGACTTATTAAAGCAGGATTAGGCGCTGTTGGCGGCGTAATGGCAGATCAATGGAAGGAGTTTTTCTATTGTGATGCTCTGGATATGGACACCTTGATGGTCAAGGGTCAGAAACGCACCGGTGGTCGCTCCTCCAACACCAAGGGTAGCGACAACCTGATTTCCAACGGCTCCGGTATCGCCGTTGCCGATGGTCAGTGTATGATCATCGTGGAGCAGGGCAAGGTGGTTGAGGTTTGCGCCGAGCCCGGTGAGTATACCTACGACACCTCGACCGAGCCTTCCATGTTCGCCGGCAGTTTCGGCGATAGCCTGAAGGAGACCTTCAAGGCCATCGGTAAGCGTTTCGCCTATGGTGGCGACACCGGCAAAGACCAGCGTGTCTACTATTTCAACACCAAGGAGATTATGGGCAATAAGTTCGGTACGCCCAGCCCCATTACCTTTGAGGTGATGAATAAGCGTATGGGCTTTAGCTGTACCGTTGACCTGCGTTGTAACGGTGTGTATTCCTACGTCCTTTCCGACCCCTTGCTGTTCTACACCAAGGTTGCCGGTAACGTGGGCGACATCTTTACCCGTGACACCATTGACGAGCAGCTGAAAACCGAGTTTGTGGATGCTCTGCAGTCGGCGTTTGGTGCGCTGTCCGAGCAGGAACTGCGTCCTGCCCAGATACCGGCCAAGGTCAACGAACTGAAAAAGGCCATGAACGAGGCTCTGCAGTACGATTGGGTGGAGGGCCGTGGTATTTCCGTAGGCAAGATCGCCTTGAACCCCATCAACCTCACCGAAGAGGATAAGGCGAAGATCGACAAGTACGAAGAGGCTGCCAACATGGGTAGCAACGCCGCTATAGCGCTGGGCCGCGACGCTGCTTCTATGGCCAATGCCCGTGAGATGGCCGCCGGCAACACAGCCGGTGCTATGACCGGCTTTATGGGTATGGGTATGGTCGGCAATATGGGTGGTGGATTTAGTGCCGCTCAGCAGATTGCCGCAATGCAGCAGCAACAGCAGCAGATGCAGCAGCAGGCCGCTCCCGCTACTGCGGCAAACGGCTGGCAGTGCGCTTGTGGCGCAACCGCTACAGGCAAGTTCTGTCCTGAATGTGGTGCTAAGAAACCCGAACCTCAAGCGGCAAACGGTTGGAAATGTTCTTGCGGTGCTACTGCTACAGGTAAATTCTGCCCTGAGTGTGGTTCGCCCAAGCCTGCAGATGCAGACGGCTGGACCTGTTCTTGTGGTGCTGTAAATAAAGGTAAATTCTGTATGGAATGTGGTGCTAAGAAACCTGCAGGTGCACCTCTTTATCGTTGCGATAAATGCGGATGGGAACCTGCCGACCCTCACAATCCTCCTAAGTTCTGTATGGAATGTGGCGATCCTTTTGATGATAATGATGCACAATAATTAGTTTAATAAATAATATTTAAAAGTGAGGATTATATTATGGGATTATTTGATGTTTTTAAGAAACAAGATTGTGAAATTTGCGGTAAAGAAGTCGGTATGCTCGGCTATAAGAAATTGGAAGACGGTCAAATTTGTAAAGACTGCTTAAAACTTCTTTCCCCTTGGTTTGATGACCG